>JBKDBI010000406.1:0-30539 GCA_046314695.1 Bacteroidota bacterium | reverse complement strand
CCAACCGGGTGGCCCGGCTTTTCGAATACAACCTGCGGCACGAATGGCTCGACGGATTGATTTCTTCGGAAGCCGGAATCTCCAAACGTTGGGGCAGCAACCGGGCCTATGCGAACTACCGCTTCATGCAGCGCCGCGATTTCAGGCATGTGTTCGGCGGCGACCTGAATGGTCAGTTCGGCAACCTGCCCGGCTGGTGGGATGCTTCCCGCTGGAGCGAAGGCCGCAATGCCAGCTTCAACTTCGGACTTTTCCACGACTACAAGTATTACAACGGAAGCGGCTTGATGCATCTGTTCGCCCGCAGCGCCGGTCCGTTCTCCACGCATCGTTACGGCTGGATCGGCCTAGAAGCCGTCAACCGCAACACGCTTGGAAAACTGGATATACATACCCGCTTTTTCGGACAGTTTTCGGGGGATGATCTTCCCACGGAAAGCGCATTGTACACTGCCGGCGACAATCCCGAAAACCAATGGCATAACAGCAAGTTCACCCGCGCCGATTGGGGCGGAGGAGATGGCCGTCTGGCATTCCCCGGGCTTTGGTGGCAGCAGGGCGGCGGGCTCAACCTGCGCGGTTTTGCCAATTCGCTCAGTACGGTGAAGTACGGCGACAGCACCGTTTCCCTCCTCCGCGGCAGCAGCGGCCTTTCCGGAAATGCAGAAATAGACCTCGACCGCCTGGTGCGTTTTGCTCCCCGCTTCACCCGCAACTGGCTGCGCATGGATGCCTATCTCTTTGCCGATGCAGGACTCGTTTGGGGCCGTCACGCCGGTAAAACTTACAGTCCGGTACTGCTTGCCGATGCCGGTGTCGGAACCGCATTCCATTTCTACCGTCTGCTGCGCAAACGCGGTGCTGCGCCTTTCACGCTGCGCTTCGATTTGCCTTTGATGCGCAACATCACAGCCAGCGGCGAACCCTTCATCCGCCCCGGCCAGATGTTGCTGATTGGTGTGAACCGTTCCTTCTGAGCCTGAACCAAACCGGCCTGCAGCTGTTTATATGCGTATGCAGGTTAAGAACTACGCCATAGCCGGAGGTACTTCAGGTATTGGAAAGGCGCTGGCAGATCAGTTGTTGGCAGAGGGCCATCGCGTTTTTGTTTGTTCCCGGAAAGCGGAGGGCTTGCCTTCAGGTGCGGAGCATATAATCTGGGATGCCCTGGAAGAACAGGCGCCCAACGGTCTTCCGGATGTATTGCACGGCGCAGTCTACACGCCTGGCAGCATCAACCTGCGCATGTTCCGCAGCTTAAAGGTTGCAGATTTTCAGCACGATTTTGCCATCAGCGTATTGGGCGCTGTGCGGTTCTTGCAAGCAGTTCATCCGGCGCTGAAAGCTTCCGGCCAGGGATCTGCATTGCTTTTCAGTACGGTGGCAGTAGGGCAGGGCATGCCTTTTCATGCATCAATCGCTGCCGCCAAAGGTGCAGTGGAAGGCCTGGTGCGCACACTGGCGGCTGAATGGGCGCCTTCGGTACGTGTCAATGCCATCGCACCCAGTTTGGTTGAAACACCGATGGCAGCACGTTTGCTGGATACAGATGCAAAAAAAGAATCATCTGCCAAACGCCATCCGCTGGCGCGCTACGGAAAAGCAGAAGAAATAGCAGCACTTGCGGCATTCCTGCTCAGCGACCATGCCGGATGGATCAGCGGCCAGGTCATAGGAGCAGACGGCGGACTCAGTACCCTCAGAACCCAATAATCCACCATATGCCTTTTTACGACTCCGAATCGCTGGCAGAACTGGAGCAACGTTTCCGGGCCCAGTTGATCAATTCGCTGCCGGGTGTCAAAGCCCTTGCGTTGATAGGAACCCGCAGCAAGGCAGGCCAGGAAAACCTGGCTGTGTTCAATTCCGTTTTTCATGTAGGTGCAAACCCTGCTATGCTGGGTCTTGTATTCAGGCCGGATAGTGTTGACAGGCATACCCTGAGCCATATACGTGAAACCGGATTCTACACCATGAACCAGGTGAGCGCAGGCATGGCCGGGGCTGCACATCAGACTTCAGCCCGCTATCCTGCGGAGGTTTCGGAATTCGCTGCTACCGGGCTTCAACCCTTTTATTACCCCGGATTTGAGGCTCCTGCGGTGTTGGAATCGCGGGTGCGTATAGGGCTTGAATTGGCCGAAGAGATTCCGGTTAAAAGCAATGGTACCATCCTGGTTATCGGACGTGTTTCATGGCTTGAGTTTCCGGATACTGCCCTCGGTGAAGATGGTTTCATAAACCCCTTGGTAACCGGTTCTGTCAGCGTATGCGGGCTGGATGCCTACTATGGTTTGGAACCCTTGGGACGGTATGCCTATGCCAAGCCCGACATGCCTCCGCGCAAACTCTGATAGCTTTTGTGGAGTCTTTTTGTGGAAGAGATTTCGTTTTTGTGTTAAACATTTCGTTTTATCATTGCAGCGGAATCAGGTTCCCGCTGCTTGAAAAAGGAGCGGGATGAAAAGGGAATCCGGTGTGAATCCGGAACAGTTCCCGCTGCTGTGAGGCCCTGCAAGGCTCCTTCATTATGCCACTGTCTGCCGCGAGGCAGACGGGAAGGCGAAGGAAGGCCGGGTTAAGTCAGAAGACCTGCCTGTTTCCGACGCTAACCGCAGCTTTCGGGACAAAGGCGGGCGGGTTCCGGGATTTTCCCTGTTCCCCCATCTTTTTTCCGGCTGTGCAGCAACGCAAACAGTCGATGAAAAAACACACCATCACCCTAACACTATGTCTGCTGGCGGGCTTACCGGCAGGCTTTGCTCAGCGCGGTACAGACAGTACCCTGCTCGACCAGGTTTCCATTTCCACCAACCGCATGGAGCGCAAAGTGCAAGATGCACCGCGCATGGTTACGGTTATCCAGGCCAAAGACCTCGCTGCGTCTCAGTGCAACAGCCTGGGCGAACTGCTGGCCCTGCAGGCCGGTGCCAATGTGATTGGCGCTGCCCAGATGCCCGGTTCCAATCAGTCTTTATTCCTCAGGGGAACCGCAGCACATCAAACCACGATTCTCATCGATGGTGTGCGCATTTCCGACCCTTCCACACCCAACGGCTCAGTCGATTTGTCGGAATTTTCCCTGGCTGATATTGAACGCATCGAAATAGTACAGGGCGGACACAGCACCTTGTATGGCAACGGCGCCCTGGGCGGGGTAGTCAATATCATCACCCGAAAAGCCGCCCAGGGCGGAAATGTGAACCGCGTTTTTTTGCACGGCGGTCTGATTGGCCCCGGTCACAGCAGCGGCATCAGCGCCGCAACACAACAGAGCAAAGGGAAAGCCTTCCTTGCTGCACAGGCACGCCATTATCGCTTCGATGGCATAAGCGCGGCTGCAGACCCCAAAAACGGCTCTACTTTTCTGAATGAAGCCGATGGGTTCACCAAATCCGATTTCGCACTGCGGGCAGGATGGGGGAATGAAAAGTTGCGTGCCTGGGCCGGTTGGCGTTACAATACCCAAAACACAGATATCGATGCCGGAGCTTTCCGCGACGATGAAAACTATACCCTGCGTATGGAACGCAATACCCTGCACAGCGGCATCGATTACCAGCTCAACAGCAAGAAAAGTTTGCATTTCACGGGTGGAATCAGCCAGCTCGTGCGCCGCTCGGTCAACGATTCATCCATGGTAGCACCTGGAATGTACGACGGCAGCTTTTACCGCGATCGTTTTTCCGGTAGCAACCGCAACGCCGACCTGTTCATCCAACACAACGGTGCCAGGTTGTCATGGACGGCCGGCTTGAGTTACCTCCAGGAACTGGCCGCTGTTAGTTCTTATTATTACAGCCGCATTTTCCAGTATGAATCCACCACCAATTACGATACACTGGACCTGCAAAACCGCGTGTTGGCGGCTTATTGGCAGGGGAATCTGAATATTGGCAGCCGTGCCGGCGTTTCAGGTGGTGCGCGCATAAGCCATCACAACCGCTATGGCTGGATTCCCAGCTATGAAATCAACCCTTGGTACAGGCTCAGCAAGAGCAGTATGCTTTTTACAAATTTTAGCTCGGGCTTCGCTGTACCCTCTTTGTACCAGCTTTTGGCACCTGAACGCTCTTTCGGCGGAATGCAGCGGGGTAATCCCAACCTTTCGCCTGAAAACGGGTTCACCAGCGAACTCGGTTACAAGCGGCGCGGGCAAAAGGCCGCGTTCCAGGTGTCGGTATTCCATAACCGCACGCGCAATGCCATCCAGTATGTATATGCATGGAACCAGCGGCCCATCGATAGCCTCGGGTTTGGCGATAACATTGGCGATACCTATATCAACAACGGACGCACCGTGCAAACCGGTCTGCAACTTGAAGGCAGCGTGCAGTTCAACCGCCATTGGAGCCTGCAGGGGAATATCACAGTATTGCAGGGCCGACAGGAATTTGACCAGCTGAGCAGCAATGGAAACTTGCTCTATCAGGCTTACGAGAGCGGTGTTTTCCTCAACCGGAACAGCCAGACCGACACCCTTTCGCGCCGCTTTTCCACCCTTAACATCCGGTTGAATTATGCGACGGATAAATACGGTATTTTCAGCCTTCGTGCCCGCGCTTGCGGCCCCCGGGCGGATGTTCAGTACGACGGAACACGAGGTCCGTACGGTGCCCTGGGTTACAAAGTGATTGAACCCTGGGTGTTGTTCGACCTGCTCTATTCCGTGCCCTTGAACAAAAACCGGATTCAGGCTGGCGTTGCAGTGCAAAACCTTGCGAATACGGTGTATCAGGATATCCTTGGCTTCAATACCCGACCCAGAAGCCTGATGCTCAACCTGGCATTTCGTTTTTAAGGGATGAAGACAGGCAGGCGTGTTTTCCTCCTGCTTTGCTTGCCGGTATATTGGTATGCCTGTCAGGGCGCATCAAACGGAAAAGATGCACCAACAGGAACCCGGTTTGCCCGGTGCTTTGGCATCGAAGGCGACAGCTTATTGAGCGTGCGGAACAATGCACAGACACCGAACTTTGCTTACCAGTACCGGCAAGGCATGTTGAATGCCGAATCGGCCCGCGTGGTTTGTCTTTCATCGGTCATCAGTGCGCTGTTCGACGAGCTGGGTCTGAGCAACGCTGTAATAGGCATTGACGATACGGCCTTTATTACTTCGGTCAAGCTGAGGGAACGCATCGAAAACGGACAAGTAGTATCGTTTGCGCCGGGCGGGAAGTTGCGCTTTGAGGAACTCGTGGCAGCAGCTCCCGATGCCGTGTTCTGGTACACGATGGATCAATCGAACACAGACCTTTGTAAGCGCTTGGAGAAGGCTGGTATTCCGGTTATCATGGTACAGAGTTTCGCTGAAACGCATCCACTTGGTCGCAGCGAATGGCTCCGGTTTACCGGGCGGCTTTTCGGACTTGGCAGCAGGGCAGACAGCTTGTACCACGTGATTGAGAAAAGTTATCTGGGCATGGCTGCAGACAGTGCCCGTAGGAAAGAAGGCCCGACGGTACTCGTGAATGCACCTTATTCAGGGCAATGGAATCTTCCCGCGTCGAACAGCTATTTGAGTATCCTGATGCGCGATGCCGGTGGAAGGTATTTGTGGGCCGACCATCCGGGGTCCGGTACGTTCAGTCTGCAACTTGAAGCCGTGTTTCAACGTGCCGTACAAGCCAGGGTTTGGATCAACTGCAACGACTACCATAGTCGTGGTGAATTATTGGCCGAGGACAAGCGCTTTGGAAACATCCGTGCATTCCGTGAAGGGCTGGTCTTTGCCGCCAATAAAGGCAGCAGGAGGGGAGGAGGATTGCCATTCTGGGAAGAAGGCAGTGTGCGGCCAGACAAAGTGCTGCACGATCTGCGCATCGTATTTACGGCTGACAGTGCGCGATACAAGGACATGCATTATTATCGCGCCCTGCCCTGAAACCTATTTTATTCATACCGCTCAGCCTCTTGTTGCTGATCAGCCTGTTGCTCCTGGCGCTTGCCTGGGGCTCCGGTGGCTGGTACACCGTTTTACCGGAAGACCAGGCGCAGCTGCTGCTGCTTGAATTCAGGCTGCCCGCTGCCGTTATGGCATTGCTTGCCGGCGCGGGCTTGGCGCTGGCCGGGCTGTTGATGCAAACGGCCTTCAGGAATCCGCTGGCAGGTCCTTACGTCTTGGGTATCAGTTCAGGATCATCTTTGGGTGTGGCTTTGGTTGTGCTTGCCGGCTTTTGGTTCGATGGTGGAAGTGATTTGCCTTTGCCAATGCGCAGCCTGGCAGCAATGGCAGGCGCTTTTGCGATGATGTTACTGAACCTAAGCGCGATGAAACTACTCCAGACGCCGGCTACGCTTCTGGTTTTTGGTATCCTTCTTGGTCATTTCATTGGAGCCTTTACTGAGTTGCTCCAGTATACGTCTGGCGGCGAATCGCTGAAACGCTATCTGCTCTGGGGCATGGGTACCTTGCAGGTAGCCGGTTGGTTGCCTCAGGCATTGTGTGCACTCGGTGTTGTGCTTGCCTTGTTGTGGGCTTTGCCTCGGGCTGCTGCGATGGACGTGTATGCATTGGGCGATGTCTATGCGCGCAGCATGGGCTTATCTGTACTGGCATTCCGCCGCAGCATGCTGTTGTTGGCGGCGGTTCTCGCCGGATTGATTACAGCCGTTTGCGGCCCGCTCAGTTTTGTCGGGCTCATCATACCGCATGCTGCGCGTCTGTTAGCCGGTACAGGTAAACACCAAAGACTTCTTCCGTATACTGTTCTGTGCGGTATGTTGTTCATGTTGTTGGTACATGTGCTGAGCGGACTTAGCTGGCTGGGTTCACAATTACCGGTTAATATTGTGTGTTCTATTCTCGGTGCGCCGCTGATAGGCTGGCTCTTGTTTCGCCTCCGGGCGCGTTTTTAACGGGCCAATGCGCACAAGCTGGTGGATATTTGTAAAAGACAGTGGTTCAGAGACTGAATCAAACGCTATGAAACGCTTATCAGCACTGCGATTGAGATAAAACTGGACAATGTTGCGAAAAAGTTGGGAACGCTGTTGCGGAACCCGAAAATTCATCTTAATTTTGCCGTCCTTTTTAGGAAGATTACGTAGATAATACAATGCCAACCATACAACAATTGGTAAGAAAAGGCAGGGAGACCCTGATCAATAAGAGCAAGTCTCCTGCCCTAGATGCATGCCCCCAGCGCAGGGGAGTTTGCACCCGTGTATACACCACTACACCGAAGAAGCCGAACTCGGCGATGCGGAAGGTAGCGCGTGTTCGTCTGAGCAACGGTAAGGAAGTGAACGCCTACATCCCGGGTGAAGGCCACAACCTGCAGGAACACTCGATCGTGCTGGTGCGCGGTGGCAGGGTGAAAGATCTGCCGGGTGTGCGCTATCACATCGTACGTGGTGCACTCGACACCGCCGGTGTGGAAGGACGTAACCAGCGCCGTTCGAAGTACGGAACCAAGCGCCCCAAAGCAAAGGATAAGAAATAATAAGCGATGAGAAAATCACGCCCACAAAAGCGCATATGCGCACCGGATCCCCGGTATAATGACCCGCTGGTAACCCGTTTCGTAAACGGATTGATGTACGATGGCAAGAAGTCTACAGCTTTCGCCATCTTCTACAACTCGCTCGAAATCGTTGGCAAGAAAGTGGAAGAAGACGGTCTGGAAGTATGGAAACGCGCCCTCAACAACGTAATGCCTACGGTAGAAGTTAAAGCCCGTCGCGTTGGGGGGTCAACTTTCCAGATTCCAATCGAAGTTCCCCCGGCTCGTAAAATCGCCGTTGGTATCAAGTGGATGATCGGTTATGCCCGCAAGCGCAACGAAAAGTCTATGGCTGCCCGTCTGGCTTCTGAAATCATCGCTGCTTCAAAAGGCGAAGGTGCTTCTGTGAAAAAGAAAGAAGACACCCACAAAATGGCAGAAGCGAACAAGGCTTTCAGTCACTTCAAAGTATAATTACGATCATACAAAGCCTTTATGTCACGCAATCTTGCACTCACCCGTAACATTGGTATTGCCGCGCACATCGACGCCGGTAAAACCACTACTACGGAGCGCATATTATACTATTCCGGTGTGAACCACAAAATTGGTGAGGTTCACGACGGAGCTGCCACGATGGACTGGATGGTCCAGGAGCAGGAGAGGGGTATCACCATTACCTCTGCTGCCACAACCGTATTCTGGCACTACCGCGGCGAAAAATACCACATCAATATCATCGATACCCCCGGTCACGTTGACTTCACAGTTGAAGTAAACCGTTCGCTGCGTATCCTTGATGGCCTGGTATTCCTGTTCAGCGCCGTTGACGGTGTTGAACCCCAAAGCGAAACCAACTGGCGCCTGGCCAACAATTACAACGTCGCCCGTATCGGCTTCGTGAACAAAATGGACCGTTCAGGTGCCGACTTCCTCAACGTAGTGAACCAGGTGCGTGAAATGTTGGGCAGCAACGCAGTTCCCCTGCAGCTCCCCATCGGTGCTGAAGATAATTTCCGCGGTGTGGTAGATTTGATCAACTTCCGCGGTATGATCTGGAATGAGGCAGACAAAGGAATGACCTATGAAGTAGTGGAAATCCCTGCCGACATGATGGAAGAAGCTACCGAATGGCGCGAAAAACTCCTCGAAGCGGTATCAGAATACGACGATAGCCTGATGGAGAAATTCTTCGACGATCCCACCTCGATCACCGAGCGCGAGATCCTCGACGCCCTGCGTAAGGCCACCCTCGAAATGAAGATTGTTCCCATGGTTTGCGGTTCATCTTTCAAGAACAAGGGCGTACAAACCATGCTCGACCTGGTGATGGAACTTATGCCGAGCCCGCTCGACAAAGACGTTACCAAAGGAACCAATCCCGATACCGATGAAGAAATCGTGCGCAAGCCGGATTACAATGATCCTTTCTGCGCGCTTGCTTTCAAAATCGCAACCGATCCCTACGTAGGTCGTCTCGCATTTATGCGCGCCTATTCTGGCAAGTTGGATGCAGGCTCTTATGTTCTCAATACCCGCAGCGGTCAGAAAGAACGTATTTCCCGCATTTTCCAGATGCACGCCAACAAGCAGAACCCAATCGAATATCTGGGTGCCGGTGATATCGGAGCTGCGGTTGGTTTTAAAGACATCAAGACCGGCGATACCCTTTGCGCTGAAGCGCATCCGATCGTGCTTGAAGCGATGGTGTTCCCCGATCCGGTTATCGGTCTTGCCATCGAGCCGAAGACCCAGGCCGACGTTGATAAACTCGGAACTGCTCTCGCGAAACTTTCAGAAGAAGATCCCACTTTCCGTGTTCAAACAGACCAGGACACTGGTCAGACTGTAATCTCGGGTATGGGCGAATTGCACCTGGAAATTATCGTTGACCGCCTCCGCCGCGAATTCAAAGTGGAGTGTAACCAGGGTGCTCCTCAGGTTGCTTATAAAGAAGCCATCACCCGCAACTTTACGCATCGTGAGGTGTATAAGAAGCAGACCGGTGGTCGCGGTAAGTTCGCTGATATCCAGTTCGAACTGGGTCCGGCAGACGACACGTTTGTAGGCGAAGGTCTCCAGTTTGTGAATGAAGTTGTGGGCGGTTCTATTCCCCGCGAATTCATTCCTTCAGTTGAAAAAGGATTCAAGGCAGCAATGTCTAACGGTGTACTCGCCGGTTTCCCTATCAGCCGCATGAAAGTGCGTTTGTTTGACGGATCTTTCCACGCAGTTGACTCCGATTCACTGTCGTTCGAAGTGGCAGCACGCAGCGGTTTCCGCGAAGCAGCCCGCCAGTGCGGACCGGTACTGCTTGAGCCGATCATGAAGCTCGAAGTGGTAACACCCGCAGAGAATACAGGGGATGTAATGGGCGACCTCAACCGCCGCCGTGGTCAGCTGGAAGGCATAGACGAACGCGCTGGATCACAGGTTGTTAAGGCGAAGGTTCCGCTGAGCGAAATGTTCGGTTATGTAACCACACTCCGCACCATCACCAGCGGTCGCGCTACCAGCAGCATGGAGTTTTCTCACTATTCAGATACCCCGCGTAACATCGCAGACGAGGTGCTGAAGAAAGTGAACGGCAAAGCAAGCAGTAATTAAACACAAGTAAAAGAAACCATGATCAGTCACAAGATCAGAATAAAGCTCAAGTCATTCGATCACAACCTGCTCGACAAGTCGGCAGAAAAGATTGTGAAGGCTGTGAAGCAGACCGGTGTGGTGGTAAGCGGACCTATTCCGCTGCCCACCCGCAAGAAAGTGTTCACCGTTCTTCGTTCACCTCACGTGAACAAGAAGGCCAGGGAACAGTTCCAGGTATGCTCCTACAAGCGCCTCATCGACATTTACAACAGTTCCACCAAGACAGTAGACGCGCTGATGAAGCTTGAGCTTCCCAGTGGTGTTGATGTAGAAATCAAGATCTAACGAACCAACAACATGCAAGGATTAATCGGTAAAAAGTTGGGTATGACCAGTATCTTCGACGAGAACGGACGCAGCATTGCGTGCACCGTTGTTCAGGCTGGTCCATGTGTAGTTACTCAGGTGAAGAATCAGGATAAAGACGGATATTCCGCCATCCAGATTGCCTGGGGCGACATGAAGCCCAAGCATGCCTCCAAAGCCATTACCGGGCATTGCGCCAAAGCGAACACGGCTCCCAAGCGGGTGTACCACGAGTTTCGCAACCCAGAAGGCGCCGAGGCCGCTGCGACAACAGGCGACGTTTACGATGTGAATATTTTCGCATCGGGCGACTTCGTTGATGTTATCGGCACCTCAAAAGGTAAAGGTTTTCAAGGCGTAGTTAAACGTCATGGCTTCGCCGGTGTAGGCGAAACCACCCACGGTCAGCACAACCGTGCACGTCACCCGGGTTCTATTGGTGCCTGCTCTTTCCCATCCCGCGTATTCAAAGGCCTGCGCATGGCCGGACGGACGGGAGGAAAACGCGTTAAAGGTGTCAACCTGGAAATCGTGCGCGTGATCCCTGAACAGAACGTGATTCTGCTGCGCGGCAGTATCCCGGGTTACAATGGCTCCACCGTGATAATTGAGCGCTGATATGGAACTGAAAGTATTAAACAAGGAAGGAAAAGAGACCGGCCGTTCCGTAACGCTGCCCGGTGATATCTTCGGCATCGAGCCGAACGACCATGCGATCTATCTCGACGTTAAACAGTTCATGGCTAACCACCGCCAGGGAACCCACAAGAGCAAGGATCGCAGTGAAATCAACAAGAGTACGCGCAAGCTGTTCCGCCAAAAAGGCACCGGCGGCGCACGTCACGGCAGCATAAAGGCCGGTACATATGTAGGTGGTGGCCGTATTCATGGACCCCGCCCGCGCGATTACTCCTTCAAGTTGAACAAGAAGCTCAAGCGTCTGGCTCGTTTTTCCGCCCTGGCCTACAAAGCCAAAGGCAACCACATTACGGTTTTGGAAGACATCCAGATGGAAGCACCTCGCACAGCTGAATTCAGCCGTTTGCTTGGCAACCTCGGTCTGAACGGAGGCCGCACACTCTTTGTTACTCCTGCGCTCAACCGCAACGTTTACCTGAGTGGCCGCAACATACCGAACAACCGCGTGATGAACGCCTGCGACATCAACACTTACGAAATCATGAAAGCCAACAATCTGATTCTTACCGAATCTGCTGTCAAGGCAATCAGCGAAACCTTTAATAAAGACTGAACATGGTACTGAAGAAACCCCTGATCACCGAAAAGATGACGGGCCTCACCGAGAAGCGTCAGCAATATGGTTTCGTGGTTGACCGCAAGGCTTCCAAAGATGAAATCAGAAAAGAAATTGAAGAGTTCTACAACGTGCAAGTTGATCGTGTTAATACGATGATCTGTCGCGGTAAGTCTCGCAGGAACCGTCGTACCGGTCAGATCTCCGGCTACAATGCTGCCTATAAAAAGGCTATTGTGACCTTGAAGGAAGGATCTACCATTGATTTTTACGAAAACATCTGATAGTTAAATGGCACTGAACAGAATCAAACCGGTAACTCCCGGCTCGCGTTTCAAGATTGCAAACGCATTCCAGGAACTTACCGCAGATAAGCCTGAGAAGTCACTCATCGTACCGATACGCAAATCGGGCGGCCGGAACAATACCGGTAAAATGACTATGCGCTACATCGGGGGCGGTCACAAGCGTATGTATCGTATTATCGATTTCAAACGCGACAAGACCGGTGTAACGGCAGAGGTAAAGACCATCGAATACGATCCCAACCGCACGGCGTTTATCGCATTGCTGGAATACGCAGACGGCGAGAAGCGCTATATCATCGCTCCAAACGGTCTGAAAGTGGGAATGAAGCTTGAAAGCGGTGAGACAGCAGTTCCTGAAATCGGAAACGCACTACCGATGAATAAGATTCCCCTGGGTTCTATCATCCACAACATCGAAATGCAGCCCGGTCAGGGTGCCCGTCTGTGCCGATCGGCCGGATCAGGTGCTCAGTTGCTGGCGCGTGAAGGCAAGTATGCCGCGATAAAATTGCCTTCCGGCGAATCGCGTCTTGTTTTGTCCAACTGCCTGGCTACGATCGGCACGGTGTCTAATTCGGACCATAGCAATACCCGCAGCGGTAAGGCTGGTCGTTCCCGTTGGCTTGGCGTGCGTCCACGCACCCGTCCAAGCGCTATGAACCCTGTAGATCACCCCATGGGTGGTGGTGAAGGCCGCAACAAAGGTGGTCAGCCCCGCTCACGCAACCTGATCTACTCACAGGGGCAAAAAACCCGCAGCCCGAAAAAAGGCTCGGATCGTCTGATCATTGAACGCAGAAAGAGCAAACGCAATAAGTAAGAAGCAGCATGGCACGTTCCCTCAAAAAAGGTCCTTTTCTCGACATTAAACTCGAGAAGAAGGTAACCAAGATGAATGAAAGCAATAAGAAGACGGTGATCAAGACCTGGTCGCGCCGGAGCATGATTGTTCCCGACATGGTTGGTCATACCTTCGCCGTGCACAACGGAAACAAATTCATTCCCGTATACGTAACAGAAAACATGGTTGGGCACAAACTGGGCGAATTTGCTCCCACTCGTACCTTTAAAGGCCACGGCAAATAATTGACGAAGATGGAAGCAAAAGCAATTCTCCGCAACTGTCCGCTCTCTCCGCAAAAAATGCGTCTGGTTGTTGACCAGGTGCGCGGTGTGAACGTTGAAAAGGCACTCAATATTCTGCAGTTTAGCCAACGCCCCTTGTATGCACAGTTTGTCAGCAAGCTGCTCCGCAGTGCGATTGCCAACTGGGCACAAGGCAACGAAGGTCGCCGCATTGAAGAAAGCAACCTGTTTGTCAAGACCATTATGGTTGATGAAGGCATGAGCATGAAGCGTATGCGTACTGCGCCCCAGGGCCGCGGCTACCGTATCCAGAAGCGCAGCAATCACATCACCATTATCGTTGACAGCCGTCAGGATGCTGGTGTGCAAAACGAAGAGGTATTAACAGAAGATAGTAACGCATAAATGGGACAAAAAGCGAACCCGATAGGCCTTAGGCTTGGCATTATCCGCGGATGGGAATCCAACTGGTACGGCGGCAGAAACTATGCCGACAAGCTGGTGGAAGACGAGAAAATCCGTAAATACCTCCGCGTACGCATCCAGAAGGGTGGTATCAGCAAGGTGGTGATTGAACGCACGATGAAGCGCATCACCATCACAATCCACACTGCACGTCCCGGTATCGTAATCGGAAAAGGCGGTCAGGAAGTGGATACCATCCGCGAGGAGATCCGCAAAATCACACGCAAAGACGTTCAGATCAATATCCACGAAATCAAGCGCCCCGAGTTGGATGCCAAATTGGTAGCCGACAGCATTGCAAGCCAGATTGAAGGTCGTATATCCTTCAAGCGCGCCCTGAAGGGTGCAATTGGCAGCACGATGCGCATGGGAGCTGAAGGAGTGAAGATCCGCATCAGCGGCCGGTTGAACGGTGCTGAAATTGCGCGCTCTGAACAGTATAAAGATGGCCGTACGCCGCTGCACACGCTGCGTTCAGACATCGACTACGCGTTGAGCGAAGCACAAACCGTTTATGGTAAGATCGGTATTAAGGTATGGATCTGCCGTGGCGACATTTTTGGAAAAGTAGATCTGGCCCCGGTACATGAGCGCAACGATCGCCGCGAAGGTGGCGGACGTCCGCAAAACCGCAGAGACGGAGGCGATAATCGCCGCCGCCGCAACGACCGCGATCGCGGTGGTGACCGTGGACCAAGGAGGGATAACCGTTAATTGTTGAATGCATCATGCTGAGTCCTAAAAGAACCAAATACAGGAAAATGCAGAAAGGCAGGGTGAAAGGCCTTGCTACCCGTGGACACCGGATCAGTTTCGGTAGTTGCGGACTGAAGAGCCTCGAACCGGCTTGGATCACCTCACGCCAGATTGAAGCTGCGCGTATCGCCCTGAACCGCTATCTGAAGCGCGAAGGCCAGGTATGGATCCGCATTTTCCCCGATAAACCGGTAACCAAGAAGCCTGCTGAAGTGCGGATGGGTAAGGGTAAAGGTGCTCCCGAGTATTGGGTGGCCGTAATCAAGCCCGGAACCATTATGTTCGAGGTAGACGGAGTGCCGCTGGAAGTTGCACAGGAAGGAATGCGCCTCGCGGCGATGAAGCTTCCGGTAGCTACTAAATTCATTGTTAAACCCGATTACGCAGAGGAAATCTGATCATGAAAAGCCAGGATATCAAGGCTACCCCTACCCGGGAGCTGATTGAAAAATACAAAGAGGAAAAGTTGCGGTACCAGAAGCTCGTCTTCACCGATGCCGTTTCAAAACTCGATAACCCCAACAAACTGCGTGAGACACGTCGCAATATTGCCCGTTACCTCACCGAACTCAACGCACGCCGCATCGCTTTTGAGACGGCTGCATACAACCGCAAAGAGAACAACGATTAATGGAAGCCAAAAGGAACGCACGGAAAGAGATCGTGGGTCGCGTGGCCAGCGCGAAGATGGATAAGACCATCTCCGTATCAGTGGTACGTAGCATCAAGCATCCGAAGTACGGAAAGTATTTCAAAAAGACGAAGACCTTCTATGCGCACGACGACAAGAACGAGTGCAATGAGAATGATATCGTACGCATCATGGAAACGCGCCCGCTGAGCCGGCTGAAACGCTGGAGGCTGGTTGAAATTGTAGAAAGGGCTAAATAAGATGATTCAGCAGGAAAGCAGACTCAAAGTAGCGGATAACAGCGGCGCACGTGAAGTGCTCTGCATCCGCGTACTGGGCGGTACCGGTCGCCGGTACGCCAGTGTTGGTGATAAAATCGTAGTAAGCGTTAAAGACGCATTGCCATCTTCAGGTATGAAGAAAGGTGCAGTGTCTAAAGCGGTTGTAGTTCGTGTGAAAAAGGAAGTTCGCCGTCCCGATGGCAGCTACATCCGATTCGACGAGAACAGCTGCGTGCTGCTCAACAACTCCGATGAACCGCGCGGAACTCGTATCTTTGGCCCCGTTGCGCGTGAACTTCGCGACAAGCAGTTTATGAAAATTGTATCTCTGGCACCCGAAGTATTGTAATCACCATGAAACTCAAGATCAAAAAGAACGATACCGTCAAGGTGATCGCGGGCGACGAGAAAGGAAAAACAGGTAAAGTGATTCGTGTAATCACCGCCGAAAACCGCGCAGTGGTTGAAGGTCTGAACCTGGTAACCAAGCACTACAAGCCCACTGCCCAAAATACCAGTGGCCGCATCGAGAAGATTGAAGCACCCATCCACGTGAGCAACCTCATGCTGTGGAACGAGAAGTCCAAAAACGTGGCTAAAATCGGTCGCAAGTTGAACGGAGAAGGTAAAAACACCCGCTTCGACAAACGCACCGGAGAATTTATTGATTAAGGAAAAGAGCGATGAGTTATACTCCCAGACTAAAGCACACTTACCACAATGATGTGGTACCTGCCATGGTCAACAAATTTGGCTACAAGAACCCTATGCAGGTTCCGCGTATCCTGAAAGTAGCCCTCAATCAGGGCGTAGGCGCAGCTGTATCCGACAAGAAGCTTGTTGATGCTGCTGTAGAAGAAATGACCAAAATTGCAGGTCAGAAGGCCCAGGCAACAATGTCGCGCAAGGCGATTAGTAACTTCAAGTTGCGAGAAAATATGCCTATCGGTGCCCGCGTGACACTGCGTGGTGACCGTATGTTCGAATTCCTCGATCGCCTTACCTCCGTATCGCTGCCCCGTGTGCGCGACTTCCAGGGTCTGGCCGTAAAAGGTTTCGACGGTCGTGGTAACTTCACACTCGGTGTAACCGAACAGATTATTTTCCCGGAAATCGATATCGACAAAGTGAGCCGTATCAATGGTATGGACATCACGATTGTAACATCGGCGAAGACAGACGAAGAATGTCTCGAATTGCTCCGCAACCTCGGTTTCCCCTTTAAAGCAAACAAGTAATGGCAAGAGAATCCATAAAAGCCAGGCAGAAGAAGCGCGAACAGATGGTAGCGCGTTATGCCGAAAAGCGCAAGCAGTTGATCGAGGCAGGCGATTATGCCGGGTTGCAAAAGCTTCCCCGCAACGCATCTCCCGTTCGTCTTCGCAACCGTTGCAAGCTCACCGGTCGTCCACGCGGTTATATCCGTACCTTCGGTATTTGCCGTAACGTGTTCCGCCAGATGGCAAACGATGGCAAAATCCCCGGCGTAACGAAGTCAAGCTGGTAATAACATCCTAATAAGCAATTCAATGACTGACCCAATAGCAGATTACCTCACCCGCCTGCGCAACGCGATCCATGCCAATCACAGGATCGTGGAAATTCCCGCAAGCAATATCAAGCGCGAGATTACCCGCGTACTGTACGAGAAAGGTTACATCCTGAAGTACAAGTTTGAGGAAACTACCAATCACCAGGGCGTGATCAAAATCGCCCTGAAATACCATCCGGTAACCAAAGAGCCCGCCATCCGCGAACTCACCCGTATCAGTAAGCCAGGTCTGCGCAAGTATGCAGATACTGACAGCATTCCCCGTGTACTGAACGGTTTGGGCGTTGCGATTATCACTACCAGCAAAGGCGTGATGACCGACAAAGAAGCCCGTACGCTGCGCGTTGGAGGTGAAGTATTGTGTTACGTATCCTGATCCAAAAGAGAGAAATCAATGTCACGCGTAGGAAAATCAATCATTAAACTGCCTGCAGGTGTGCAGGTAAGTATTGATGCCGCCAATGTGGTTACCGTAAAAGGTCCCAAAGGCGAACTTAAACAGGAACTGAAAGAAGGTTTCGGATACAATTTGGAAAATGGCGAACTCACTGTAACCCGTCCCACCGACGGCAAGCAAGACAGAGCCCTCCACGGTCTGTACCGCTCCCTTATCAACAACATGGCGATTGGTGTAAGCACCGGTCACACTGTAAAACAGGAACTTGTAGGTGTAGGTTACAAAGTGAGCAACCAAGGCAATATCGTCGAATTCTCACTCGGCCATTCTCACCGCATTGTGCTGGAAGTTCCCCAGGAAATTAAAGTGACCACAGAAACTGTAAAAGGTCAAAATCCAAGCGTGAGCATGGAGAGTGCAGACAAACAGTTGCTGGGCCAGATTGCTGCGAAGATTCGCTCTTTCCGCAAGCCTGAACCGTACAAAGGAAAAGGTATTCGCTTTGCTGGTGAGGTGTTGAGGAGAAAAGCAGGTAAGTCGGCTTCCAAATAACAGATAACGAACGATGGCAACGAAGAAAACTAGCAGAAGAGCCAAGATACGGACCCGTATTCGCAGCCGCATTACCGGCACAACTGTACGTCCGCGTCTGAGTGTGTTCAGGAGCAACACCGAAATTTATGTACAGATCATCGACGACCTGAAAGGGCATACCCTTTGCGCAGCCTCGTCGCGTGAAAAAGATATCGCCACTGGAAAAGACAACAAGACAGCGAAGGCTGCTTTGGTAGGGAAGCGCATTGCTGAGAAAGCAGTTGCTGCCGGCATTACCAGCGTTGTATTTGATCGCGGTGGTTATCTGTATCACGGTCGTGTAAAAAGCCTGGCAGACGCTGCCCGGGAAGGTGGACTCCAATTCTAATATACAAAGTGAGCAACAACGCAATGAAGAGAGTTAAATCGAGCGACCTCGAACTTACCGAGAAAGTCGTTCATATCAACCGCGTAGCCAAGGTGACCAAAGGCGGGCGCACGTTTAGCTTCACCGCTATTGTGGTGGTGGGTAACGGCAACGGCATCGTTGGTCATGGCCTCGGCAAAGCATCCGAAGTGCAAGACGCGGTTTCAAAAGGAATCGAAGACGCGAAGAAGAACCTGATCAAAGTTCCTGTGATCAACGGCACCGTTCCGCATGAACAGATCGGTAAATTCGGTGGCGGACACGTGTTCCTGAAACCCGCAGCACACGGTACCGGTGTTATCGCCGGTGGTGCGATGCGCGCAGTGCTTGAAAGCGCCGGTGTGCACGACGTACTGGCGAAGTCAAAAGGCAGCTCCAACCCACACAACGTGGTAAAGGCAACCTTTGATGCGCTGATCAACATGCGCGATCCTTTCGCCATCGCCCAACAGCGTGGTATCAACCTCAAGAAAGTATTCAACGGCTGATCGGTATGTCAAAAGTTAAAATCACATTGGTAAAAAGCGCCATCGGTTACCCCAAGAACCAGAAGGCAACGCTTCAGGCACTCGGCCTGCGCAAACTCAACCGCAGCCGTGAGCTTGAACTCAATCCACAGATTCAGGGTATGATCAATACCGTGAAGCATTTACTCACCGTAGAAAACGCTGACTGAACATGAACTTAAGCAATCTCAAACCGGCCGCTGGTTCGGTAAAAAAATCAAAACGCATAGGCCGCGGTCAGGGTTCCGGTAAAGGTGGTACCTCGACCAAAGGTCACAAAGGTGCGCAATCACGAACCGGCTACAGCCGCAAAATCGGTTTTGAAGGTGGACAAATGCCCCTTCAGCGCCGAGTGCCCAAAGGCGGATTCAAAAACATCAACCGTGTGGAGTATACGGGTGTTAACCTCGATGTGCTGCAAAAAATCAGCGAAGAGAAAAACATCACACGTATCGACAAGGATGTATTTGTAAACCGCAACCTGCTCGGTAAAAAAGAGTTGGTTAAAGTCCTGGGTCGCGGTGAAGTGAAAACTGCACTGGAAGTTCACGCCCATGCTTTCTCCGCTACCGCGAAGGAAGCCATCGAAAAGGCCGGAGGATCCGTACACATCATAGGCTGATATGCGCAGACTGATCGACAAGATCAAGGATATCTGGAGAATTGACGAACTGCGTACGCGGATCGTCAATACCTTTTTATTCCTTTTGGTTTACCGCCTGGGATCATTTGTGATCCTGCCGGGCGTGGATTCTGATATGCTCGCGGGCCTGCAGAAGCAATCGAGCGATTCGTTGCTCGGTCTGGTGAACATCTTCGCCGGTGGTGCATTTGCCCGTGGCGCTATCCTCGCCCTTGGTATCATGCCGTATATCAGTGCATCGATCTTCATGCAGCTGATTTCCCTCGCTGTACCTGCGTTCGCAAGAATGCAGAAAGAAGGGGAGGAAGGCCGCCGGAAAATCAACCAATACACCCGTATTCTCACCATCGCCTTTACAGCTGTTCAGGCTGTTGGTTACCTGAATAACATCATCACAACACCGGGCAACCGGGATGCACTATTGTTCGTAACCAATCCGGAAGCGATGAGTCAGGGATGGTTTATGATCACGAACGTGATTTTGCTCACAGCAGGAACCATGTTTACCATGTGGCTTGGCGAGCGTATCACCGACAAAGGTTTGGGTAACGGCATTTCCCTCCTCATCATGGTGGGTATCATTGCACGCCTGCCCAATGCATTCGCAACGGAGTTGGTATTCTCTTTCACCAAGCGTGGTCCGTTTATTTTCCTGATCGAGATATTCATTTGGGTCGCAGTAGTACTTACGGTGATTCTTCTTACCCAAGGCACGCGTAAGATACCTGTGAATTATGCAAAGCGCATTGTAGGCAACCGTCAGTATGGTGGTCAGCGTAACTACATCCCAATGAAAGTGTTGGGTGCGGGTGTAATGCCTATCATCTTCGCACAGGCGATTATGTTCCTTCCTGCTTCCTTCATTGGATTGTACAAGGACGGAAACGTACCCGGCTGGCTGATGAGCATGGCTGATTACACATCTTTCGGACACAATGCGCTGCTGGTAACGTTGATCATCCTGTTTACCTATTTCTACACAGCCATCATTTTCAATTCGAATCAGATAGCGGAAGACATGAAGCGCAACAACGGATTCATCCCCGGAATCAAACCGGGTAAGAAGACTGCAGACTTCATCGATGAGGTAATCAGCCGCATTACTTTACCAGGTGCGTTATTCATCTCTGCAGTAGCTATTATGCCCGCCATTGCGCAAGGCAGCCTGCTCGGAGTGAATCCGGAGTTTGCCCAGTTTTACGGCGGAACAAGCTTGCTGATCCTGGTAGGTGTTGTGCTCGACACCCTCCAACAGATTGAAAGCTTCCTGCTGATGCGCCATTACGACGGACTGATGCGTTCAGGACGGATCAAAGGGCGTATGGGAATGATGCAGCAACAACAGGTTGGAAATTAAGAACAATTAACCTATTTTTGCAGCCCTTTAAAAAATGCCGAAACAAGACGCGATAGTACAGGACGGAGTGATCATGGAAGCGCTTTCAAACGCGATGTTCCGTGTAAAGCTTCAGAATGGACATGAGATTATCGCGACGATTTCGGGAAAAATGCGAATGAACTACATCCGGATTCTGCCCGGGGACAGGGTAAAGGTGGAAATGTCACCCTACGACCTGACCCGTGGCAGGATCTCTTACAGATACAAGTAAAGAAGACTATGAAAGTAAGAACTTCAGTGAAGAAGCGTAGTGTCGACTGCAAGATTGTACGCAGGAAAGGCAAGATCTACGTGATCAACAAGAAAAACCCCAAATTCAAGCAAAGGCAGGGATAAGACATGGCCAGGATATCAGGTATTGATTTACCCAAAAACAAGCGCGGCGTAATCGGACTTACGTACATCTACGGCATCGGCCGCAGTACCGCAGAAAAGATACTCGCAGACAGCGGGATCGACGAGAGCAAGAAAGTTTCTGAATGGAACGACGAAGATTTGTCTAAGATCCGTGGTTTCATCACCAGCGAACTGAAAGTGGAAGGTGAACTTCGCTCGGAGACCCAGCTGAACATCAAGCGTCTGATGGACATCGGATGCTATCGTGGTCTGCGCCATCGTAAAGGTCTTCCGCTGCGTGGTCAGCGCACCCGCACCAACGCCCGCACACGGAAAGGCAAGCGCAAAACCGTTGCAGGCAAGAAGAAGGCAACCAAATAATTAAAATTCAGGCGATTACAATACATGGCTAACCAAAAAAAGGTAACCAAGAAAAAGGTAAAGGTTGATCCCAACGGGCAGGTTCACATCCAGGCTACGTTTAGCAACCTTATCATTTCTATTACAAATACCGAAGGACAGGTAATCTCGTGGTCGAGCTCAGGCAAGATGGGCTTCCGCGGTTCCAAGAAGAACACGCCGTATGCAGCTCAGGTGGCAGCACTTGATTGCGGCAAAGTGGCATTCGATATGGGCCTCCGCAAGGTAGACGTATGGGTAAAAGGTCCGGGATCGGGCCGCGACAGCGCAATCCGTAACCTTCAGGCTGTAGGTCTCGAAGTGCTTACTATCACCGATATCACTCCGTTGCCACACAACGGTTGTCGTCCTCCCAAACGCCGCAGGGTATAACAAGCATAGAGAAGATCATTCATGGCTAGATACAGAGGTCCAAAATCCAAAGTTGCGCGTCGTTTCAAAGAAGCGATTTTTGGTCGCGACAAGGCACTGGAAAAAAAGAATTACGGTCCCGGTCAGCACGGCAATGCACGCCGTCGTCCGAAGCAGTCCGAATACGCTATACAGCTCGCTGAAAAGCAAAAAGCGAAATACATCTACGGTGTACTCGAGCGTCAGTTTGCAAACACCTTCCGCAAGGCTGCTGCCAAAAAGGGTATCACCGGTGAAGTGTTGCTGAAGCTGCTTGAAGCAAGGCTTGATAACACTGTTTTCCGTTTGGGAATTGCTCCCACACGCCGTGCAGCACGTCAGCTTGTTTCACACAAACACATTACCGTAAATGGTGAGGTTGTGAACATTCCGTCTTACTCACTCCGTCCAGGTGATGTTGTGGGTGTGCGCGAGCGTTCCAAGTCATTGGAAGCCATTCAGAACAGCACATCCAACACACGCCGCCGTTTCAACTGGCTTGAGTGGGATGGAAGCGACCTGAGCGGTAAATTCCTTTCCTTCCCTGAGCGTTCAGATATTCCCGAGAATATCAAAGAACAGCTCATCGTCGAATTGTACAGCAAATAATCCTTAACGAAACGAACAATGGGTATTATTCCATTTCAAAAACCGGATAAAGTGGTCATGCATAAGGCCAACGATTTCCATGGGGTATTCGAATTCAGTCCCCTGGAAAAAGGCTATGGCACTACCATTGGCAATTCGCTGCGCCGCATCCTGCTTTCTTCACTCGAGGGCTATGCGATCACCGGTTTGAAGATTCATGGGGTGGACCACGAGTTCAGTACCATCAAAGGCGTCATCGAAGACGTGGTTGATGTGGTGTTGAACCTCAAGCAGGTACGCTTCAAGAAGACTTCCAGCGCAGAAGATACCGAGAAAATATACATCTCGGTTAAAGGTAAGGATCAGTTCATTGCAGGAGATATCAGCCGCTACACCAACAGTTTTACCGTTCTGAATCCGGAATTGGTAATCTGTAACCTGGAGCCGACTGTAAACCTTGAAGTCGAATTGACAGTTCAAAAAGGTCGTGGCTATGTTCCGGCCGACGAGAACAAGCAGAAGGATGCTCCCATCGGTTATATTCCAGTGGACGCAATCTATACACCCATCCGCAACGTTAAATACCTGGTTGAAGATTTCCGCGTAGAACAGCGTACCGATTACGAGAAACTGGTTCTGGAAATTTCTACCGACGGCAGCGTGCATCCGGAAGATGCCCTGAAAGAGGCAGCGAATATCCTCATTCAGCATTTCATCCTCTTCAGCGATGACAGCATGTTGCCTGAAACCAAAGTAAGTAAGCCCACGGAAGAAGTTGACGAAGGATACCTGCACATGCGCAAGGTGCTCAAGACTCCTCTCGCAGATCTCGATCTGAGCGTGCGTGCCTACAACTGCCTGAAAGCAGCTGAAATCAAGACACTGGGCGAACTGGTGAGCTTTAACATCGAAGACCTCCTGAAGTTCCGCAACTTCGGCAAAAAGTCACTCAGTGAACTCGAAGAGTTCGTGCGCGACAAAGGCCTTACCTTCGGAATGGATGTGAGCCGTTACAACATTACAGAAGACTGAACCTGAAGGAACGAAGCAATTATGAGACACGGAAAAAAAGTGAACCACCTGGGCCGCACCGCCCCGCACCGCAAAGCGATGCTGTCCAATATGGCCGCTTCGCTGATTAAAAACAAGCGCATTGTTACTACCGTAGCAAAAGCAAAAGCCCTTCGGGTATACGTTGAACCGCTTATCACCAAGAGCAAGGAAGACAATACGCACAACCGCCGTACAGTTTTCTCCTACCTGCGCGATAAAGATGCGATCAAGGAACTCTTCGGAACCATTTCTGAGAAAGTGGCAAGCCGTCCTGGCGGATACACCCGTATCCTGAAACTCGGCAACCGTATGGGCGACAACGCAGAGGTAGCCATGATTGAGCTGGTAGACTTCAATGAGTACTTCCAGGGCTTTGGTGGTGAAAAATCAGCCGCTAAAAAGACTACCCGACGCGGTCGCAGCAAATCAGCCAAGGCAAATGCCGGAACTGAAACTGCCGCTGAAAACGCCGAGTAATCCGTAACTTTAAACATCGCAATCGAAGAGCCATCCACGCAGGATGGCTCTTTGTGTTTTAGCCGAATAGCATTCGGTGCAGAATTATGGAAAAGTTATTCCCCAAACTACTTCCAACCTCCTAAATTTGCACTCCCAATGACGGGCAATGTAAAGACACCGGCCAGACTGATGTTACAGGACGGTACGGTGTTCACGGGAACAGCCATCGGAAAGATTGGCACCACCACCGGTGAAATCGCTTTCAATACTGGAATGACTGGTTATCAGGAGGTTTTTACCGATCCTTCCTATACCGGACAAATCCTCATTATGACCAGCGATCATATTGGTAATTACGGGGTAAAGCAAGACGAAGTTGAATCGGATCGCATTCAGATTGCAGGTCTCGTTTGCAAGCGCTTTTCCTACCCTTACAGCCGCAAACAGGCAAGCGCTAGCCTGGATGAATACTTCACCGTCAACAACCTCGTGGGTATTGCAGATGTTGATACCCGTCAATTGGTAAGGCATATAAGGGAAGCAGGCGCCCAGAACGCCATCATCAGCTCGGAAATTGAAGATCTTAACGTGTTGAGAGAAATGCTCGATGCCTGTCCCGATATGAGTGGTCTGGAATTGGCGAGCACTGTCAGTACCAGTAGTTTTTATACCGATGGTGACCCTGCGGCACCTCACCGTGTTGCTCTATTGGATTTCGGCAGTAAAAAGAATATTGCCCGTTGTCTGGTAAAGCGCGGATGTTATCTCGGCGTTTTTCCGGCGCGAAGCACAGCCGAAGACGTATTGGCATGGAATCCGGACGGTATCATGCTCAGCAATGGTCCGGGCGACCCGGCCGCTATGGATTACGCCATCCTCACTGTTCAGAAACTGTTAGATGCCGGTATTCCAACCTTCGGTATTTGTCTGGGTCACCAGTTGCTTTCCCTTGCAAGCGGCTTGTCAACGTATAAAATGCACCACGGCCACCGCGGTTGCAACCATCCTGTTCACAACCTCATTAGCGGTCGGAGCGAGATTACCAGCCAAAACCATGGTTTTGCCGTGGCCTACGACGAAGCCCTTGCGGAAACAGTACAACTGACCCATATCAACCTGAATGATCAGTCTGTTGAAGGTATTGCCCGCAAAGACAAGCCCGCATTTTCTGTGCAACACCACCCGGAGGCCAATCCGGGTCCGCACGACAGTTATTATCTGTTTGATCAGTTCATTGAGCTGATGAAAGCCAATCCGGTTCAACACTAATTCCCAATATGAGCAGTATCATTCATATCCAGGCACGCCAGGTGCTTGACAGCCGCGGCAACCCCACCGTGGAGGCTGAAGTATTCACAGAAGACGGCGCCATGGGCCGGGCTGCTGTGCCCAGCGGTGCCAGTACAGGTATCCACGAAGCAGCAGAACTCCGCGATGGGGATCAGACCCGCTACCTTGGTAAAGGCGTTCAAAAAGCGGTCGATCACGTCAACAACGAGATTGCCGATGCCCTCGACGGGATGGAGGCAAGCGAGCAGAATGCGCTCGATGCCGCGATGATCGAACTCGATGGTACTGCCAACAAATCGCGACTGGGTGCCAATGCCATCCTCGCCGTTTCGCTGGCCGCAGCCCGCGCAGCAGCAGAAGAGCTGGGAATGCCACTCTACCGCTACATCGGTGGCGTCAACGCCAACACCTTGCCTGTTCCGATGATGAATATCCTCAACGGTGGTGCGCACGCCGATAACCGCATCGACTTCCAGGAATTCATGGTGATGCCTGTAAATGCACCTACATTCAGCGATTCGCTGCGCATGGGTGTTGAAATATTCCATCACCTGAAGTCGGTGTTGAAAGCTGCCGGCTACAGCACCAACGTGGGCGATGAAGGAGGTTTTGCGCCCGACATCCAAAGCAATGAAGAAGCCATTGAGATCGTACTGAAAGCCATCGAAAAGGCCGGCTACAAGCCCGGTTACGATGTGTATATTGCTATGGATGCTGCCACCAGCGAGCTGTACAATCCGGAAACCGGCATGTACACCTTCAAGAAATCAGACAAACGCATGCTCGACAGCCAGGGAATGGTGGATTACTGGGCCAGCTGGTGCGCCAAATACCCGATCATCAGCATCGAAGACGGCTGTGCAGAAGACGATTGGAAAGGCTGGAAAAGCCTCACTACTGCCTTGGGTGATAAAGTCCAGCTCGTAGGCGACGATTTATTCGTTACAAACGTAAACCGTCTCCGCGAAGGCATTACCCAAGGTGTTGGCAACAGCATCCTCGTGAAGGTGAACCAAATCGGCACGCTTACTGAGACCATCGAAGCGATCCAGCTTGCCACGGCGAACTCCTACACCAATATCATCAGCCACCGCAGCGGTGAAACTGAAGATAGTACCATCGCCGATCTGGCCGTTGCCATGAACAGCGGACAAATCAAGACCGGTTCTGCCTCGCGTTCAGATCGCATGGCGAAGTACAACCAGCTCATCCGCATCGAAGAAGAGTTGGGCGAAATGGCCCGCTTCCCGGGCCGCAGCTTCCGCTTCGTGCGCTGATTCTAAACTCACCTAAGCAAAAAGCCCTGCATCGCGGGGCTTTTTTTTGTTATCTTTGGATATGTGGTCGGATGGCATACTCTGGTGGATAAGCCTGCCGCTCGCATGTTTTCTCCTTTTTATCCTACTCCACATGGCAGGCTTCACCGTCAACGCACACCGCTTCGACCCGTACAAGAACTTTAAATTCAGAGTAAAATGGGACGGTCGCTACATTCACGGCATAGACCGAATCACCGGGCTTCGCCGCGAAACGGGTGTGGTATTGCACCGCGAAGGAAGCGATCCCAGTTCTGTGCGCAGAATGCCGGGTATAACACAATATGAACCGATCATTCTGGAGCGCGGACGCACGCACGATACTGCTTTCGAAGCCTGGGCAGATCTGGTTTTTAATCTGGGAGCAGGTGCAGGTGCTGAAATGAGTTTGCGAAACTTTCGAAAAGACATCGAAATCAGCCTGCTCAATGAATCCGGACAAGTGGTGATGACTTTCAGGATTTACCGCTGCTGGCCGAGTGTCTATGAACCGCTGGCCAACCTTGATGGCTCAGGTGAAGATATTATGCGTGAACGCCTTGTCTTGCAACACGAAGGTTGGGAACGTGATACAGATACGGTGGAACCGGCGGAGACCTGAGACACCCCCGGTTCATTGCATTAGCGTGGAAACAGGCGGCGGAAGCCCTTTGCCGGAATAAAACCCGGATAGCTTATTTTCTCAATACCAGACCTTTTCCAGGAACAACCCATGCGCTGGCACACTGGGCCCGGCATCGGAACGCGTTCCGTACTGAAGCATGGTTTCGAACTCCGGCAGGCTCATGCGCGCTGTACCAACTTCCAGCAAGGTGCCTACCATCGCGCGCACCATGTTGCGGAGAAAGCGGTTTGCGCGAACACAGAATACCATGCCGCTATCTGTTTCTGACCAAATAGCCGATTCCAGCAGGCAACCATAGCCATGGTGTTGCGGCATTTCGCCTTTGGTGAAACACCGGAAGTCTTCATGATGGGGCAGCAATGCGGCCGCAATGTTCATCCGATCCAGGTCTGGTCTTTGGGTTTGTCTCCAGGAAAGATCTTCCAGGAATACCTGCTTTCCGAAGTGGATATAATAGCGGTATTCGCGGCCGCGTGCATGGAAGCGCGCATGGAAATCGGCCGGAACTGCTTCAAGGTTGAATGCCGCTACATCGGCTGGAAGCAGGCCGTTGAGCCGGTGCAGGAAAGCATCCGGCAGGGCAGGAGGGCCATCAAAGTGCAGCGGGAAATGCCGGGCATGCACGCCGCTGTCTGTGCGTCCGCAACCTGTAACCTGGACTTCATGGCGCAACAGCACTTCAAGTTTGGATTCCAAAATACCCTGAACAGTAGGTTTATCGAGCTGCTTTTGCCAACCCTGATACGCGGTACCACGGAACTGGATGTCGAGTCGGTAACGCTGCAGTTCCATGATATGGTGCCGGGATCAGAGGCGTTCGTAAACGATGGCAGCGCCCTGGCCCACACCCACGCACATGGTTGCCACACCGTAGCGGGCTTGTTTGCGCTGCAGCAGGTGGAGCAAGGTGGTCGAAATGCGAGTGCCGGATGCGCCAAGCGGATGACCAATGGCAATAGACCCGCCTTGCAGGTTCACTTTTTCGCGCGGAATTCCGAGTTCGCGCATACTGGCTAAAACCTGCGATGCAAATGCTTCATTGAGTTCAAAAATGTCGATGTCGGATACCTGTAAGCCGGCCATTTTCAGCGCTTTCTGTACTGCAGGTACCGGGCCGATTCCCATGATTTCAGGCGCAACACCCGCCGCGGCGGCCGATACGATCCGTGCGATGGGTTTCAGGTTGAAACGCTTGAGGGTTTCTTCGTTCACCACCAGCATACAAGCGGCACCGTCGTTGATGCCGCTGCTGTTGCCTGCTGTAACGGTTCCGCCTTTGCGAAACGCAGGCTTGAGCGTGGCAAGGGTCTCCACAGTGCTCAGGCGCGGGTGCTCATCGGTATGGAAAACAATCGGATCTCCTTTTTTCTGGGGAATGGAAACCGGCGCAATTTCATTGTTGAAGTAACCGGCAGCCTGTGCTTCCTTCCATTTCAACTGCGTTTCGTAAGCGAACTGATCCTGGTCTTCGCGGCTGATTTGGAATTTCTCCGCGACGTTTTCGGCCGTTTCGCCCATTGTCCACGGATGATGCAAAGCACTCAGCGCCGGATTGGTAAAGCGCCAGCCGATGGTGGTGTCGTAAATCTCCACATTGCGCTGAAAAGGCTGTTCCGCTTTGGCCATCACAAAGGGCGCCCGGGTCATGCTTTCTACGCCACCGGCCAGAAATGCGCCTCCCATGCCGCTGCGAATGCCCATGAAAGCATTCATCACAGATTGCAGCCCGCTGGCGCACAAACGGTTCACGGTATAGCCGGGAACATGCACCGGAATTTCGGCGAGCAATGCTGCCATGCGGGCCACGTTGCGGTTGTCTTCACCGGCCTGGTTGGCAGCGCCGAGAATCACTTCATCCAACACAGACGGATCGAACCCGGGGTTGCGTTCCAACAAGGCGCGGATGATCCCGGCTGCCAGGTCGTCCGGCCGCACACTCGCCAGACTTCCATTGAACTTACCTACGGCACTGCGCACCGAATCGACGATGAAGACATCTTGCATGGCGCAAATTTACCTATCCTGCTGCAGTTGCGCCGAAACTATATTTGTCGCCATGATCCAACGCATACAAAGCATCTTCCTTTTGTTCAATGCCCTGCTCGGGGTTTATGTGCTGTTCTGGGGCGGACCTTTCTATACCGCCAGCCAGGGCGTGCGCACGGCCAGTGTGGATTTCATGTCTGTCGATATCAACGGAGTGCGCGTGAACGATACCGTGAGTTTGTTGCTTTTGGCCGGCATTGCTTTTATCGCAGCAGGCGCGATCTTCCTGTACCAGAATCGGCCCTTGCAGATCAAAGCTTGCTGGCTAGGAACCGGGCTTTCACTCTTGTTGGGGCTGATGGCGTTTCTTCGTTACCGCAGTGTAATGTCGCAACTGGGAGAAGGAGGGCCTGTGGAAGGCAGCCTCGGGCTTTCTTTTGCAGCCCCTTTCCTCATGATCACCTTTTTTCTGCTGGCGCTTCGCGGCATCATGAAAGATGAAGCGCTGATAAAAGGGATGGACCGCCTGCGTTGAACATGTTGCGTCGCCTTTGTCTGCTGAGCCTGATAGCATGTGCAAGTGCCCAGGCCCAGGTCAGAACGGTATTTGAAACCGATTCGAACCAAACCGCTTCTTATGAGGCCTGCAATGCGTATTACCACAAACTGTGTGAAGCGTACCGCCGAATTCCGGATTTGCAGGGTATGGCACCGCTGTTTTTCAGCATAGGCAAGTCAGATGGCTTGCGCGATATTATGGTGATGCAAGTGAATAGTCCACTGGGAAGAAAAGCAGATTTGCGGCCTTCTATCCTCATCAACAACGCCATACATGCCGGTGAACCGGAAGGCGTTGATGCAAGCATGGCCCTGGCCCGGGACATACTCGCGGATGCAAAACGCTGGAAACACCTGTTGACCCATTACCGCCTGTTTATCATCGCGCAGTATAATGTGGATGGCATCGAACGCCGGGGCTGTTGCAGCAGGGCCAATCAAGACGGACCGGATGAATACGGCTTCCGTGCCAGTGCCCGAAACCTCGATCTGAACCGCGATTTCATCAAGGCCGATAGCCGCAACGCCGAGACCTTTATCCGCTTCTTTACCCGGATCAACGCGCGGATTTTCGTAGACAACCACACCAGTAACGGGGCAGATTATCCCTATACGCTGACCTATTTCGGAACCCATCCGGCCAAACTGAATGCCGATGAACGCCGCACGATGAAAGGACTTTGTTCAGCACTTGACAGCGTGCTGCCAAGCCGCGGCTGGCCGGTAGTGCCTTATGTTGAAACCCGACGTGAAGTTCCGGACAGCGGAATCAACGGATTCTTCGACGGTGGGCGCTATGCTACAGGTTTTGCGGCGCTGCACCATTGCCTTGGATTCACTGTCGAAACCCATATGCTGAAGCCATTTCCGCAGCGCGT
>JBKDBI010000405.1:0-4500 GCA_046314695.1 Bacteroidota bacterium | reverse complement strand
AGCCGCTTGAGTCCGGAGGAAAACGATGCCTACTTCCACAGCCGGCCCCACGGCAGCCAAATCGGTGCCTGGGCCAGCATGCAAACCAGGGAGGTGGAATCGAGGGAGGTTTTGGAACAGCAGCTTGCAGCTTACACGGCGCAGTATCCGGAAGGTCAGGTGCCCCGGCCACCGCATTGGGGCGGATTTCATCTGAAGCCCTCTTGCATTGAGTTCTGGCAGGGTAGAAGCAACCGCCTGCACGACAGGATACAGTTCCGGCTTCCGGAGCACGGGCAGGGCTGGGAACGGGTGCGGATCTCCCCCTGAAGAAGGAGGATTTTGTGCCCGCAACGGGTGTTCAACAGCAGGAGCAAGCGGAATCCCTTAGCGCAACGGCCGGCAATAGGTGGCCGCTCGTGGAAAATTTTGTACGTTTGAAGCAGATTTCACTATGAGTCATCAACTGTTAAAAGGGAAAAGAGGCATCATTTTCGGTGCGCTCGACGAGAAATCCATCGCCTGGAAAACGGCGCAGGTATGCCATGCTGAAGGCGCGGTATTCACCCTCACCAATGCGCCCATTGCCTTGCGCATGGGCGCGATCAATCAATTGGCTGAGGAGTGCGGCGGCGCGAAAGTTATTCCGGCCGATGTAACCAGTGAGGAAGACCTGAACAAGCTCATCACCGAAAGCATGGAAGTGCTGGGTGGCAAGCTCGATTTCGTGTTGCACAGCGTCGGCATGAGCCTCAATGTGCGCAAGAAGAATCCGTACACCGATCTGAATTACGATTTCATGCACAAAACGCTGGACATCAGCGCCATTTCATTCCATCGTCTCATGCAACTGCTCATGAAGCAGGATGCCATGAACGAATGGGGTAGCATCGTGGCACTGACCTACATCGCAGCCCAGCGTGTTTTCCCCGATTACAATGAAATGGCTGAAGCCAAAGCACTGCTTGAATCTTTCGCACGCAGCTTCGGCTACCATTACGGCAAAACGAAGAAAGTACGCGTGAACACCATTTCACAATCGCCTACCAGAACAACGGCAGGCAGCGGCGTAGGTGGATTTGATGCATTTTACAGCTATGCCGATACCATGAGTCCGCTTGGCAATGCTTCAGCCGAATCTTGTGCTGATTACATCGCCTCGCTGTTCTCCGATTATACCCGTATGGTTACCATGCAGAACCTCTTCCACGATGGCGGATTTTCTTTCACCGGAATCTCGGGAGATGCGATGCAAATGTTTGCCGACAAAGGCGAAGGCTGAACCAAGTTTAAGTAACCCATCCAAAAGAAAAGGGGGCATGTTAATGTCCCCTTTTCTTTTGGATTCCGGTCTCAGATATACAATCACTCAAAGCGCCGCAGGAAGCGATCGACCATCGAAGGTGCCGCTGTGCGCACCATATAGGTGTCGGTATTGAGATTCTCTTTCTTGCGCGCCTTCTTCCGTTTACGCATGTCGGTGCCGAGGCTTTGACCTTCGTTGATAATGGCTTGATTGAGCACCTCATCGCTGCTCCACACGTATACAATGTTGCGCTGGGCATTCAGGTAAACCCAGGAGCCTTTGGCAATCTCGATATACATGAAAACGTTCTCACCGCTGCGCCGGTGTTCTACCAGCATAGTGGTGTTGAATGTGCGGTTTACCGGGCGGCCGTCAAAATTGGCAAGCGCCACCTCGCTGGTATTGGCCATACCGCGGCGGCGGCTGTCCCAACGAAAATCGGCTTCAGTAAAACAGAATTTCCAACCTGCTTCGCCTCGTGGTTCCAACTTGCCCGTCGTTTCAATGGCCTTCATTACAGCGCGTGCATCCTTGTCGTCGCGAATCAACTCACCCACGGCAGCCTCCACAAAAGGATCGTTCAGTGTAGCATCTCCGGTTCCTGCATCTTCCGTTGTAAGCATGGCGTACAATCTGTCGTTGAAGGTTTTGGGCAGCAGGAAATCGATGAACATAGCCAATCTGAAATTGAAACTGCTGTCTCCCGGCACCAGGTCGACTGCACCGGCACTTACGCAGCGAATGGCACCATTGTCAAAGCCAAAGTCCATCCGGCCTTCTGCGTGAATGGCCTTAGTGCGTTCGTCGAGCTGGATATAATTGCCCTTCAGTCCGCCGTTCAACAGCTTATCCCGGCTTCCGGCAAAGAAGCTCTGTTTGTCCTGGTCGTAATAGAGGATACCGGTGTCGCCGGTGATTTCAATATCGCTGTAACGGCGTTTCCAGCTGTAAAAGAGGGGATAGACATGGCTTGAATCGTTGGCGATATACAATCCGACGTATTGACGTTTGTTGTCTTTGTCGCGCGGATCGCTGAGGTTGATTACCACATCTTTCGGGTCGATCGGTTCGTTGCAGCGCAGCCAGGCGGAGGGAAGGATATTGTCGAAGGTATGCAGGGGTTTGACATAGCCGGTGAACTGCACAAGCTTCTCGTTGCTCTTCGCCAATACAAGGCCTTTGTAGCCAATTTTGGTATCGAGGGTGAAGTTCTGCGCTTCGTCAATCTTACCCCATGATTCCACGTTTCGGAAGCGGTTCACCAACACGCTGTCCATCGTGATTTCCTGTCGCTGTCCGTTCTTGTTGACGTACACATAGAATCCTTCTCCGCGCATTTTGTTTCGTCCGAAGATCTTGGCGCGCATGCGGTACACTTCGTGGAATTTATCGGTGCGGTTGGCCACGATTCGGGCGCTGTCGACCGGATCCATATCGGCCGCTTTGCGTATGGTTACCTTGCCGTCTTTCAGGAACATGCGCGAATCGGCAATGTCGATATACGGAATGCCTTCCACCTTCAGCAGTTCGAGCTGCAGGTCGTAGATGCCTTTCTGTGCTTCATACCGCAAACTGTCTTGCGTGGCCAGGGTACTTACAAACATGCCGGGTTCGCTGCCCAATGAAGCTCCGGGCAGTACTTCGATCAACTTGCGGTTCATGTCCCACTTGTAATCGGCCATATTTGTGGCATATTGATTCCAGGGGAAATAAGTCGGGCTGCCGGTGATGTTATTGGTGAAGTTGCCTTCACCTTTGTCAAAGTCAATACCTCCGCGTACATTATCAGTGCGGAAAGCAACCCGGGTGCTATCGAGGCTGTAAATCTTGAGCGAAGCTTCCGGCGATTCGGCGCGCATCGGGCCAAAGCGCATCTTGCGGCTGGCGTATTCTGCTTCAGACCATTTTAGCGAACCATCGCCTTTCAGCACTGTAGGTGTCTGGGTTATGCTGCCATAGAAACGGTGGCCCATTTTGAACATGCGAATGGGGCTTTCTCCGTTAGCGATTTTGAACTCATCTGAATATGGTTTCCATTCCGCCGTAGCGCCTGCTGCATATACTTCCGGGTATTTGTCGTTTTCGGGCAGCTCGTAGCTGTCAACCGGAGCGCGCATGCGGTCTGGCAGCATCAGGAATTTTTTCGATTTGGTGGTACTGCCCTGATAAGTGATATCGCCGCTGCCGTACAAACCTTCCTCGCTGAGTGAAATGGTCATCTCACCTCTGCCTTTGCCACGATACATCGGGTAGCCGCCTGGCGGAGTGCGGGAAATGAAGCCCAGCGAGTAATCTTTCTGAATGCGGGCCTGTTCACGGAAATCAGGGAAAATGCCATCGCTTCGGAAAGTTCCGTCGAAGGCCAAACCGGCGATGGTGAAGTTGTCGAGGCTGTCGATCGTGAACGGATCAACTTCAAAATGGAATTTATCCGCTTCATACACTCCACCGTGGATATGGGGCTTGTCGTAGGTAATGACACTTCCTTTATCACTCTTGAAGATCGGATACTCGGGATAGTCTTTGAGTCCGGATTTGTTGTTTGGCTTGTCGATAAACAGTGTTCCGTAGATGTTACGAAGTACGGATTTGATGGGGACGATGGCCTTGCCCGTGCTGTCGGGAAAGTAGATACGCATCGAGTCGATATTGCTGTATTTAATCTGGAAGTTGGCGTAATCGAATTCGAAATTTCTTCCGTAAAAATCGAAACGCCCGGCCCGTATTTGTCCGGCAAACTTGATGCGGCGATCGTTCAGGATGGTGATGGTTTGCTCCGTAGGAGCCACAATCACGTTCTGCGAATCGCTGAAGTAAAAGCGTTGCACTCCTTCCACCTTGAGTTCATTGTTGAGGATATTGAGGGTGGCATTGGGCCGGGCTGAAATAAGGGATGAAAACCGGATTACATCGTAGTCTTTGAGTTTGTAATGGTTCTGAACATAATTGAAAAGCTTCGGCCTCAGGGTGATGGAATCGTCGAATGGGTCGTATACAATAAATCCGCCGTCTGACAGGTCGATGAGTTGCGCCTCGATACGGTCTTTGGTATTGTTGAGGAAAGCGGCGTATTCGGAAACGGCAAACTTCGTACGCTTCTGTTTGGCAAGTTTGGCCCGGTAGAATTCGGTCATCTTTTCCAGCGGATTGTAGCGCAGCATGCCCTGGAGTTTTTCGTAGCGGTATTCCTTGAAAAAGCCGGCCGATTCGATCTT
>JBKDBI010000404.1:0-2187 GCA_046314695.1 Bacteroidota bacterium | reverse complement strand
GTATCAGTGTCCAGGCACTTGGGAGCACGCTCGGTACCAGTACATTTACCAATAACACGATTAACGCAAGTGCAGTCACATTGATTACCACTGAAGGTGTCAATGTGTGGAATACCCCTGAGGGTGGTGCACCGACGATTAGTGGTGGTTCGATGACTGGTGTCGGTACTGGTCTCCACGTGAACAACTTTGAAGGGAATAACTTCGCTGCAACACGTGGTGCCTTTGCGACAATTGACAATGTGACTATCAACGCAAATACCATTGGTATCCGCGTCAACGATAGTCCATCAAGTACACGTGTGGCGGTCAAAGCCACAATTGGTACAGGCATGACCGTAAACGGCGGTGCACAAGGTGTGAGCGTTGAGCAATCAGCCGCACAAATTGTGATGCCACCAACGATGGCGTTTGCTGGTCAATTGGGGAACTACATTCGCTTGGTCAGCAACACGGCGAACATTGATGCGACCAACTATACCTTCGAAGGAAAGACGGGCGCTCAGGCCAGCGTGGCGGAGAACCTGGCCATCGAAGACAAGTTGGTGCACAAGCAGGACAACGCGGCCATCGGCTTGATTCGCGTCAAGACGGGTGAGCTGTTCGTCACGGCCAACTCCGGTTCAATTCAGCGCGGTGTGGATAATGCTACCACGGGTGACATCATCCATATCGGTGCCGGCACCTACGCAGGTAATCTCACCATCGGCAAGACGCTCCAGCTCCGCGGACCAAACTACGGCATCAACCCGAACACGGGAACGCGCGTGGCAGAGGCAATCGTGGTGCCCGCAACAACCAATACTGATACTGCATCAAGCGGATCGAACATCGTGACGATTGCGGCAGCGAATGTGGTGGTTGACGGCTTGACGATTGACGGCGACAACACGAGCTTGGCGGAGAGCACGGTCGGCTTTGTGGGGAGCACGAACACGTCAATCGACGCAGCCCGCGGTGTGTACGTGTCAAGCAACGGCTTGAACAACATCCGGGTAGCGAACAACGTGGTCAAGAACGTGTCATCGGCTGGTATCCGATTCCAGCAGGCGACGAACTTCTTCCCAACGAACGCAGCGTCCATCTTCTCAAGTGGACACATGGTTGATGGGAACCGGGTGGAGAACATCGGATCAACGGGTATCGATGTCCGCAACAGCATGTACACGGCCATCACGAACAACGTGGTGAATAACGCACGGTACGGCGTATACGTGAACTCGTTCCGCATCAGCAATCAGGCAGGGAGCGAGTACCAGGAGATCGCCGGGAACACGATTACGGCACGGCAGATGGGTATCTGGATGAACCTGTACGCCGCAGAGCCGTTCACGATTCGCAACAACAGCATCAGCGCGGTGAACACGGGTGAGTTCACGAAGTGGTACGGCGTGATGTTGTCAACGATATCGACGCCACAGAACATGGTGAATCAGGTGGCATTGCCACTGGTGAGCACGCCAGAGCGCTGGGCGCTGAGCGACAACAGCATCAGCGGGAGCGGGGTGGCGAGCAGCACGCAGGGGTACGGCTACTGGCTGTGGAGTGTGGATAACAACCAGACGGCCGATGGGACTGCGCACGTGGGTAGCATAAGCGGGGGTAGCGTAAGTGGAGTGGACGTCGGGTTGTTCATGCACAACGTGGACACGGACGCTGCCACGAACTACGGGATAGCCCGCACGGGTGCGCATGCACGGATCGCCAACGTGGCGTTCACGGTGAACGCCGGAGGCATGGGTCTGCAGATCAAGGATAGTGCCAGCTGGGCCACGGCAAACATTGCACCACTGGTTGCCAAGCGCAACGTGAGTGTGACGGTGGGGAGTGGCATCACGATCAACGGCGGTGCGAAGGGTGTAGTGCTGGATGTGGCGTTCGCCTCGGTGGACACGGTGAGCGGGATGGCCTTCAGTGGTCAGACGGCGAACTACATCGAGTTGATTGCCAATACGAGTACCATCGACGCCACGGCGGTGAGCTTCGAGGGCAAGACGGGTGCACAAGCCAGCGTGGCGGAGAACCTGGCCATCGAAGACAAGTTGGTGCATAAGCAGGACAACGCGGCCATCGGTTTGATTCGCGTCAAGGCGGGTGAGCTGTTTGTCACGGCCAACTCCGGCTCAATTCAACGCGCCATTAATAATTCGGCAAGTGGTGATACCGTGTATGTCCAGGATGGTACCT
>JBKDBI010000403.1:0-3577 GCA_046314695.1 Bacteroidota bacterium | reverse complement strand
CCACGCCGATTGCAGACATTTCAAGGGGCATATTCCCTGCAAACCGCACAAGCAGCACGGGTACCATTGCGCCGATTGTCCGGCCTATGCGAAGATCGACAAGCGCATTCTGATCATCAAGCTTGGCGCGATCGGCGATGTAATCCGCACCACGCCGTTGGTCACCGCCTACCGCGAACTGTACCCAAACTGCAAGATCACGTGGATCACGCAATACCCCGACATCCTTCCGGCGGGACAGATAGACGAGATCCTGAAGCTGGATGTCAACGCGATGCTTTACGTAAGCAACACGCGTTTTGATATCGCCATTTGCCTGGACAAGGAAAAGGAAGCCGGCGGATTGATGTCGATGGTACAGGCAGAAGAGAAATATGGCTACACCTTGCGCGACGGCGAGATTCAACCCGAAAACGACAAAGCCTGGCACAAGTTCAAAACCGGCTTGTTTGACGATATCAGCCAGGCCAACACCCTGAGTTACGGCCAGGAAATATTCGATATCTGCGGACTCCCCTACCGGCAGCAACCGTACCTGCTCGACGACCACAGCGACAAGGGCTTTGTCTGGCCGCTGGAAGAAGGTGCGCCCATCATCGGCCTGAACACCGGCTGCGGCGACCGTTGGACCACCCGTTTGTGGAGCAGCGAGCGTTGGATCGAACTCATTCGTCAGATCCAAAAAGCCGGCTACCGTCCCTTGTTGCTGGGCGGCGCCCAGGAACATCCGCGCAACCTGGAATTGCAGGAGGCTACCGGAGCCATGTATCTGGGGCATTTCCCGCTGGCCCAATTCATCAACCTCATCAGCCGCTGCGATTTGGTGGTCACGCAGGTCACCATGGGTATGCACCTCACGATTGGCCTTGGGAAGAAGATCGTGTTGATGAACAACATCTTCAATCCGGCAGAATTCGACCTCTTCGGCAAGGGAGAGATTGTAGCGCCCGACAAGCAGTGCCGTTGTTTCTACCGCGGCACTTGTGTTGACGGCACCAGCTGCATGGAAGAGCTCCCGGCAGCGAAAGTTTTCGCCACGCTGGAGCGGGTTTTGAAATAAAAAAAGAGGCGTTGAAAGCCTCTTTAGAGTAGCGAGAAGCGGGATCGAACCGCCGACCTTAGGGTTATGAATCCTACGCTCTAACCATCTGAGCTATCTCGCCAAATCGGAGCGCGAAATTAGTACTTTTCCGTGAATGGTCAAGTTCGATTTCAAATCAGAAAAAGAAACCGCTCCAAGCCAAAATGGTGAGACCCAATCGCCCCTGAGCAGCTGATAGGCAATTCTCCGGAAAACTTGTTGGATGAAATATACTGTTTCGAAAACCTCGCCTATGTCTTGAATTCCCCTCAGACCTTGTCCTGAGTCCATTGGACCGGCAGATGAATCCAGTACCAAGGAAGGCTTGGGAAGAACCCGCCGGGAACAACAAACAACGCAAAATGCCGGATTCAGGTAAACAAAGTAAACCTGGATTTGCAGGAATATTGGGAGGAAGCCGAACGCAAACGCATCATCAGCACCCTTCACCAAAGGGCGAAAAAGAAGCCCAATTGACCCATGAATTTTCTATAGCTTGCCATGCCATGTTCCAGCCCATTCAAACTGCGCGTTGCATCTTGCGTGAACTGCAGCCTTCAGACGCACCCGGCATGTTCGAACTCGATACAGATCCCCTGGTACATCGCTATCTGGGCAACAAACCGATTTCCACCATCGAACAAGCGACAGACGTAATAGCTTTTGTGCGCAGGCAATACGTGGAAAACGGCATCGGCCGCTGGGCATTGGTCCATCGGGAAAGCGGTGCATTCATGGGCTGGTGCGGTTTGAAACTGAATACTGAACCGCTGAATGGCCATGTGAATTACTATGACCTGGGCTACAGGCTGATGCCGCGCTTTTGGGGACAGGGTTATGCTTCTGAAGCAGGTGCAACTGCATTGGCATTTGGCTTCGGCAGCTTGAAACTCCAGACCATTTACGCGGTAGCTCATATCGAAAACGCTGCGTCAAACCGTGTTTTAACAAAACTTGGATTCAAACAAACCGGCACATTCAACTATGACGAAGAGCCCTGCTACTGGTATGTGTGTACGACTCCGCAGCAATCGTCTGACACGCCATAACATGGATTCATGCAAATTGCAGCATTGAACCCGAGTCAAACCCAAGCTTATGCATCAGGAGACTATCGTACTTCGCCCGCGAATCTTTAAACCGCTTATCCTTTGCCTGGTGAGCGCTGCATTCTTTGTCGGGGGATTATGGATGGTTAAGGACAATGCGCCCAATGGGTGGTTTGTGACCATTTTTTTGGCATCGTACTGCTGGTTTCTCTTCTTCGGCTTTTGCCCGGCGCAAACAGTCTGACCCTTACCCCAGCCGGCTTTATTATGAAAAGCCTATTTCGCAGTCATTTTATTGCCTGGGAAGCTGTTCAGTCGTTTCAACTGGGCAAGTTAGCGGGAGAAGATGCCGTTTATTTCAATTACCACGCACACCACCGGCTCCAACTCAAAGCAAAGCAATTCAACCATCTGATTACGGGTAATGAAGCGGCTTTGCCAGACACCTACGGACTGACGGCAGAAAACTTACGCTCATTGCTGGAAGCATGGAAAATGAAGTCGGGAAAACCAAAGTCGCATAACGGCACCATACCAGAAAGCTAAAAAATCTATTCAATTATCCTATTTGGGAATCTGCCGGAGGGTCAAAAGCCCAGTACCGCAGCTGTCGGGATCGGGATTTCGAGAACGTTAGAGCCAATTGCTCCGAGGTCGGAAATGCATGGTGAGACACCGAATCGGAAAGGAATGGTGTGTCAGTGGTGGAAAGATGTACGAGTGGTTGGGGGAGTTATGGCGGGAATTGGCCGGTGATTTCGCCGTTGGGCAAACGGAAATCCCAGATTAGTCGGAAGCCTCCACTATGTACGGTAGGTTCCATGCCTTACTGACGAACAACCCGAACATTTGTTCAACTTTCTGATTTCCACTGTAGCGGCGATTGGTGAGGTAACAGAATTCTCCCAGATAATTCCGGAGATAGCGTGAACTCACGTAATGGTGGATGCCTTCCAGGTTGCGCCTGGCATTGACAATCATAATCTCCGTGTAGCGCAATCTGCCTATATAGCGGTCATCCTCGAACCAGGGGCGCGGACGCTTGTCGAGGCTGCGGATGCGGATATTCATTCCGGCCGGAAGCTCGTCAGGTGTCAGCGGTGTGGTTTTCCGCGGAACCGGATGGTGGTGGTTGTAAGGCAGGTCTTTCAATGATTCCGGCAGCATGGAAATCAGTCGCAAACGCCCGCCCTGCGCGTGGATGAACCACGGATGGCTATGAGGCAATTGTAAATTCAGTCCCTTTCTCTCAACAGGCATCATCTCCAACCCCTGTCCATCTTCTGATTGTACCTTAAAGCCTTGCTTTGCAGCGGCTTTGGTGGTTTTAGCTTCAGGGTCTGACTTTTCAGGAACAGCCGGAAAAGTGGCAACACCCGCCGTAAGATGGTCGAGCATCGCGTACCAGTCCACCAGATCGGCCATCATCACCTTCATTTTCTGCATC
>JBKDBI010000402.1:0-2133 GCA_046314695.1 Bacteroidota bacterium | reverse complement strand
AGATCAGGCCCAGTATGATGACGATGAAAAGGGGAAAGAGACGGTGTTGCACGGGAGCGCAAAGTTAGGACGCCCGAAGCCTGAACGAAACCGGAATTGCTTGCCGGCGAGGATGGGGGACTCAGTAGCCCTCCTGGCGCAAGGCGATGTCCATCTCGCGCTGCAGGCGCATGGCTTCAGCCCTGGCTGCGTCGGTAAAATCTTCATCGTTCGACGCATACAGGATCGACCGGCTGGCGTTCACCAGGAGTCCGCCGGATGCATTCAAAGCAGCACCCGCCACTTCGTGCAGGTCGCCGCCCTGCGCACCCACACCCGGAACCAGTAAAAAATGTTCCGGAATAATGGTGCGGATATGTTCCAGATGCGCGGCTTGCGTGGCACCGGTTACAAACATCAGGTTATCCGGATTTCCCCAGCGGCAAACCGTTTCAATGACGTGTTCATAGAGGCGCTTACCCTGGCTTTCCAGCATCTGAAAATCGGCGCTGCCGGGGTTGGAAGTGAGCGCCAGGCAGATTACCCATTTGTCTTCAAATTCGAGGAATGGCCGCAGGGAATCTTCACCCATGTAGGGCGCCACGGTGATGGCATCGAAGCGCAGTTCATCGAAAAAGGCCCGCGCATACATGGTGCTGGTATTGCCAATATCGCCGCGTTTGGCATCGGCAATCGCGAGGCAGTCGCCGGGAATCAGGTCGAGCGTTTCGGCCATAGCTTCCCAGCCGCGTGCGCCGTATTGCTCGTAAAAAGCCGTGTTGATTTTATACGCCACGGAAAGATCGGCCGTGCAGCGGATGATATCGGTATTGAAATTCACCATGCCGCGGATATCGCGATCGAGCGAAACCGGCAACTTCCCGATATCGGTATCCAATCCGGTGCAGAGGAAACTGCGCTTGCGGAAGATGTTCCGGCTGAGTTCTTCGCGGGTCATGCTTCAAAATAAGCGCATTGTAAGTAAACGACCATTTGTATCGACTCCAGATAACAAATCACTAACTTGCCGCTCATGCGTGCATTGCAACTTCTGGCCTTCGTTTTTTGCGTGTCACTGCCATCTGCTTTCGGACAGTATGTGCGGATTGGCGACGGCGCATTCGGCAATTCCAACTTCGCCGGGCCAATGAATTCAACCACTGTTAACAATGCCTGGGGCCGGTATGCTTACATCTGGCCGGCTTCGCTGCTTGGCAACCTTCGCCACGGTGACACCATTTTCTCGGCTGAGTTTTACAAAGACAACAATGTCAATCTGCAGGGCTCTCCCATTTTCACCATTTGGATGAAGATGACCGACAGCACCCAATACAACACCCGTCCGCTGTCGTTCAGCACTGCCACCGGCATGTCGGGCGCAAAACGGGTTTACGACCGCAACCCGGGCACCGACGCTGCGGGCAATGAAGGCTGGAAACGCTTTCCCTTTCACCTCGGAGGCTTTGTGGTAGACACCACTAAAGGCAAAAACCTCGAGGTTTTCATTGAATACATCCAAACGGGAACCCAAACCCAGAACATCCCCTGGTTGTACGAAAACCGCTTTTCCATCACATCCTTCTTTATCGGCCAGACGCGGCTTCAGACCGGCGCCGGAACTCCTTCCGATTCGCTGCGCACCTTATCCGATGTGCATCCTTCCATGATCCTCAATTATCCGCGTGCCGACCGCGATTTGCAGATCATGAAATTGTATACCCTGGGCAAACTGCCGGTGCCCCTGGGCAATCCGGATACCATCCGCGCCCTGGTGCGCAACGTAGGCAAACGCACCCTTACCGGGCAAAAGGTTGAAGTGCGCAGCCGCGGTGCCAACAGCTTGCGCGACAGCGCCACCTTGCCCGACCTCACACCCGGCGAAGAACGCTTTGTCAACCTGGGTTCGCTCGATGGCACACGTACCGGCATGGATACACTGATTGCCATTTCCTTGCGCGATGGCAACAGAAGCAACGATACAGCCAGCAGTTTGCGCATCGCTACAGCGAATGTTTATTCCTACAAAGACCCTGCGACTCCGCCCGCTGCCGGCGGTATAGGATTTAACGGCGCTACCGGCGATTTTGTGGCGCGTTTTTCCAGCAATACAGCCAAAGCCATCAACCAGATTACGGTAACCTATGGCTTCGGCGG
>JBKDBI010000401.1:0-10150 GCA_046314695.1 Bacteroidota bacterium | reverse complement strand
GGATCGACCTTGAGTAATTCAAGGGCTTCATCGCGCGTCATCTGCCCGGAGTTGATCAATGAGGAGAAATGTGCCTTCCGCTTGTCAATCCCATATTTAACCGGCAAAACGTAACCTTGGTAAAATCGGGTAAATACAGATTCGTAATGTTTGCCGCCATAATCACGCCAGCCCGTCTCACGGATAATTGTTTCTTTGGCTCCGTCTTTATGGTAATCTACCCAGTTCAGCGGCGCATGGCGCAGGAAACCGTAGATTTCGGTGTAATAGATATGCCGCAAGGGACCGACAAAAGGGTAGGTTTTGAAGGCCTTTGCACCAAATTTCTGTGCAATGTCGAGGATATTGATGCTGTCATCTTTGTTAGACGTCATGCATTTGGGAAGTATGCCTTCAGTTTGGTGATTAGACCCTGTAAGGATATGCCTGATACCTTTTTTTCTGGCAGCCCGGAATAACGCGCCCATGAATCCATGGTCAGTTGGCACTTCCCAATCGAGCACACCGGAATGGATGTACGCAAGCTGCAAGGATCGAAACTCTTCCCAGTTGACCACATGCGTGTGAAGGTCGAAACCAGTGAATGAGATAATGCTTTCAATATTCTTGACCGCAAGTTCAGTATTCCAGCCATTATCGAAGTGCACAATCAAGGGCTTCAGGCCCCATTCTTTGGCTTTGTAAGCCATATAAGAACTGTCTACGCCACCGCTGAGGCCAAGGATGCAATTATACTCTTTGCCTTTGCCCGCCTTTTGGATGGTTCTGATCATGGCATCCAGGCGGTGCTTCTTTTCTGCTTCGCTCAGCTGGTTGTTCAGGTATTCTTTTTCAAACCGATGGCAATATTGGCAAACACCATGTTCATCGAGCTGAAGGTCGGGTACGTCGTGTGTATCTAACACACATTTGATACAGCCTTGGAGGGGGCGACTTGCAATCATAAAACTTAAAATTTGTTTTATGATTGCAATTGAAATAGACTTAAGTATCGATCAGTGCAAAGTTTAGACCAAGCCAGATCTGGTTTGCCATTGCAGTGTCTAACTCGTTGTCTTCCAATGCTTTTATTAACGAATCCGGGTTTATCTTCTGTATTTCGCATGCCAATACGAAATTATCTTTTTTCATATTTTGCAATGCCCAATCTTTTAAATATTTACTTAACCAGTCCTTAAAAGGAGCTGCAATACCGACTTTGAAAGTGCGTGTGAGAATTTCTTCCGGCACAATTCCCTTCATGGCATCGCGCAGAATGCGTTTGGTGTAACCGCCTCCCAGCTTGCTTTCAGGAGGCAGGGAAAAACAGTACTCCACCAACCTGTAATCCATAAATGGCATACGCACCTCAACGTGGTTGAACATGGACGCACGGTCGAAATTGCACAACAAAGTCGGCAAACTGTATAAAAAATAGCTCTCATACAATACACGTTCATCCAAGGATAAATGAGAGAAGTTATAATGATCGGCCGGTGGAAGTTTGAGTCCTTCCCTGCGATCGGGGGCATCGGTATTCTCCTTATCCGGCTTCAGAAACTGTTTGATTCGGTGCTTGATTGAACCGCGGGCGGCTGTGGCTTTTTCCAATTGCTTTTTAAGTCTGTCTGCAATTGGTTGTCTGCGGTCGTGTGCATACAATTCGGTGAGAATATCCGCGATTTCACTTGCGCGTGAATTCTCGCCCATCCATGCGTGGTACGCAAACAAGTCGAATAGGGTGTAGCGGTAACCATACAGCATTTCATCCGCGCCATGCCCGTCGAGCGATACCACAACACCATTCTGGCGGATTCCCTGATACACCGGATGAATGGATGCGATGGGGGTAGGTGAAATGGCATCGTATTGCCTTGTTGTCTCTTCCATCAGGGAAGAAAGGGTATCAAACTGGTTGGTTATGCAGTGCCAGTTCTCTTCGCCTACATGCCTGGCTACAATGCGCGCATACTCCACCTCATCCATGTCGGTACCGGGAAAGGATGCTGTGATGGCTTTCTGCCAATTGCCGGCTTCCCGCTCACCGTCGCCGTACTTCTTCTTGATGTGGTGCACCACGCAATAGACTGCAGATGAATCGAGGCCACCACTCAGGGCTGAAGCCACAGGCACATCGCTGCGCAAACGGATGCGACATGCATCTTCGAACAAATCGCGGAACTCTGACACCTGTTCCTCGTATGTTGGAGCTACCGGTCTTTTATGCTCAAGGATATTGTACCAACGCTGTTGCCGGATTATCTGTGTGTCTTGCCGGAGCAACATGCAATGGCCGGGCAACAATTGCCAGGTGTCTTTGAAAATGGTGCAACCTGAACCTTCGAGAACAAGCGTGTCTTTTAGCGTTGCTGCCACATGGTCGAGGTCAAATTCACGGGTATGCCCGTGAATCAACCTGAAAGCATGGGTTTCAGAAGCAAATGCAAAGAAATTACCCGGTTTATGTATGTAATACAGGGGCTTTACGCCAAAACGATCGCGGGCCAGGAACAACTCCTGCTGCTCGTTGTCCCAAATTGCAAAGGCCCACATACCGTTGAAGCGGTGCAGACACTCTTTTCCCCATTCGGCCCATGCAGCGAGTATTACCTCGGTATCGCTTTCAGAACGGAAGGTATATCCTTTGGCCTGGAGTTCAACGCGCAATTCGAGGAAATTGAAAACCTCGCCATTGTAGACGATGGTGTATTTCCCATCCGCGTAAAACATGGGTTGCGCAGCCAGGTCGGAGGTGTCGAGTATCGATAGTCGACGCTGGCCCAAGCCCAGTCTTCCATTGTCAAGTATTTCATAACCAGACCCGTCTGGTCCGCGATGCACCAGGCTGTCTGTGAACGTTCTGAGTTCGTCAATCTCTGTTTTCTGGCCGTTAAAGCGCCATATTCCTGCTATTCCACACATACGGTCGTATTGGTTGGCTTGGATGGGTAGTATGAAGTCCTTGGCCCTGTTACTGCTGCCGTTGATAAGCTCTCAGCCGGCGATAGGCAATGAATTCATAACGGGCTTGCATGAACGAAATTGCCAGTCCGGTGAACCCATCGAGGTATCCTTTCAATCCCTTGAAGTTGATATAAAATGTGCGCAGAAAGGCTTTCCATTCATCCCCAAAGTGATAGCGCTTCCCGTCGTTATACCTGGCCTGGCCTTCACCCAACAGATACCTCCGGTGTTTGTCTGCAAGCTGCTTCCAGCTGTTACACCAAAGGTGCTTGTCGTAATTACCTGATGTATACTTGATTTTTTTTCTGTCGAAACCAGGCTTCATTTTGATCCCTGTATGCACATCGTCATCAACAGTGATACCCGAACGCCGATACAACAAACGCGCATAGATGATGCCACCATACATGGTTCCTTTGAGGGGCTTACCCTTAAAGTGATTAATCATCGGAGCGCGCAATGTGCAAATATGATCTGGCACCTGTTCCAGCTCCGTCTTGATAGATTCAGCCAGTGCCGGCATGATGCGCTCATCCGGATCGATTAAAATAATCCAGTCATGCTTGAGTTTATGGATGAAATGCGGATGCACGTGTTCAATCATGGGCACGCGGCGGAAAGACTCCACTTTCGTTGCGTACTTCCGGAACAAATCCAGGGAGTTGTCTGTAGATTCAAGATCTACTCCGAAAATTTCATCACAAAACTGCAGGCTTTGCAAACATTCTTCCAGCATATGGCCCTCATTACAGGAGGCAACCAGCACTGAAACGGGCAGTTTTTTCATCAGAATGAATCGTTATTGTGTTAGCAATGGATGTATGGCCGGTGCTTCCGCTTCGAGGCTAAGCTTCCTGTATGCCCAACTTTTAAAGTACTTTTTTCCGGCGCCTAGCAACAAGCTAACCTGAAAATAGCGCATGGTATGCCTGAGTGGCTCCTTATACAAGGCTACGACCTTGTCCAAACGCTTGCCCTCAAGTACATCGATTTGGTGCACCAGGTATCGGTTCAAGCGGCGTTCCATGAGCCTGAATTTATCTTCTTCCTTAACCCGGCTGAGCTTTGCGAGCGCAAGCGCCCAGATCACGCTTGGAAGGTTAATCCCGTCCTGAAAGGTGGTTTGTGAGCCGTGAATACGATAGCGGAACAATGGTTCATTCAGCCCGTACATGCGAATGCCGGCATCTGCCAGTTTCAACCAGAGTTGATAATCTTCTGCGTTTTGTACCCGAAGATCTTTCTCAAATCCACCCACACGGTCGATCCAATGGCGTGCAACCAAGACAGATAGTACCGGCAGACTGTAACCGAGCAGAATTTCCCGGTACATCTCGTCTGCGCCGATCAGCCCCTCGCGCGCGGGAAAGGCTTCCTGAACCTGGCCGGTATCGCTGTCGAAACTATGCCCGGCAGTAAATACCAGTCCGGCTTCCGGGTTCAAATCTAGCACTTCAAACTGCCGTCTGAGCTTGTCTGGGTGCCAGAGGTCGTCGGCATCCAGAAAGGCAATCCAGGGAGCCTTTGCGTGTTGTAATCCAAGGTTGCGTGCCTTGCCTTGCCGGCCATTTGACTGCCGGAATAAACGGATGCGCGGATCAGATGCGGCCAGCGCAGATACCAGGCTTGCCGTATCGTCTGTCGAACCGTCGTCTGTAATCAGCATTTCCCAGTCGCTTATCGTCTGGGCCTGAACCGAGGCTATGGTCTCTGCGATAAACAACCCTGCATTGTAGGCTGGTGTAATGATGGAAACCTTGGGTACAGCTTGCTCAGCCATGTTATAGGTGGAAATTTGTCTGTTTGCTTGCGCTGTGACAGACCTTTTGGCTCAATGAATTCCTGTTTTCAAGCTCGCCGGGTTACCGCGCTTTCAAGAGGAAGCGACCCTTGTCTGAATCTATGATGGCCTGGTTAAGTATGCTTGTTGCGAGCAGGCCATACTACCGGAAAATCAGATAAGCGGTTTTTTCATGTGTCTGCGCAGGAGAATATGGTGCAAAGGCTTCAGCAGCCCCTGTTTCAATATCCAATGCTGCAGGGTAGAAATTTTCCTGACATGGTAAGGCACAACCTCGACGCCTTTGAACTTGCCTTCCACGAAACCTTCCGGTTCAAAATGCTTAAACGGTATTCCAAATGAATTGGTATAATATCCGTACTTAATGGCGCCTTCCTTTGGCATGGGCGCAAGATGTCTTTGGCGCAACAACGCCATCACTTCTTCATGGGTTGTTGGTATGTAGTTGCTGCCCAGGCGATCGTACAGGCTGGGACCTGCAAGAACCGAAGGTTTGTCCCAATACGTAGCCTCAATGCCCATCGTAGAGTTGAAGACCAGCACGGTCGAGGCCATGTCGAGCAGGGCATAGCTTGACACATCCGAATCCGGGGGGATATAAGTAAGCGGTTCAAGCCGCATAGACTCCAGCGCTTCTTTCTCTGACTGAGAGGCGGATTTCAGATTAGGGTGGGCTCTGAGGTATAAGCAGATATCGGGATCGTTGCTTAATTCCTTTGCGATGAGCCTGATGGCATCGTACTGGCTCATGTAGAGTTTATTCTTCCAGTCGTCCGTGCAACTTATAAACTCGTCTTCACTGGAGTTAAAAATAACGATATTGTGTTTGGAAGGATCCCAATTGGCCGGGATGAGCCCTTCACTTTGCTGGTCAATAAATGATTTCCAACCCTGAACGGCACCTTTTCTTCTTTCGATATAAAAATCCTTTCCCACTTGGGTGCGTTGAGGTTCGGGGGCATTATCCCAAGCCTCTTCAATCAATTCCTGAATGAAGATCAGGTCTTGCGGCAGTCTGTTGCGGAATAATTCATAGTGCCGGTAATTATTACCTCGTTCATGAATCATGCATTCCACACCCAGATCGGTACAAGCACTGAGCATGGCGCGCGGCACGGGTAAACGCCCGTTGAATATATAAACGCGGTCTGGTTTTTCCTTTTTAAGAAACTCCTGGGCGGCCCTGTAAGTGAGAAGCGAATATTGAAGGTATTTTCGGATTTTTTCACCGTTCGCTTCCAGATCGAGCGTAGAATCGCGCAAGATAGAAACCAAGGAGGAACCAACGGCATAACCAATGGGATACCCATCGATATTAAATTCCTGAAGGTGAAAAAGACTATCAAAAACGTGCTTTACCTGTTCTGCTTCTTTTAAATGGCCGGCACTCGCATATTGGAGTAATTTAATCTGCTTCACCCTTCCTTCAAGCAGAGAAACACCCATTTCTCTTCTTGATATACAAGTAAGGCATCTCGAGAAGTCGTGATTCAGGTTTGAATCGCAAATACCGAGTTCACCTGTACAAACAAGCTGCAGCACCTCGTCTCCATCGTTCAGATGGTTCTGCATGATTTCGAGTTCAGTCTCGTAATGCTGCGACCAAAGCAAGTGTGAACTAAGAATGGCTACTTTCATTTTTCTTCTTTAAGCAAGTACAAACCAGAAGGGATTCCCTCTGGCACAGAAGAGGAATGATATCTGAAACCTGCCGCCTCAAACGCTTTTCTTGAAGGCATATTCCGATCCATAATCCATGCGCGTAAAGGCTGATTTCCAAACTGACCCTGATGGTGTAAATCGGCCAACATTCGCAGCATTTCAGATGCATAACCTTTGCCGCGGTGTGCGGGCGCGGTGAGGATTCCGACAACGAGACCTTCGTCTTTTACATCCACTCTTACTTGTCCGATTGGATCGTGGTTTGCATTCTTCGCAAAAAAAACCAGGTATAAACCGGTGCCTTGCGCAATACGGTTCATAAACCAAGTCTCATGAGCGGCATAATTTTCCGGCGGCGGACCATAGGAATTGGCCCGTGTTAAGGGGTCGCAAATCCAGTCGTACACCATCCGGCAATCGTCGGGAATGGGTTTCCTGTATTCGAGCACTTCAGCGCTGTCCTTCTCCTGATTCATTGGGAATAACGCGGGCGGGAAAGCCTTCGTCATTCAGCAGTTTCTTTACATCGTACGATGTATACTGCGTATAATAAAACATGCTGGACGAGCCAGCTGCTTTTATTGGAACTTCACGGAAGAGTTTCAGAAAATCTTCCGGACCGGCAGCTCCGCCAACGGCGACCACCGGGATATTCACAGCATCGAGAACCAGCCCGACCAGCCGCGTATCAAATCCACTCAACGTGCCGTCACGGTCTACCGATGTAAGCACAATCTCGCCTGCACCGGCGCTCTGAACCCGTCTGGCAAAAGCGCATACTTCTTCTTCCAGGCCAAGCTTGTTATGAACCATATACTGCTGGCGCTCTTCACTCCATTGCGCATCGACTGCCACACTGATACATTGGTTGCCATAGAAGGTAGCTGCATCTTGAATAAACTGTGGATTGGTAATGGCCATCGATTTAACCAATACCTTGTCGGCGCCAATTTTCAGCAGGTCGTTGATATCATCCAGTGTGCGTATTCCACCTCCAATGGTGACCGGCATGAAACACTCATTGATTACCTCGCGCACAAACGGGAGATTGATTTTTCGGTTCTGAACGGTGGCAGTGATATCCGTAAAGACCAGTTCGTCTACGTTCCGGCTATTAAAGACCCTTGCAGCCTGAATAGGGTTGCCCAACATGCGCGGATTCCCGAAGAGCTTGGTTTTTACCAGCGCCAGGCCATTGAAGGTGAGAACAGGAATAATCCTGATTTTAAGCATGGTCGTTGAAGAAATTCTGCAGCACGCGCAGGCCGGCCTGCTGACTTTTTTCCGGATGAAACTGGCATCCGAAAACAGAACCGTTCTGCACAGCGGCTACGAGATCGGTGCCGTATTCTGTGGTTGCAGCTATATGCGCCGGGTTATCCGGCTTGAAATGGTAACTGTGTACGAAATAAAAATCGGGATAGTTGACGCCTTCGAAGTAGTGCGGGTTCAGTATTCGGATATCGTTCCAACCCATATGCGGAACGGGCATTCCGGCTTCAATAGGAACAACATCTCCAGGTATAAGACCCAGGCCCGGGCATTCGGCAGGTTCGTAACCTTTAGTGGCAAGCAACTGCATGCCCAGGCAAATGCCGATCAGTTTGACATCGCCACGAGCAACCCTTTCCTTTATAGCCTGAGCCAATCCGCTGGATTCGAGGTTGTGCATGGCTGCACCGAACGAACCGACACCGGGTAAAACCAGTGTTTCGGCAGCCTTCACGGCTTCAGGGTCAGCTGAAATGCTGTGCAAAACACCGATTTTTTTCAGTGCTTTCGACACAGAGGCAAGGTTGCCCATGCCATAGTTGATGATGATGGTACTCAATGTATTTCGTGGTTCCGGACGAGGTTTCCTTCCTCGTCGCGGACAAAGCTACCATCGTCGTTCCTGACAAACAGGAGCGGATTGGTAAATGAGTCGATGATGGCATCTATCTCCTCTTTGCTCATTCCTGAATATTTGATGAATTCGGAAATACTCAAATGCGGATACTTGCCATCGTATTTCTTAACCAAGGCCAAGCCTTCGTCGCGGGTTATACGGTTGTTGCGGATATCGATGCAGGCGTGGTCTGTAGCACGGCCAAATCCGTATTTCACAAACTTCAGGTAATCGTGAAGCCCGTGCATTTTCTCGTCGAGGTTTTCGTAATTGGTGTAGGTTCCTTCCACCGGACCGTCTTCCTTCACAGAGAAACCGAATTTCTTAACGATTTCCAACTGGCGGCGCGCATCCCAGAAGAAGTAATGGCCCAGGAAAACGCTGACAATACCCACTTTCTTGAGTTCTTCTTCTGAAGGATAGAAATACGGGGTAAGCTGGCGTGCGGTGAGACCATCAACGCCTATCATATCCTGAATACGGTTTCCAAGCAGGCCTCCAAATTCTTCCAGCCAGCGACGATCGAGAATATTGTTTTGTATGCTGCTCAGCGGGCCGCCGTATTCCTTTTGTGGATTCTCGCCCCAAACAATCAGCGGAATTCCGAACTTGGTTGCCACCATTACCGGGATGGTAAAAATGCCCAGATGGTTGGGCCACATTTCATCACCAACCCGCTTAAACCCCTCCACCACCATGGTTTTGTAGGCTTGGTGGTTCTTTTTGAAATAAATTACATCTAAGCCCTGAGCAGAAAGGTTGTCGAGGTTCTTCTGACCCAACTCAGTAAGGTTCGTGGTTTCGAAACAAACACAGAGGGGATTCATGCCGCATTCGTTTTTCAGAAACCATGCCTGATAGGTACTGTCTTTACCTCCGCTAACGGGTACCACACAGTCCCAGCCGGTTTCATTGGATGGTTTCCTGTAAAACTCGACAATATCAAAGAATTCTTTCTTGCGTTTCTCCCAATCAATCTCTTTAACCTTTTTTTCAGCCGCCTGGCATGCGCTGCACACACCTTCATCATCGAAGAAAAGGTCTGGCTTGGTTTCAGGAAAAACGCAGCGGCTGCAATAGCGAATGTCAATCATGGGTCTTAGTGGCGCAAAGATTATTGCAGGAATTCATATTTCAAAGCCGTGCCGCAGGGTATATCAATCTTGGCCGTGGCGCCGTAAACTTTTTCAAAGTCGCTGGCCGGAATCCCAAGCGCAGGGCGGATTACACGTACATTCTCCTCAGAAACAATTTCTCCTTTAAGGATATTTTTAGATGCAAAAAACGAGCGTTTGAATATGCTGGATTTAAGCTTTTTTAAATCTGTCACAAGTTCGGGGATGCCACGCGCGCGCCAGGCGTCGCCAAGCTCTTTCATCATTTGTGCAAATTCCTGTGGCTCGAGCGAAAACGCAGCATCAACCCCACCCTCACTCCTGTCGAGGGTGATGTGTTTCTCAATAATACAGGCACCGAGTGCAACGGAGGCGATGGCTACACCGATTCCGAGGGTATGATCGCTCAATCCGGCAAGGGTCTGGTAACGCTCCGTAAGCCTCGGAATTGCAAGCAGGTTGGAGTCGGCCGGATCGGCAGGGTAATCGCTCGTACACTTCAGCAGTGCAACTTCAGCAGCCCCTTCACCGCGCACAAACTCCATGGTTTTATCCAGTTCGGGCCAATCGATTACTCCGGTTGAAATGATAAGCGGTTTGCCTGTGCCAATCACCTTGCGTATCAGCGGAAAATGGGTGTTTTCGAAAGAAGCGATCTTGTAAAGCCTGCTCCCAAGCCCTTCCAAAAAGTCGACCGCAGTCTCGTCAAAAGGTGAGCTGAAGCATATCAATCCCTTGCTC
>JBKDBI010000400.1:0-4771 GCA_046314695.1 Bacteroidota bacterium | reverse complement strand
ACGCCCTGGGTATTGAAACGCGTATTGCCATCGCTGAAGCTGATTTTGGTGGTGGTATCGGGCACCACGCTCATGCACACGAGGATCTTCATGGGAGCTGCAAAATTAGGGCAAAAATGCGGCTTGCGATGCGGGAAATTCCAAGGGGAAGGCGCGGGTTTGGAAAATGAAAAAGTGAAGTATTGCCATGGATACCTTTCATCGCAGATTAGACTGAAGCATGCCACTCAGGTCTAAACGCTTTCACTCGCCGAACTCCAACATCCTGTTTTTCAAGCGCTTGCGATTCAAGCACAAGCACAAATTCCGCGCTGGTGGTAAGCTTCCGACTTATCCGGGAACATGAGACTGCGCAAGGGATTCCGGCCGTCGGAGCTGTGTCAAAGTTCAATCCTGGGGTTTTGAAGCCCGGCTGTTAAAACGACCCAGGAACGTCGGATTTCGGTGGATTGAACTGTTTGTTCAGATTGAGCATAACATGCCACTGAGATCTAAACGTTTTCACACGCTGAACTCCAACAACCTGTTTTTCAACCACTTGCGATTCAAGCACAAGCACAAATTCCGCGCTGGTGGTAAGCTTCCGACTTATCCGGGAACATGAGACTGCGCCAGGGATTCCGGCTGTCGGAGCTGTGTCAAAGTTCAGCCCAGAGGTTTTGAAGCACGGCTGTGTAGTTGTCCCTTGACCGGCTTATTTCGGTGGATTGAACTGATTCGTCAGATTGAGCATAACATGCCACTGGGGTCTAAACGTTTTCACACGCTGAACTCCAACATCCTGTTTTTCAACCACTTGCGATTCAAGCACAAGCACAAATTCCCCGCTGGTGGTAAGCTTCCGACCTATCCGGGAACATGAGACTGCACAAGGGATTCCGGCCGTCGGAGCTGTGTCAAAGTTCAGCCCAGGGGTTTTGAAGCCCGGCTGCTACTTCTACCCTTGAACAACTTATGTAGGTAGATTGGCCCCTATTGTCAGATTAGGCTGATGCGTGCCACTCAGGCCTAAAACTCCTGGCACACAAATTCACAACTGATTGTTTTCCAAGAAGTTACAACCCGGGCTAAGCCATAATTTCGCACCTGTGGTAAGCTTCCGTCCAATCTGGAATGTTGAGGTACGGCGAAGCGGTCTGACAGCAGCTTTTACTGCTGCTTCAACACCCGCACGCGGTATTCCACGCCCTCCACCTTCATCAGCAACAGATAATGGCCGGGAGCCAGGTCGCTGGTTTGTATCGTCCAGCCCGAATGGCCTGCAACAGCCAGGTTTGGAAGACTGCGGCCATCCATCGCCAGCAATGACGCCTCTGAAATTCCCTGACCCTGTATTTGCAGGTAATCCACAAAGGGGTTCGGACCGATGCGCAAACCGATGCGGCGCAAATCTGCCAACGATGTACCGGCGGGTTGGATGGTCAGGCGCAGGGTATCCCTTCCCGAACAGCCATGCTGAAAATCTGTGACATCAACCCAAATCAGGTGCTGACCGAGGCCCAATCGCTGCAAATCAACCTGTCGGTAGCGATCGACTGAATTGTTGTCCCAGCGATACGTGGCAAAATTGCCTGCATCGAGGTTGAAGACATTGTCGATGTTGAGGCTCGTGTCTTTGCCGAGATCCGGACGTGGAGCCTGAAAGACCGGCAACACGATACTGTCTGTCCGGACGCAGCGGGTGGATGATTCCGTGAAACGCAGCAACCAGTCTCCGGCGTTGCGGCCACGGAACCACCGGCCGGCGTCGACAGCTGTTGCCAGCGCGGCGCTGTTGCGGTTGCCATCGAGCGCAACGGCCTGCCAATGGTACTGTGGGTTTGAAATCTGAACACTGAGCAACGCATGCAAGTCCAGCGCTTCTGAATTGCTGCAAACCGTCGGGATTGTTTTAATGCTCACTACCGGAGCCGACACGGCCAGCAGGCGGAAGCTGTCGCGCGAAAAGCAGGCATTCGACCTGTTCTGCGTTAGCAACACAAAATCGTAAGAGCCGAATGCGCTGATATTGGCCTGGTTTCCGCTGACAACATTGGCCGGATTTACTGCAGAAGCGGCGAAGCAGGCATAGTTCCAGGTATGACGCCCGGGATCCGGATTATTCAAACGGGAATTCAGGTTGTACCGGTTATTGAATTCGCAGAAGGTATCACTGCTCACGGTTCGTTCGGGGCTTTGCTTGATTTCGACGGAAAAGCTGTCTGCACGCGAGCAAGACAAGGAATCTGTAATCCGGATCAACACCCAAGCCAGCGTATCCCGATCCGTTGCTATGCGCTTAGGCACCACATACCGGTTTCCTGCCATCCGAACCAGGTTCGGGAAACGCGAAGAAAACACAGCGTTGGCGGGTGTCGCATTGGTGAGCATCGACCAATCGGCACCATCGGATTCAGAACAGAGATATTGGGTAGGTGGCGTAAAGACCAATGCAGGCAAATAGGTGCGGATATTCAAGGTATCCAGGCCATAACAGCCGAAGGTATCGTCTACCCGAAGCCGCAGCAAGGTATCCTGCAGCGGCATGAAGCTGAGCCTGTTGCCATTGCCCAGAAGCTGGCCTTGTTTGTTCCGCCAGCTATAACTCAGCCGGCCTGCGGCATTGCTGGTTTGCACAGCCAGGTTAACAGCCGAAGAGCGACAAAGCGGTTGACTGCCAGGTAAGTCAATTTTCACCTGTACGCAACCGCTGAGGGTAAAGGTGTCAATCAGATCGAACTGACAACGGCCGGGTTGGGTGGTAACGGTGCGAACCTGATAGAACCCCGCCTGTAAGAGCTGCAATGTATCTCCCCTTAATCGCGTTAGTGTTGGGATGGACGGGCCGCTGATGAAAAAGCGTATATCTGCTGAGGTATCCGGATTGCTCGCCTGCAACAGCAGGCGTGAGCCCGGAAGTTTGCTGTGCTGTGTTACCGTCTGAGGCTTGTTCCGCACGAATATGCGGTAGGTGCGTTGGGTAAAGGCCGGCACATCACAATTTCCATCGCTGGCCCAAACCGAAAGAAAATAATGCCCTTTTACGGCATCTGCACTCTTGGTGCTCCAACAAAACTCCAGTTCTTTTTCGCGCAGCGTGGTATCCACAATGCGCAATGACGCGCCGTTTGCGTCGGTATACCACCTCAATCGGGGTGTGTCGGGAGCGGTTTGCGCACCCGTTTTGGTATCGCTGCTGCGAATTTTAAAGCAAACCCGGTCGCCGGCACAAACCTGTACCGTTTGGCTGCCGGTGAAAGCAGTCGGCAAATTGGAACCTGCGGGCAAAACACTCAGGAAGTGTTCGTACATGCTCTTGCCTACGGAATGATACTTGCCGCTTGAATCTCTTCTAAATTCTTCTATCTGCACCAGGGCCATGCTGGTCTGGTTGGCGGTGGTCGGGTAGAACACCACATCGCCGCTCACCGGATTCAGGAAGAAACCCCTGGGCGGATTAGCCGTTGGCGCCGGAGAACAATCTGAACCACAAGCCACTGTAAGGGGTTTATCCGCACTCAAACCCGTCGGGTAGCTCACATTGGCAGCTGCGGAAGTACGGGCAGGCAGCAGGGTATATGACAACGAATCGCCGTCGCGGTCTGTCGCAAAAAACGAACCCGCTGTTGTGCTGTTCTGGATCACGTAATGAGGCAGGGCAAAGACCCTTCCCGGACTGGAGTTGCCGCGCTTTAAACCCTTGGTGGCACAAAGCGACAGATTCGCCTCGAGGTATAAATCCGTATTTCCACCGGCACTCCAATTGCTCGGCCGGCAGCAATAAGCGGATGAAAAAACCACCTCACAGCATGAAGAACCCAGAAAGGCACTGTAAGCTGTAGCTGAAAAATCAACTTCCAGTTCGTAAACCACTTCCTCCAACAAGCCGCAGCCTGTGGCTCCCGGGCATCTTTGTACCTGCTGGTTGACTGCAACCCTTTGCATGGTCAGATTAACACTTGTGGCACAACCCCTGGAACTCAGCGTGGCGGTTCGTGTGGCCGGAAATGCGATCGAAGTGCATAACTTGTAATACACCAATCTGAATACATAGGTGTTGCCGCTTTTGTGGTCGTAGTTGGCATAGCCTCCGTGAGGGCTCGCCTCAGCGTGTTCGGATATAAAAACTAAAGCCAAGGCAAGCAGCCAATATCTGAATGGTTTCATATAGTTGATTTAATGCGTTCTGAGTTCGGTTTTCGTTGATTATGCCATCATCGCAACACGGTCACTGTGCTGCGGTAGCGATAGGTGCGGCCACGGCGGTCTTCAAGTTCGAGGAGGAGCACGTAAACGCCTTGCGGTACCTGGGGGCCGGGTGTCCAGCCCACTTGTCCGCCGGCGCTCGATTCATCGTGTAAAAGCTCGCCCCAGCGGTTGTAAATCCACAGCCGGGCCCGGGTGTGGTTGGCAACAAATGGCTGAAGACGCGGATTCTGCCCGGTCGGGCCCGCTGTGAGCGCATCGGGCAGGTATACCAGCGGACTCAGACTGACGTAGAAGTGTCCACCGATACTGTCAGTGCAGCCGTGAATATTTTGTACCGTCTGCAACATCCGGTAATGGCCTGTATCTGCAGCCAGCCAACGGAAGCGAGCGCCCGTTGCAAGCTGCCCGGCCAGCCTCCAGGTTGTCAGGTTGCTCCCTGTGCTGCGGTCTTCAAAACTGACCAGTTCGCCTTTGTCGGGCATATCCGGACGAATATCAAAACCTGCCCTCGGCCGCGGATACAGTTCTACCAGCGTGTCGCCGGAGAAGCAGGTGCGGCCAGCCATCTGCAACTTCCAGCCCA
>JBKDBI010000399.1:0-8129 GCA_046314695.1 Bacteroidota bacterium | reverse complement strand
GGGGCGTTTTACCGGCCAAAAGCTGGCAGCCCGAAAGGTCTTGCATATCCTGGCCGTGGGTGCCTGTGCATTGGCCATGTGGAAACTGGAGTCCACCTGGCTGTTGTGGGCGGCGGTGGCGGCTGTTTATCCGGCCCTTGTCTGGCTGGTCGGATGGAAAGGATTCTGGGAGGAAGACAACCGGCCGGCCTGGGGCATCTTGTGGTTTCCGCCGGCCATGGTGCTCGCATGGTTCCTATCAGGTCAAGACCGCGAAATCACGGCCTTGTCCATGGGCATACTGGCGTTTTCGGATGCCATAGCAGCCTGGGTGGGAGCGGGGCTGAACCGCGGAGTCTTTTACCTGACAAGCGATAAGAAATCCTTGCCCGGCAGTCTGGGGTTCTTTGCCAGCGCCGTTGTATTGCTTTGGCTGTTCAAGCCGACACTGGACCTTGAGCATATACTTTGGGCGGCATTGGTCTGCACCTTGCTGGAAGCGATGGGCGCAGCCGGGCGCGACAACCTCTGGATTCCTGTGGGCGCGGCACTGGCATTGGTTCATCCGCTGCCCGATCAATTGTCGTTCGAATTGGCTTTGCTGGCATTGGGCTGTTTGATCGCCTTCCGGCTTCGTTTTTTGACGGCCTCCGGAGCGGTTGCTGCCTGGTTGATGGCGGCGGGAATCGTTTGGCTGGCCGGACCTGTCTGGCTTTGGCCGCCCGTGTTGTTCCTGCTGAGCGGATCGCTGCTGGGCAAGCTGCCCGGCCGGGGCGGACAAGACCGGAAGAGTGGAAAGCCACGCGATCATGTTCAGGTCTGGAGCAACGGCGGATTGGCATTGGCCTGTTTGCTGGGGATGGATTTGATTGGGAGGGAAACGGCTTTGCAATTGTTTCTCGTTTCCCTGTCCATTGCATCGGCCGATACCTGGAGTTCGGAGTTGGGGGCGCGTTTTGGCGGCGCACCCTACGATATCCTGCGTTGGAAACCGATGCGCCGCGGTGTTTCAGGCGGCGTAAGCCTCCTGGGTACCCTGGCGGCTTTCCCGGGTGCCTTACTGCCTCTTGTTTTGTTTCCTGAGGCCTATCCACTGGCAGCAGCCGGATTTTTGGGAATGCTGATCGATAGCTTGCTGGGCAGCAGTTTGCAGGCGCGTTTTTGCGATGCAGAAGGGAATTTGTATGAAAACGAAGCTCCGGGTCTGGTACTTGCAGGCGGTTTCAGGTGGATGGACAACGATCGGGTGAATCTCTTGTCCAACCTCATCACCTTGTTGATTGTGTTGCCCTGGTTGGGGTAGGCAGGGGGGCGGCGTTGGGGGCCGTTTGGTTGTTACAAATGCTTTTTGCAAAGATTGTATTTTGGGGTTGATAAGTGTGTTTGATGTTGTTTTAAGTGTTTAGTTGTGAAGAATTTAGAAACGGAAATTAGCTTCAAGATCATCGGGGCGGCAATAGAAATGCACAGAGTGCTTGGCCCTGGATTATTGGAATCTGCTTATGAAGCAGCTCTGGCCCATGATCTCCGGGAGCTGGGATTAAAAATATCAACCCAGGTGCCCATGCCATTGGTTAACAAGGGAATCAGGCAGGAAGTTGGATTTCGGATTGATTTATTGGTGGAAGACAAGGTTGTAGTTGAGATTAAGTCATTGGAAAGACTTGCGCCGGTTCATTATGCTCAAGTCTTGACCTATTTGCGCCTCTCGGAGAAACGCTTGGCGCTTTTAATAAACTTCAATACCAAAGTCTTAAAGGATGGAATATTCCGGATTGTCAACAATCTGTAGTTCCGAGTATTGAGAATAGGTTCACGCAGAGCCCGCAAAGGGGAAAACACGCAAAGACCACAGAGAAATCGCAGCCGGAATGTCTTTGCGTTCTCTGCGTGCTATCCGGATTCAGTCGAAGGCAGGCAATTTCAAACTGTACTAAACTCATGTTGCATGCAGGATGCCTTTGCGTTCTTTGCGTGAAATAATTCTAAGCCAAGGTTCACGCAGAGCCCGCAAAGGGGAAAAAACGCAAAGACCACAGAGAAATTGCAGCCGGAATGTCTTTGCTTTTATGCGAGAATAGGGATAATCTGATTCATCGATCCAGAAGTCGAAGCAGCAACGAAGAAGAGGTAGGCCACCATGGCCGACGATACAAATGAATTTGACGGAATTTGGTGGCAAGCCCTGCAGCGTGGTATTACTTTTGATGAACTACTGATGATGATGAAACGCGTGTTGAAAGTGTTGGGCATCAGCGCCCTGGTTCTGGTTCTTGCTCTGTTGGCGTTGCCTTTTCTCTTCAAAGGGAAAATTATCCGGATGGCGCGGAGCTATGCCAACGAAGCTGTTAACGCCCGTATCCATTTCTCCGACGATATTTCCCTGAGCCTGTTCCGCAGCTTCCCCAACCTGAGTGTCGGAATCGACAGCCTGCAGGTGATCGGTGTCGATTCCTTCTCCAACGACACACTCCTGCATTGCCAAAACCTCCGCCTCAGTCTCGACCTGATGTCGGTGATACGCGGCGAAAAAATCGAAATCCAACGCATCGCCCTGCAAAACCCCGGCGTATTGCTGCGCGTGCTGCCTTCAGGCAAAGCGAATTGGGATATCGCCAAAGCCGATTCCACAGCCGCAGATACTTCCACCACACCTTCTTCATTCAAACTCAGCCTCCAGGAATTGAAGATTGACAAAGGACAACTCGTTTACGACGACCAGTCGCTGGGCTTTTATACTTCCCTGCGCGATTTCAACCATACCCTGCGCGGCGACTTTACGAGCGACAAATTCCTGATGCAAACCGAAACCCGCGCGGCCGACTTCACCCTGGGTTACGGCGGCATCAACTGGATCAGCCATGTGAAAGCCGATATCCTGGCCGATCTGGATATGGATATGCCGGCATCCAAATACACCTTCAAAAAAGGCGACATCAAACTCAATGAGCTGGGCCTGAAAGCGGAAGGGTTTGTTCAAATGCTGCCCGAATCCATCGACATGGATATCAAATTCGCCGCCCTCCAGAATGAGTTCAAGGCCTTCCTTTCCATGATTCCGGGTTTTTATACCGCTGACTTCAACAAGATCCGCACGGCGGGACAGTTGGCCCTGAACGGCGGCATCAAAGGGAAATACACCGAAACAAGTCTCCCGGCCTTTAACCTCGACCTGAAAGTGGAAAAGGGCATGTTCCATTACCCGGACCTGCCTTATCCCGCCTCCGATATCAATCTGGCCCTGCGCTTTGCGAATCCCGATGGCAATCCGGATCATTCTGAAATAGACCTCAAATCGCTGCGCATGGTGGTGGCCGGCGAACCTTTCACCGCAGCCATGTTGCTCAAGACGCCCATTTCTGATCCTGACCTCAAAGCCAGCTTCAACGGTCGCCTCGATCTGGCCAAAATCGCCGGGCTCATTCCCTTGGGCAAAGGCGTTCAACTCAGCGGATTGCTGGCAGCCGACCTGCGCGCCATCGGTCGCTATTCCAGCCTGGCGCTCGGCAAATACCAGCAGTTTGAAGCGGCCGGACAGCTGGGGATTGATAAACTGAATTACACCGCACCCGGTTCACCTGCCCTGGCGATCAACACGCTGAAGCTGGCATTTACGCCGGCCGAAGTGTCCATGCCCGTTTGCGACGGCAGTTATGGAAAATCTGATTTCCAGGCCAGCGGTAAACTCGACAACCTGATCGGGTACGCTTTGGGCAAGGAAACCCTGCGCGGCCGCATTCAACTCAACAGCCGCTATTTCGATTGCAATGAACTGATGAGCGGTACCGCTTCGTCAACTGAAGCAGCTGCGGATGATACAGGCGCGTTGCAGGCAGTGGCCTTACCGACCAACCTCGATCTGGCACTGGGTGTGAAAGCCGGAAGCATCCGTTACGACAACCTGAAACTGGATGCTGTGGAAGGCAATGCCAGGTTGTACGAAGGCAAACTCGATCTGCAGGGCTTGAAGGCAAATATGTTGGGCGGACGTGTGGCATTTGACGGGACTTACGACGGCCGCGATATGCAGAATCCCTTTGCGGGCATGCATATCAAAGCCGAATCCATAAGCATTCCCGAGAGTTATGCCTATTTCGGCACCGTGCAGCGCTTTGCTCCGGTGGCCAAACATGCACAAGGATTGTTTGATTGCGAACTCGATGTCAAATCGGTACTCGATGCCCACCTGGCGCCCAAGTATCAGAGCATGAATGTACAAGGTAAACTGAGCATCAGCCAGGCCGCCATCAACAACCTGGAAATCCTGAAACGGCTTGCAGCGCAATTGAATGTGCCGGCGCTCGAAGCCCTCACGTTGAAAGACCTCCGCTTCGGTTTTGAAATCCTCGACGGCCAATTCCGCCTGAAGGATTCACTCGCAGTTCCCCTGGCACAAGGCATGCGCATGCGTTTGGGCGGCGGCGCCGGATTGGACGGAAAGCTGGCTTATGGCGGCCATATGATGGTTCCTTCCAAACTCCTCGGCTCCGGGCACAAACTTCTGAACGATTGGAAAAGCCGGGCTTCCGAGAAAGGCGTCAATGTGGATGTACCGGCCATGATACCGGTAGACCTCGGCATCGGCGGAACCTGGCTCAAGCCCGATGTGAAAATCGGTCTGCGGTCTGCCGCGCGTTCTGTAGGGCAGGATCTGAAGGATCAGGCGAAGCAGCAGCTCGAGGAACAGCGCCGCCAGGCAGAGGCCCGTGTGCGCGACAGCCTCGACAGGGTAAGGCAACGTGCCGGTGCAGAAGCCGATCGCCTGAAACAGGAAACCGAAGCACGCGCAGCCGAAGAGCGCCGCAAAGCCGAAGAACGCCTGCAAGCCGAAAAGCGCAAAGCGGAAGAAGAAGCCCGCCGACGCGCTGAAGAAGAGAAGAAAAAAGCCGCTGATAAACTCAAAGAGCGACTCAGAACCGGAACCGGCGGAGGCGGATTGTGAACAACAACGCGCGCCTGGGCCTGCGCTTCATGTTGCTTTCGGCCCTGTTCTTCTCCCTCATGAATGTAATGGCCCGCCTGGTTCCCCGCATCTCGGCGGTTGAACTCGCATTCTTTCGCAGCATCGTAACCGCCACGCTGAGTTTCAGTATTCTTCGCATCAAAGGAGAATCGGTATGGGGAAATCGGCCAAGTTTGCTTTTACTGCGGGGTTTGTTCGGCACGGTCGGTCTGATACTCTATTTCAGCACGCTCCGCGCGATGGATCTTGCCACGGCCGTGGTGATTCAATACACTTCTCCGCTGTTTGCGGCTTTGATCGCCTGGCTGGTGCTCGGCGAAAAATCCTACCGGCTGCAATGGCTGTTTCTCGGCGTTTGTCTCGTCGGTGTGGCCATGGTGAAGGGTTTTGGAGAAGTCGACACCGGCTGGTTCATCATCGGTATCGTCAGTGCCATGTTCAGCGGCATGGCCTATAATGTCATCCGCAAGCTGAAGAACACCGAATCGCCGAATGTCATCCTCTTTTACTTCCCTGTCGTCACCCTGCCAGTTACCCTGGTTTGGTTCTGGCTGCGGCCGCAGGACTGGGTAATGCCTGCCGGAATCGAATGGTTTTATCTGCTATTGTTCGGTCTTTGTACCCAGGGCGGGCAGTATTTCATGACGCGGGCTTACCAGACAGCCGCCGTAAACCAGGTAACCGCCGGAACCTATACCGGAGTCGTTTACAGCCTGTTTTTCGGATGGTTCCTTTTCAATGAAACCGTGAGCTGGATGGTGCTGGCCGGTATGGGACTCGAACCTAAACGCAGACACACTGGCAAAACAAGCCCAAAAGGCCCATTTATCAAGGGGCTAAGCAAATTTTAACAATCGAAGTACAATCCCTCAAAATCGACCCAAACGCCCCACCAATCTGGGTTTTCTGTCAAATCGGTGGCCAAAAAGGTGGCCATGAAATAACAAAGGCATGAAGGTTTCGTTACGCCTTCATGTTGCAAACTTTACAGAGAATGCGCATACTATTCTGGATTCGCAAAGGAAGGCTTAACAAACGAGGCCAGTGTCCGGTTATGTGCCGCATTACGCTGAATGGAGTTCGATCTACTGATTTCAGCACGGGTGTCTTCACCAAGCCGAAAGATTGGAACCACCTCCGTCAATTATCCAACGACCGTTTTGTAAACAATACACTCTTGGAACTGAAGCGATCGGCGGAAGCATTTTACCTGGATGCCATAATGAATGGCCGCGATGTGCATGCTCAAAACATCGTCGATGCAATCACCGGTAAGGTTTCAGATGAGGAAAACCTGCTGAAGCTGTTTGATAGATACCTGGAACACCAGGCCGAAAGGAAAGCCAGAACACTGAAGCGATACTGCCAGGTGAAACGAGAGTTGGAGGCTTTTCTTATTTCTAAAGGAACGCCCGCCTTATCAGGGGAGAAATTCACCATGTCCATGGCCAGGGAAATTACTGAGCGGTTTGTCGAACGGGGTTGCAGCAACCACCACGCCAGCAGGAAACTGCTGGTTATCCGGGCTGTGCTGCAATTCGGTATTCAGTATGGTTATATCCAAAACAATCCTCTTTTCCAATGGAAAGGCCGGCATCCACCGCGCAAGGATATTGTAGCGCTGAGCCAGGAGCAGCTCCAACACCTTTGCAAGCTCGCGGCCGATTCAGCCAGGATCCGGCGGATTGCCGACCTATTTCTGTTTCAGTGTTACACCGGACTGGATTATGGATGCACCCAAACCTTCCATCCTGGCGAGCACTTGCGCCGCGATCCGGATGGGCGGGTTTGGCTAGTGAAGCACCGGTGTAAGAATGGAGAAAAGGCATTCGCACCTTGGTTGCCGGAAGCTGCGGAAATACTCAAGCGCAACGGCGGCCAGTTGCCCAGGATCAGCAACCAGAAATACAACGCCTACCTGAAGGAGCTGGCCAGGATTGGCGGCCTGGATCTGCGGCTTACTTCCCACGTCGGCCGCAAAACGTTCGGCATGGTGATGCTGAATAAAGGGATCTCGATCGAAGCTGTATCCAGGATGCTGGGCCACCGGTACATTACCACCACACAACGGCACTATGCGCAGGTGCTGGAAGATCGGGTGAAGTTGGAGTATCGGTAAGATTGTCGTGTTTTTCATGCACTGGAAGCAACTATTTGACGAAATTTTCGTTGATAAGAGGCAAGTTTTCCTAAACTTTGCACTCGAAACAGCCATGACACGCATCATCAAGATACTCAAAGACACTGCATTCAACGTGAACGAGATGTTCGATGGCGTGTACCAACCGCAGGTTACAACGCCAACAAATTCTGATTTTCTACCTACAAATTTCAAAATCGTAGTTGGATTCGGGGCAGATAAAGAGGCGATCAAATCAGACTTTCAAAAGATTGGTGGGGATCTTCGAAAGGGTATAGAAAAAGCCACTGAAGAATATTCCCTTTAAGAGACCATGGCTAAGCGCAGCAAAAGCCTGCAAGCAAGTAACCACGGGGTTAATTTTGAAGAGCATATTGATGACAATATGCTTCCTGTACCTGCAGACCTGGAAAAATACCAGCAAATTCCTGGTGTTTTGGATTTTATCCTTACTGGGGCTAAAGCTGAGCAACTGGAACGGCATAAGCTGAATCAGCAGTTGATGACAATTCACCAATCCGATGCGGAGATTCGGGCTATGGATGCGAAATTGAGATCCGATGAATCAAAACGTATCTATCGAAGCAATATGTATGGATTGACTTTAGGAACGCTTCTTATTCTTGCCTCAATGGCAATCGGTGCATTCCTATTGTATAACGGAAAGCCCTGGTCAGGTAGTTTGTTCAGTGTGCCTTCTGTTATTGCGTTATTCTTTCGCGTCTTTGTGCAAAGAAGAGAAGGTAGCCAAAAGACTAAGAGGCCATCTTAGTAAGGAAGCCCCCGCACGATCTTAATCCCGTATTTCTTCTCAATCTGATCAGGTGGCAACTTGTTGATCAGATCGCGTTTGATGCATTCCCTTTGGTGAAGCATGGCTTCCAGTTTCGCGCAAGCCTTGGGGTCGGTTATATGGATCACGGTCTTCATGGTTGCGTGAAGCTCAAATCTAATGCCACTAGCCGGATATTAGCGTAAAAGCACAACGAACGAATTAAGCAATTCGCACATAGCCCTTCGCATCTACTTTTTTGGCAAGCTGCATTG
>JBKDBI010000398.1:0-2354 GCA_046314695.1 Bacteroidota bacterium | reverse complement strand
AAATGCCCGGACGGAGAAGTTCCCCTGAATATCAGCGAGAACAATGCGGATGCCTTGGTAACGAAGCTGATGGAACAAGTTGGACAAGTGAAATGAACGCGCAGATACCCGGACTGAACGAGCAGGATTTGCGGCCGTATTTCGACCGTTCTGATTTGTTGCGCGATTGTGCCTTGCAATTGCAGAAAGACTGTGCGATGTACGGATTGGAATTGGCCTTGCCGGAGCAGGCGGAAGAAACCTATCACACCTTGTACGCGCAGGTATTGCCGTGGGTACGGGAGCAGATCGACCGGCGGGGCGAGCGCATTTCGGCCTTGTTGTACCGGATCGACGTCAGCGAAGCTTTGGTGCGTCAGGCGGCAGCGGAGAGTGAAAGCTGGCCGGAAGCTGTGACCCGGCTCATGTTATGGCGTGAATTGCAAAAAGTTGTCATCCGGCATTTATATCGATAAACAAGTCTTGTGCTGACTGAAATAAAATTCTTAGCTTTGCAGCCCGATTTAGGGAGAGGTGGCAGAGTGGTCGATTGCGGCGGTCTTGAAAACCGTTGAGGGTTAAACCTCCGGGGGTTCGAATCCCTCCCTCTCCGCAAACCAGCAGGCGCCCGGCTTTAGCCGGGCGCTTTTGTTTTTGTGCGACGCGCGTCTGCAATCCCCGAAGGGGTTGCAAGCAAACGGAGCACAAAAAGAAAAACTGCCACCGACGCCAGGAGGTGGCAGCCTGCTGGTTTGAACGCCCCCCTCTTCGGGATCTGCTCCGGCGGTTGCCATTGCGTGTTGCTCCTGCAACCAGAAACCTCTGCGTGGTCAGTCGGACGCAAGCCTCCGGACCAATGTCAAGCTTTGGTGTAAGGTGTTCACACGAATAAACCTCCCGTTGCGTTACTCCATAGTGCGGTATTTTTCTCAACCCGCGAAATCAACGGTTCGTTCGTTGCGGCAACAGCGCATGAACGATAGCGCGGTGGTGGTGTCGGATTTCTGGCCTGCCATTTGTACTCCACCAAGCATGCGCGCAAGACTCATTCCGGCCATCCTCCTGCTGTCGTTCAGCGGAACGGGCTGTGTTACGCAGCAGCGCTATGCAGATTTGCTGCGCGAATTGGAACAAAAGGAGAAACAACAACGCAAACTGACTGCCCAGCTGCAGGAACTTCAATCCCGGAACGAACGGCTGCGCGATAGCCTGGCCTTGTACCCCAATTAATAGACCCATGAGAACCTGGCTCCTGATTCCCCTGGCTTTGAGCGCTTGTGTAAGCATGCAAACCTTTCGTGCGGCAGAAGTGAAGCGCGATTCCCTGGTACAGGTGAACAAAGGCCTGCGCAAGGAAATAAAACTGGCCAAGCAGGAAAACCAGGCGCTCAACGATTCCCTGCGTGTTATAAAGCAATGGCATGGTACCATGATGCAACAGGTACAGGAAAGGCTACAACTGCCTACGCGCATCGCGTTGCGCGGCGCAAACCTGAGTCTGCGCGAGCCCGCTGAAATGGAATTTGATTACACGGCCTACCGCAACAGCCACAACTTCAAAGACACCCACAGCGCCCGACTGGTGCCATGGATGACGCAGTCGGAGAAAATGACGCTCTATTGGATCAATGTAGCCCGCCTTGACCCCAAGGGTTTCTGCCGGCGTTTCGTGCTGCCTGCCTACCGACGCGATTCATCCAATGCCTACCTCGCTTCGCTGGTCGACTATATGATGCGCATGCAGCCGCGCAACGCCCTCCTGCCCGATCAGGTGCAGTACAACAACGCAGCCTGCCATGCCCGCAGTTCCGGTTCGCGGGGTTATGTCGGGCATACGCGCCAGACCACAGAATGCAAGACGGCGTATTTAGGTGAATGCTGCGCCTACGGTAATTCAGATCCGCTGCGTATCGTATTGCAATTGCTGATTGATGAAGGTGTACCCAGTCTCGGTCACAGGTATATCTGCCTCGGGCGCTACGATGTCGTGGGAATCGCCACTGCACCGCATACAGGCTATGGAAGCAATACGGTGTTGAATTTTCGTTGAGCAGCAGCCGCTAACACTCCGGCTCCATTCAATCCTTTTTCCTTTTGTACTTCCCCCGGGTTTGGTAATAATAGCGGGAACGGGCCTGGTTTTTAACGGCATTCTTGCTTGTTGAAACCGGCCGGCGGTAATGCCCTTTGCGCACCCGTCCGCGACTGTCGACTGAGGGTGAAACCCAGGTGCCTTTGGAAGGCGGAGTGCGGTCATTTTCCTGTAGATCGCCGCAAGAAAACAGACCGAACGACAGCCACAGCAAACACAGCATTTTAATTCCTTTTAACATGGCATGATTAAAAATAAAAGGGCATGCAAACTTCCGGAAAAA
>JBKDBI010000397.1:0-3961 GCA_046314695.1 Bacteroidota bacterium | reverse complement strand
CCTCCGGCAACTCATTCCAGTCTTGTTGGATGGCGGCAAAGATGTCGGCTACGGCAGTGCTGTTCACACTGCGTTTGCGCGCGATGTAGCGGTTTCCGTAATCCGGATTCAGTTTGATGACACCGATGCCTGCACCGTCCTGGCCACGGTTCAGTTGCTTGGCCATCAGGAACTGCAGTTTGCGTATGCCATACAGCGGAGAGCCGTATTTTTCCTGGAAATGCTCCAGGGGTTTGAGGAGCCGAATGAATGCTACCCCGCATTCGTGCTTAATGGGATCGCTCATGGATGGGATCGGGGACTGCAAAGTTACAACCTTTGCCAGCCGTCGCGGTCATCGAAATCCGCGCTTCGCAACTAATTTTGACCCTGCATGCGTTTTTATCTCATTCCCTTCGTCGTTCTGCTCGCTGGTTCCTGCAAAGGGCCTGCGCAGACCGATGCTGCCGCCGGCGTGCGGCTCTTCGAGGAAATCAGTCCGGAACAAAGCGGTATCGCCTTCGCCAACCAGCTCACCTTCAGTGATTCGGTTCATATCTTCCTGGATCAGTACCTTTTCAACGGCGGTGGTGTGGCAGCCGGCGATGTGAACGGCGATGGTTTGTGCGACCTGCTCTTTACAGCCAACCAGACCGGCGCCCGCCTGTACTTGAACCAGGGAAACATGAAGTTTACCGATGCCACGGAAAAATCCGGCATCAAAACCAGTGGCTGGCTCACCGGAACCAGCATGGCCGACGTCAACAACGATGGCCACCTCGATATTCTCATCTGCCGCTCTGCCAATCTCCTGCCCGCCAACGTCGATATCCGTAAACTCCAAAACCTCCTGTTCATCAACAACGGCGATGGCACCTTTACCGAACAATCGGACGCCTGGGGCCTCACAGGCCGCGAATACAGCAGCCACGGCACATTCTTCGATATGGACAACGATGGAGATCTCGACCTTTACGTGGCCAATCATCCATTCAACTGGGCGATCAACATGGATAAGCCCTTCAAGCGAACCGATAACTTCAACGATACTTTCACACACCGCTTGTATGAGAATACAGGAAAGGCGTTCAAAGACATCACCCAAAAAGCTGGTATAGCCTGCTATAGCTTCGGTCTGGCAGTTACAGCCGCAGATCTGAATCTTGATGGTTTCCAGGATTTATACGTCTGCAACGATTACGATTATCCCGATTTTGTATGGATGAACAACGGCAATGGCACCTTTACCGACCGGCGTGCCGAGATGTTCGCCCACACTTCCTTCTATTCCATGGGTTGCGATATCGGCGATGTCAACCACGACGGATTGCCCGATGTGGTGACGCTCGACATGCTGCCGCCCGACAATTACCGCAAGAAAACCCAGGTAGGTCCGCTCAACTGGGACCGTTACAGCATGCGGATCCGAAATGGATACGGCGAACAGTTCATGCGCAATACGCTGCAGGTGAATAACGGCGACGGAACTTTCAGCGACCAGGCATTCCTCTGGGGTATGGCGGAAACCGATTGGAGCTGGAGCCCGCTCCTGGCCGATTACGACAACGATGGCCGCAACGATTTGTATATCAGCAATGGCTATTACCGAGATTACAACGACCTCGACTACATCAACTACAAGGTAGAACAGTTCAGGCGCCTGAATATGGACAATTATAAAGGCTTCAAGGAGGGTTATTTCATGAAGTTCGCCAGCGAAATGCCTGCCAAGCCTTTGCGCAATTACATGTTCCGCAACAAGGGACAAGGATTTGAGAGTGTGGCAGCAACCTGGGGCGTCGACAAGGAAGGATACTCCGGTGGCGCAGCCTATGCAGATCTCGATAACGACGGCGACCTGGATCTCGTGGTAAACAACCTCGGCGAGCCTGCTTCGGTATACAAAAACACAAGCAGCGAGAAGCTCGGGCACCAATGGTTGCGCCTGAAGCTGGAAGGGCAAAAGAACAACCGCTACGGCATCGGCTGCAAGGTGATTGCTGAAACGGATTCCGGGAAAACCTACCGCGAAATGAGCCTCACCCATGGTTTCCAAAGCAGCAGTGAACCTTTTCTGCATATCGGTTTGGGCAAGGCGGCAAGCCTCAAGAAACTCACCGTTGTATGGCCCGGTGGTGCTACACAGGTGCTCGAAAACGTACAGGGCAAGCAAACCCTTACCTTACGCGAACAAGATGCCAAGTCAGGAAATCTGAACCTCCCATCCGGATTGCTTCCGGCGAAAGTCACCAAACTGGAAACGGTCCAGGCTCCGACTTACAACCACAGCGAAGACGGCCGTTTTATTGACTTCAAAAACGAACCGCTGCTACCGCGCAAGCAGAGCCGCCGCGGTCCGGCGCTCGCTGTCGGCGATGTGAACGGCGACAAACTCGACGATTTCTTTGTTGGCAACGGCGGCGGCAGCCAGGGCGGCAGCCTCTTCCTGCAAAATGCCGCAGGCGGATTCACCGGGAAACCCGGTCCATGGAAACAAGCCAACGCACCTGAACAAAGCGGTGCCGTATTCTTCGATGCCGACGGCGATAAAGACCTCGACCTCTACGTTTGTTCCGGCTCGAACGAATACCCGGAAGGCAGCGACCAATACCTCGACCGGCTGTTTATCAATGATGGCAAAGGTGGATTCACGGCCGCTCCGGCGGGCATGATTCCCGCTTTGAAAACACCGAAAAACTGCGTCACAGCCGGCGATTTTGACGGAGATGGTGATCAGGACATCTTCCTGGGCGGTGCCTGTGTACCCGACCGCTATCCGATGCCTGCCCCGAGTTATATCCTGCGCAACAACGGCAATGGGTTTACTGAGGCTACCGCTGCGATGGCAGCCGGAATCGACAAGGCCGGAATTATCAGCGATGCACGCGCGCACGATCTGAACGGAGATGGCAAAACCGATTTGCTTCTTTGTGGCGAATGGATGCCGCTGCAATGCTGGATTCAAGGATCGGGCACACTCAGCGAACAAGCCGCCGCCATGGGATTGAGCAATACCTCCGGCTGGTGGAATACCATTACAGCCGCTGATTTAGACGGTGACGGCGATCTCGATTTTGCCATCGGAAACCAGGGCATGAACAGCCAGGTGCGGCCAACGGCCCAGGAACCCGCCAGCATTGCCGCAGCCGATTTTGATCAGAACGGCAGGCTCGATGCTATCTGCAGTTATTACGTGCAAGGCGTCAACAGCCCCTGGCATTCGTACGATGAGATGGCCGCTCAAATGGTCGGTTTCATGCGGAAGAGCTATATCCGCTATGCCGATTATGCCGGACAAACGCTCGAAACGATGTTTCCGGCAGCAGCCGGCAGCTCCTACAAGCGCAAAGCCGAAACCTTTATGAGCGCCATACTATGGAATGATAAAGGTAAGTTCAGGATGGAAGCCATGCCCTTCGAAGCCCAGGCTGGCTGTGTGAATGGCATCACAGCAGCAGACGTGAATGGCGATGGTAAAGTGGATCTGTTGCTGAACGGCAATAACCATGGGAACAAGGCCGAATGGGGCAAAGACGATGCGCTGAACGGATTGGTTTTGCTAGGGAATGGCGGGAAATTTCAACCTTTATCTGTTGCCTCCGGCGGCTTCCAGGTTGCAGGAAACACAAGGCGCAGTGCAGTGTTGCAAGCTTCCAAAGGGAAGATTATTGTAGTAAGCCGTAACGACGGACCATTAAGCATGTACCGCATACCATGAGCAAAGCAGTTTTGGCAGTGCACGGCGGCGCCGGCGTTATCCGCAAGGGCATGCTGGAACCTGCGCAGGAGCAAGCTTACCACGCCGCCCTGGCAACAGCACTCCAGGCGGGGTATGCCATTTTGAATCAAGGCGGAACTTCTCTCGACGCGGTCTGCGCGGCTGTGAAAGAACTCGAAGATTGTCCGCTTTTCAATGCCGGGCGCGGCAGCGTGTTCACCCATGACGGTTTACACGAAATGGATGCCTGTGTGATGGAAGGAA
>JBKDBI010000396.1:0-2252 GCA_046314695.1 Bacteroidota bacterium | reverse complement strand
TTGCTTCTGATTCAATGAGTTCATCTACCGTTTTGAGCGTCATATCAAACGCCGGTTCAGGCTCAGGTTCAGGTTCAGGCTTTGCTACAGGCGGTTTCGCAGCCGGTCTTGCAGGCTCCGGAATGGGTACATCATGGGCGGCTTCTTCCCGCTTTTTCCTCATTGGGAAGGGTCGGAAATTGAAGAATACCATCATGTAAATCAGTGCGATGCCACCGATAGCCAGGAAAGCTCCAAAGATGCCGGCAAGACTTTGTATCCAGCGCACACCGAAATGGCCGAATGCGCCGCCCAACAATGGCATTACAGCCTGAAAGAGGAAGCCGAGCAAGAGACTTACCCAGGCTACCATCAAGAGCGAATGAACGAACAGGGCGAGAAGGGGAAACGGTTTCCAGCCACTCAGCAAATACACGCCAAGTGCCAGTATAAAAGGCAATAACAGGAAGGCGGCAGCGCCAAAACCTTTGTATACAAACAGGTAACTCACCCAAGCGCCCAGCAAGCCCATGGCGTTGGCTGCTGCATCGGGGTTTTCTGCGCGAAACAGTCCCCAGTTGCCGCTCGCCATAATATCTTGGTCGCTTTTCCAGGTGAAGAAGAACGAAATGAAGGAAATGAGCATAAAGAGGGCGGCAACGACCAGGAAGAATCCTGCCACGCGACGGGCGCGTTCATTGCGCAACAGGGCGATGCCTTTCCAGTCTGCGCGGCTCATTGGCGCCGGCTCATCGGCTTCGGTGCCTTTTACAAAATTGTCTTTGGGTCGGTTCTCTTTGCGTGCTCTGGTACTCATGAAATAAGGCGAAAATTACAATCGAAGCATCCGCGGCGGGTTCGGAGTTATGCACCCGGCTGAAGGTGTATGATAAAACGGACTACCGAGGCCTGAAAGTATGCCGGCTGACGCCAATGGCTTATATTCGTCGCACCGCCAATTCGGTACACTTGTTGCAATCACCTATCAACTTGAAAACACGTAAACTGCTTTTTGCCTTCCTTCTGCTTGCCAATGCCTTCGGGCTGCATTCGGCTGAAGTTCCGCTGGAATATTCCAACCGCGTGTACGAAGACCCGATTCGGACGGTGCTTTTCTATCAACAAACCAGCAATGGCAATACGCCGGTAATCAGCCTGGGCAGCGGTGAAAGCATGATGCTTGAATTCGATGAGATGAAGGCTACGAACGATTTTTACATGTACACCCTCATCCATTGCGATGCAAACTGGCAGCCGAGCAGTATCAACAAGTTTCAGACCATCAGCGGCATGGGGTTCGAAAATATCAACGACTTTTTCTTCAGCAACAGCACCACCATCCAATACACCCATTACCGTGCGCAGGTTCCCGGTCCGCAAACGCAGCCGCGCATCAGCGGTAACTACTTACTCCTCGTTTATCGCAACCACAATGAGCAGGATATCGTACTGACCCGGCGCTTCATGGTGCTGGATTTGAAAGGCCGCCTGGAAGTGAGCACCATGCCCGCCACCCAGGTGCAATACCGTTTCAAGCGCCAGGAAGTTGATTTCCACTTTACCGTGAATCCGGGCTATACCATTCCCAACCCCTACCAGGACCTCAAGACGCAGGTTTGGCAAAACAACAATTGGGAAACTGCCATTCCCCTTAAGCCGCTGTTCATCATGGGCAATCGCTACAGCTTCGATTATCAGGAAGGCAACACCTTCAACGGACTCAATGAATACCGCTTTTTCGACATCCGAAGCCTGCGCCGGCTCAGTTTTAATATCCGCGAGAAATACGATGAAGACGGACAGAAACACGCCGTTGTGAATTTCGAACCGAACCGTGCGTTTTCAACCTATGTGCAATACGCCGACTTCAATGGCCGCATGGTGATCCAGAATATGGACGGAACCGGCTCGAGCGTTACGGAAAGCGATTATGTCTGGACGCATTTCACGCTGAAAGCCGATGAACCATTGCCCAACGGTCAACAGGTTTACGTATGGGGTGAATTGAGCGATTGGCAATTGAAAGACCGCATGCGCATGCACTGGAATGAAGCGCTCAAGGCCTATGAATGCACAGCCTTACTGAAACAAGCGTATTACAATTACATGTTCGCAGTAGACAAGGGCGATGGGCTTGCCGATCCGACCGTATTTGAGGGAACCCATGCCAATACGGAGAACACCTATCAGGTAGCAGTTTACCATCGCAACCAAAGCATGGGCTACGACGAACTGATTGCCTTCGAGAACCGCAGCACCTTGTCGGGACAGCG
>JBKDBI010000395.1:0-28089 GCA_046314695.1 Bacteroidota bacterium | reverse complement strand
GGTTATCAGGATATCGTCTGGAAAAGAGGGATGTACGCTCTGCCTGCAAGCGGAAAATGCAGCACAATACACATCGTGCCCTTCGTCTATGAAGCGGGCAATCGTAGCTCCCATACCGAATTCCGCATCGTCGGTATGCGGAGCGAGGATCAATATTTTCCTTAACATTGATTGTTTCAATTTCACTGAAAGGCCAATGCCATATTGGCTGCGCCCCTAAGGCCAAAACGATTCATTACACTTCTCAACCATAGGCCACTCATTTGTCTAACAAACTATCTGAATACTAATCTACGAGTTAAATTACTTACTTCATATTCACCCAGCTCATACAATGAATTGAATTCCATCCGGCCATTTTCCATTAATTCAAGAATTCGGAGCAGATCTGCGTTAACATAACCTTTACGCAAGCCATAACCGAGTTTATTCTGTTCCACAAATTGCATTGTATCACCCTCCTTTGAGAAAACTAATATTGGTTTTCTCAAAGCCAAGGATTCATAAAACTTGGTGCTTCTGGAATAATTCAAATCATCTGTGAGAAACAGCATTAAAACGCTTGCCCTAGAAGCTAAATCCAAGGATTCAGATAGTTTCTTATTGCCCAGGTGCCTTATATTGTTGTGTCCGGAAGTCAGCGAGTCAAACCAATCCGGCACCTCACCACAAAATTGGAATATACACTTCTGGTATAAATCAATCCTTTTCTCTTTCAACATATTTAAAGCAATGATAAACTCTTCAAAAAGTTCTTTGGTTTTATTATAAAGAGTTCCGGAAAAGGCAAAAATGTACTTCCCAACCGATACCTCGTCAGGCAGCATGTGGCGATCCCCAACCAAGTCCTTGATATCTTCTATGTCAAAACCATTGGGCAGTACCATAAACTTATCAGAAGCATCCAAAGACACCTTAGTCATAAGATTGTCGATCATTTGTGTTGAAACTGCCCAAACCCGATCATACCCTGAAACAACTTCTGTCTCCATATCATTCTCAACACGCAAAACCTCACCATCCATAGCCGTAAAACCAAATGATGTTTTATTGTCGGCCCACGGATCCCGGTAATCCACAATCAAATGGATATCGGGAAACTCTTTCTTGATTTGCAATAATTCCCAGGCCATGTGAAAAGGCCCGATACTTACGATGATGTTTTTGTACCCTTCGTTTACTTTTTTCCTGATTATTGGAATTATTTTCCTGCCGAATGAAGTAGAGTGGTCATAATAATTAACTCCCCTGTAAACGCGCTTTACCCTGTAAAGACTCCACCTGTATAGAAGCTTCTCGTATATACCAGAAGGCCTTCTCATCAATATTTCCGGATAATCCGGCTTGACATATAATACCTTATTCTTGTATTCTTCAATATCTTTTAACCACTGGCTACTTGCCAGCTTCGAACTTTTCATTGCAGCAATCACACAGACGTCGTTACCCATTCGGTTCAGATATTTGGCAAACTTTGCCCAACGCCTTCCTCCGATCCCGTCATAGGGTGGAAATGTAAAGCTTATAATTAGTATTTTAGTCAATGTTTTTTAAATATAAATAATTGTAAGCTGTCAATTTTTTTCACTGTTTTTCCTGCGTAAGATCCGCATAATATTTAGTTTGTTTACAAACCCGATAAACTTAAAATATCTATCCCATAATTCCTTATCTGTCCTGAATTCATCGTGCCTCCTGACCGGACTGATCATAATCTTCTCAAATTCATTTTCGCTGAGTTCCAGTTTTTTTAACACATATCGCTTCTCTTCAGCAAGCTGCTCTTTTTCTAACTGCGGCTTATTCAGCACTTCAAAAGCCTCTTCTCGACTCAGCTGCCCAGAGCATATCAGGGCAGCAAGGTGACACTTTCTTTTATCAATACCAAATTTCCTTGGCAAAATATAAACCTGATAGAACTTCGTGAATAAACTCTCATGGTGCTTACCCCCATAGTCCTTCCAACCAATATCTCGTTTAATAATTTCCTGTGCTTCAGATTTATTATAGTTCATGTAGTTCAAAGGCTGGATGGATTCTATTTGAACAAATAATCGGTAATAAATAGATTTCCAGAAAGTTAGCTTCGGATATGTCTTGAGTTTCGGGCCTTTACCATATGCTTTATAGATACTGCGAACGTTTTCGTAATCCAGCTTTCTGAAATTCCAGTCCTTTGGCATAACGCCTTCCGTTACAAGATTAAAGCCACTCAAAACATATTTTATATTATATTTCTTTGCGAGCTTATAAACTGTTGCAACTATTGCGTGATCAGTTGGTATTTCAACATCCACTACTCCTGCATACAGATAAGCCAATTGCAAGTGCTTAAACTCTTCCCAATTGATAACATAAGTGTGCAATTCCCACCCAAACGTCGAACTTATCCTTTCAATATTAGAAACGGCTAAATCGGAATTCCAGCCATTGTCCATATGTACCAACAATGGTCGCAAACCTTCCTTGTGCGCCCACCATGCTAAAAATGTGCTATCGGTACCGCCACTTACACCCAGTATGCAATCATACTTCCTGCCTTTACCTGCATTTTTCACCTCCTGAACCAGCAACTCCAATCTTTTGGCAAGCGGAAGAGGATTGCTCAATAATTCATTCATCTTCTTATCATACTCTACACAATAAGAACATATTCCTTCATCATTGAATTTTATTATCCTGGTATCTTGATTACTCAGGATACAACGAGTGCAGATGCGGATTTGGGGTTGCTCTGTCATTTTATATAAAGCGTTTACTGTTGTTGATTTTAGTTAATTGGTTTCTATTAAACAATATCTGATTATATTTTGCTAAACAGATCTTCGTTTAATTGTTGAACTGATGGATAATTAATTAATATTGATCTGACATCGTTGCGGTTATAAACAAAGGTTGAAGAAGCGGCAACAGCGCTAGACCCAGCCTGAACAGCAGCGAGGAAGTCGGCCACGCCCCTTGCTCCGCCCAGCGCTACTATAGGTATTCCTACTACAGCAGCAACAGTCTTTACCAGATCAAGGTCATATCCTGAAAAGCTTCCATCCTTGTGTATTGCGTGCACTACCAATTCACCGGCACCTGACTGTTCGGCTAAACGGGCAGCGTCTTCAGGGGTGAGACTCGATTTTCCGGCACCGGATGCTGTTTTGACTTTGTACTTGCCAAACAGATTGCGGTCGATATCGAGGCAGACAACTATACTTTGTGAACCGTAGCGGGAAGCCAACTCAGAAATAAGGGCGGGGTTCGAAATAAAACCCGTGTTGAGCAGCACTTTTTCTACGCCAAGGTCAAAAATACGTTTTGCCTGATCCGCTTTACAAATACCGCCCCCATATGCCAGTGGCATAAAGCACTCTCCGGCCATATCGGCAATCAGCGAATAGTCAGGCTCTGTGCGATTACTGCTGGCGCGTATATCGGCTATCATGAGCTCGTCGACCTCCTTGTCATTGAATATCTTGATGGCATTGAGCGGGTCGCCAATATAATTCGGGTCTTTGAAGCGAACGGTTTTAACCAGCTTGCCACGGTCAATGCCCAGCACCGGAATTATTCTGATTCTTCTCATTGTTTCCAGCCGATGAATCGCTGCATCACTTCCATTCCAAACCGGTGGCTCTTTTCAGGATGGAACTGAACACCTATGATATTATTTCTGCTCACAGCGCAGGTGAAATCGTATCCGTAATGGGCTGTTGCCAGTATATCTTCCTGCCGGTCGCAACGGATATGATAGGAATGCACAAAGTAGAAGCGCTCCTCGGCACTCCGTTCCGGAAACAGGGGGTGCACATGTTTCAGTTTGACTTCATTCCAGCCCATATGGGGTATCTTCAGGCCCCCCAGCTTATCCTGGCGGAAGCGTATGATGTCTGCATCAAACCAACCGAGTCCGCCGGTATTGCCTTCCTCACTGTGCCGGGACATGAGCTGCATGCCAAGACATATGCCCAGCACGGGCCTGCCCTTTTCAAGCGCGATTTCATTCAGTGCGGGCAAGAGGCCCCGGTCCCGGATATTGGCCATACCTGCCGCAAAATGACCTACTCCCGGCAAAATGAGCCTATCCGCCGATCGGATAGCTTCCGGGTCAGAAGAAATCTCAGCCCTCCCGCCTGCCTTTCGGATCATATTCTTAATGGAAGCAAGGTTGCCGAGACCGTAGTCAACGATGGTGATCATACTGCTTCCTTAGTGACCTTAGCAATAAACTCTTCATAATTTAAATCAGCCCGGAAATTTTGTTCCCAGAATCTGCGTACCCCTGACCGGAATGCAGGCGTGTTCATTTCAGATGAAGCGAACCAGTCTATCCGATTTGCTGTTTCTGAAGGGTCAAAACCGGCAGGTATAAGTATTCCGGTTGCGGGGTTAACAATTTCCGCACACCCTCCCACATCGGTGGCCATCAGTGGAATGCCCATGGCTGCTGCCTCAATTAAGACAAAGGGAAGTCCTTCCGTACTGCTGACATTCAGGAAAAGGTTGACACTGTTGGAACGATAGTACGCCTGAATCTCATCGTTGGAAACATACCCCTTGTAATGCGCCTCTACATGAGGACAGTCTTCGAGCATTTTCTTGCCGGCTTTATACTCGGGAATGCAAGTTTCATTTTTCGCATCCAGATTCTCGTCGCCGAAATGGACCCAACGGACCGGAGTTTTCATGTGTTTGAGTATATGCGGCACCAGATGAATCCGTTTTATATCGCGCACACGCGCACACGTTACTACAGTAAACTTGCCCGAAGCATCGAAGATACCGGTGCCATGATCTCTGGTTCCGAGGTAAAGTGCCCGGAACTTATCCTTAAAACGCGGGTAGCGCTTTTTTAGATACCTGCTTCCTGCTTCCGATACGGAAAAAATACCATCGCAATGTCTGATCATAAACCTCCGAAAAGGCAGCTTACCGGTAAGCGGCTCCCTGTCCTCAAAAAGATCTCTGCCATGCGCCCGGGAGTAAAAACCTGAAATTACCCCATTACTCTTCATCCAGGCAAAAGTCAGCGCCCATTCGGCAAACCAGTAGGATAAAAGCCGCACATTTTTTCCTCTTGCAGCCTTTATGTGGGGTGAAAGCGTCCTTGAATAAGCCACCGAGGAGAGAAAAAGTGCGAGGTTATATCTTGCCCGATGCCAATAATTCAGCGTGGTTCCCTTGCTGAAAAGATCGGCAAACCAGATCATCCAGACAAAAGGATGAAAGTAGTCTGTCATCTTTCTTTGCGGCTGCAAAACCAAGGCTTTGAGCCGTTCGTGTTCAAGGCCTCTCAGGTTCAGGGGTTTCTTGCTGATGAGCACAACCTGCCGGTAGCGCTCGGCATAATACATGACCTCTTCTCTGACGAACTGCGAATCCGTTTCATCTACCGCAATCCAAATTTCGCCGTCGACAAGCTTTTTCACGGGATTGTTATCTTACAAACAGGTTGTATTTGAGGATGCAGTATATGGCCCTGAAACCATCTTTCCAGCCTATTTTCTTACCCTCGGCATAGGTGCGGCCGTAGTAACTGATACCCACTTCATAAATCCGCACATCGGGAATGCGTGCGATTCTGGCAGTAACCTCCGGCTCAAAACCAAAGCGTTTTTCCCTGAGTTTCAATCCCTGAATAATCTCACGCCTGAAGAGCTTATAACATGTTTCCATGTCCGTGAGATTCAGGTTGGTGAACATGTTGCTCAGAAATGTGAGGAATTTGTTGCCGATGGAATGCCAGAAAAAGAGAATGCGGTGCGGATGATGGCCCATGAACCGGCTGCCGTAGACTACATCAGCACCAGCTCTCAATACCGGTTTGAGCAAGTCGTTGTATTCTTCCGGGTCATACTCCAGATCTGCATCCTGGATGATGATGTAATCGCCGGTTGCTGCCCGGATACCGGTATGCAGCGCTGCGCCCTTACCTTGATTTACTTGATGGGCATGGTATCGAATGTTGACTTCGGGTTGTTGCTGCATGTATCGGTGGATGGCCTCCTCTGTATCATCGCGCGAACAGTCGTTGACAATAATGATTTCCTTTTCTATTCCCTGGATGAGCTGGACGGACTTGATCCGGTCCAGTATCAGGTGTATGGTCCGGCCCTCGTTGTAAGCCGGAATCACAATGCTGAGTTTATTACATTGTTGCATAGCTATTTATGATTTCTGCATACGTGCTTGCAATGTCGTGTTCTTTGGCAGTGACTGCTTCATTTTGTTTACGTGACACTGTTTTGTTTATCGAATACAATATTTCTGTAAGCTCCTGTGCACTGCGCGCATGCCTTAGCATAAGGCCATCCACACAATGGAGGTCACTTAGTGCCTTTTTCTCAAAGGTAACGCAGGGTATTCCCATCCACTTGGCCTCGATGCTCACCGTGCTGCCGAAATTGATCACAAGGTCACTAACCATCAGTTGATCCATCAGGGAGATCTTGCTTTCCGCCGTCGAAGGCTTGATGAGTTCATACCTGCAACTGCCGGCAGGAGGAAGCAGGTAATTCTCTTCCGGCTCCATGGGGTGCGGTCGGTACAGAACAATAACGTCCTTCTGCGCGGCGGCCCATTGATACAACGCCTGCAGGGCTTCCACCTTGTCTGATCTGAGATCCTTCGCAGAAACCACACTGATGATCCGGTGGCTTTTCAGGTCTTCATCCGACACCGGAATCGTACCCATATACCGATGTGCCCTTAGCAGATCCTGCTGCAGCGCTCCTGCCACGTGCAGCTGTTTTCCGGGTATGGACACACCATGCTCCAGTATATCCTTCATGGCTTCATCCCAAATAATCCAAGTACTGAAATCGGCTTCTGCACTAATAGCCTCTGCCGTCTTGATACCGTTCATGGTATTGACCGTGTGCTTACCGCACTTTTTTGCCTGCCCGCATAGGATATGTCCGATATGGGTGTTCTCCTGGGCAAGGGTAACCAGTACACGAATCTGAGAACCAAACAGAAGATTCCCCCAATGGAGGGCATCTGATATAATCTTCAAGTCACTCATCCACGCATTCAGGCAAAAGAGTTCCTTTTTGTTCAGCATGAATACAGGAAATACCGGCAGCAGAAGACGATCTGCACCAGGAGCCAACCAGAGATTCCATCCTTTCCGGATTTCCTGCAGTTCGTCTTCGCTGAAACGGTGGTGGGGTGGGATGACCCAACAAACCTCTTCCACCTTTATTCTCTCTGCAACGGGCTGCAGGACACGTAACTCGAATAAGTCTTCCACCATGAAAGCTACACGTGTCTTTACCGGTGGGCACGCGTTTTCACCAGACACCCTGCGGGTTGATTTCCTCAAAAGTTTGAGGTATTTCAGCAGCACTCTAAGCCTGCGACAAGGGTACAGGTCAGGTGGATTTATGGGCGCGATTTCCGGATGCTCGTCCAGATATGCCTGGAGGTATCCGAATTTGCGGTTTGCCCAAAGCACCGTTTTGCGAAACGCCGGTGAAAGATCCAGACCATCATACCTCCTCAAACCAGGAACTTTGTCAAACAAACCTTCCAGCACTGCCGCATTGCTGCGCCAGGCAGTCCAGGTTCCTTCTGTCCTTGCGCTGTTGGCATCCAGAAGCTGCAGTTGTTCAGGCAATGAAACCCTGAGCTGATTGCAAACCACAGCCGGTGCCCCTGATTTCCGCAGCTTCTTGATAGCCGCGGCATCGATTATGTCTGCGATAAATGCTTTCAGTGCCATGCCCGATTAACCTCTTGAAAGGCGATCATATAACTGCTCGGCATCCTCCCAGTCGGCAGGAGTATCAATGTTCACATAGTGCCCAGGATCCGAAATGATGAAGGCTGTTCTATTGCCGAAGAAACTTTGCTTTTTTGTTAGTACCGCTACCGATGTGAGATAAATTGCTCCGTCTCTGTGGTATGCCGGTGGTAAATCCTGCCTGCGCGGTATGATTTCATTTTCGCCGGTGGCTATGCGCAGGAAATCGTGTTCTGCTTCAAATACCCAGTGCGGGTTGTAATGATGCGGCACCGGTAGGACACTGATCAGGGAATCAGCCTCAGATTCCACATAGCGTTTCAGTGCGGTTTCGAGCATGCCCTTGGCACGGAATGGATAGGTGGGTTGCAGCAGACAGACCGCATCGTAAACCGTGCCCTTGCGGTTCAGGCTTTCCAACATATCCAGCACAACATCGATGCTCTTGGCCGTATCGGTTCCGAGCTCGGCCGGCCGGCGGTAAACACGACAGTCCAGCGATCCCGCAACTTCGGCAATCTCATCGCTGTCGGTATTGACAAACAAGTCCTGATCGCCGGAATATTCCTTCGCCGATGCTATGCTCCAGCCAATCAGGGGAATTCCACCGAGGTGACGAATGTTCTTTCCGGGTATACCCTTGCTTCCGCCACGGGCAGGAATGATGGTAAGCAACTTCACGTTCAGTACTCTTTAAAGTTCTTCAATATCTGCAATCCCTGCTCACCACTTTTTTCCGGGTGAAACTGCATGCCGAAGGCATTTCCGTTGCGCACGGCCGCTACAAAACGGTTACCGCCGAAAGGTGCATATGCCCAAATGTGCGTATCGTCTTCCGGTACGGCCATGTAGCTATGCACAAAATACAGATAATCCATATCAGCCATATGTTCGAGCGGGGTGTTTTCCCATCCACCGGCTGCAGGTGGTGTGATCAGTTCCCAACCTACATGAGGTATGCGGTTCGGCTTGCCATTGACATCTGTGACGGGTAATGGTATCACATTGCCCGGAATGATGCCCAAACCTTCTGTCTCGCGGATCTCCGTACCGACAGACAACATCATCTGCATTCCCAGGCAAATACCCAGGACAGGCAGTTCCTTATGCACATGATTTTTAAGCGGTTCCACCATTTGTTTTTCCCGGAGCATCCGCATACCATCCGGAAATGCGCCTACTCCGGGCAAAATAAGTTTTTCGAAACGGGGGATTTCATCCGCGTCGCTCACTATTTCGGCGACCGCGCCCACATGTTCCATGGCTCGTAAAATGCTCAGCAGATTGCTGAGACCGTAGTCAATAATTCCGATTTTCACAGGCACCTTATCCATGAAGCGTCAGCGCATTTCAAACCCCGCCGCCCGGCAGGCATCCTTGATCTGCGAAATATTGCAAACTCCATAATGGAGGCCGTAAGCCACCGCTACCGCATCTGCTCCGGCCGACAGGGCTTCCGGCGCATGTTCGGGCCGACCCAGGCCGCCGCTCGCAATTACAGGGATATTGACTGCAGCGGAAATTTCGCTTATTAGCTCCAAATCGAATCCCTTTCGGGTTCCTTCCCGGTCAATGCTGGTGATGAGGAGTTCTCCGGCACCCAGGGCTGCGGCTTCTACGGCCCATTCCACAGCATCCCGGCCACTGTTCTCCCGGCCAATGTCGTAATACGCATCCCAGCGGCTGTTCCGATTTTTCTTGGCCTGTATGCTCACCACACAGCACTGCGCTCCATAACGGTTGGAAATTTCGCCGATAAGCGACGGCTCGCGTATGACTCCCGTGCAAACTGCCACCTTGTCCGCACCAGAACGCAAGAGATCCGTAGCATCGGCAAGACTCCGCACCCCGCCACCAGCCGTGATGGGCACAAATACCTGATCGGTGGTGCTCCGTACTATTTCGGTGAGCTTGTCCCGTCCGTACAGACTGGCTACCACGTCGATGTAGATGATTTCGTCTATACCTCCCGAATAAAATCGGCTGCAATACACCTGAGGCTCTTCCGGCAGAAACCGCCAACCCTCGAGATGCATGCCCTTGATCAGGCGGTTTTGCTTGATGTCAAGACGTGCTATGATGCGTTTGAGCGCCATGCTGGTTCATGAATGCTTCACCATTATCGGACCTTGTGCTTCAGCACCCACTTCCCATCCTGCTTTTCCCAAAGGTGCGGGCTGCGGGCATTGTCGATCACTTCCCAGTAACGCGCTTCGCTGATACCCATATACTGCAATACTTCTTTGAAGTATTTGGCGGGGAATTCCCCATCGTACTTGTTCACCAGATCCACCGCCTCTTCACGGGTAATGAAACCGTCGCGAATGTCGCGACAGGCGTCGTTCATGGCTCTGCCCTGGCCAAATTTGATGAACATGGTATAGTAATGCTGGCCGTCGATGCGGTCGTCAAGGCTGGCAAACTTCGAATAGGTGCCCTCACTCCGGCCGTCAGGATTGCTTTCAAACTCGCTATGCTCTTTCGCATAATAATAGTTCTCCATTGGGCTCCAGTTGTGGTAAAAGCTATAATAGTGCACCTCGATCCCTGCCTTGCGCACAGGCTCCGCCAACAGGGGTTTATAGGGAAACATTTCACGCAGGTCTACCCCGAATTTTTTCAGTTCGCTGAGGTGTACACCTCCAAAGTAGAGATCCGTTTCCTCACTCTCTCTTGTGAAATGCGAGATGTCCATCAAAGGGCTGTAGTTTTCACCGATTTTGTTGTGTGCCTCGGCATGGTTTTCACCGTACATAATGAATGGAACATCATATTGGAGGGCTGCACGGGGTGCCACGTTCTTCTGGCCGATGATGAAAGGCTGGAAGGGATTTACCAGGTTCTCAAATGCAAGCCTTGTGAGGACGGAATGGACCTTTGCATTGGGCGTCACCAATATATTATCAAAACCCGCCTTGATCATGGCCTGAAAATTTTTCCATCCAATGTCGGTATAAATGTGTGGTGCCCAGGTCACCGTGAGCGGATTCATGTTGTACTTGTACTTCAACTGATGGGCAACAAAGATGCTGTCTTTGCCTCCGCTCGCGGGCACGATTACATCGTAGCGCCCGTCGCTGCGGCGGTAGCGATTGCACAATTCCTCCAGCATTTTTTCCCGTTCCTGCCAGTCTATCTTCTTTTTCTCATCATACCAACGGCAGGCATCGCAAATACCATCGTCACCGAAGCCGACAGTATCAATTTTAGTATCCTTCTTGACAAATTCCCGGCTGGTGCTGGGCCGTTGGTTATTCTGTACACAACGCTTGCAGAAGATCACTACTTCCGGCAAACCGTGCAATACTTTGGTTTTATCTTTTATTTCTGACATTTCGCTCTTTATCAATATGTAATTACCTTGACGATATCCGGGTTTTCTGCGTGCAATACTTTCGCGATGCGTTCACCGGCATTCCCTTCACCATAAATGGTTTCACGTTCAAACTTTCCATGATCCAATTGCTTCAAAATGGCCTCGCGGATATGGGTTGCACTGTAATCGGTATCGGTTACATTGCGGCCGCGCTCCCTGCGGTTCTGCCGGGAGCCGATGTTTACTACAGGAACGCCGAGATAGCTACATTCCCGGATGCCTACGCTGCTGTTGCCAATTAGGCATCGGCTGTTTGCCAACAGTTTAAGGAAATCCCTGCCTTCCATGTTTTTAAAAAATCGCACCGGAAGGTCACGCACATTTTCACGGTAATTGCGCAGTGCTCTGCTGGTTCCGTCGCTGCCTGCGTCAACATTGGGCCAGAACCAGAAGGCTGGCAAACCGGTTGCCAGCACAGCATCCATGGTTTCATTGGCCTGATGGAATGCCTCGCCAAACTCTGTAGTAACAGGGTGCTGCATGACCACGATGTAATCGCCGGTGTGGTCGATGCTCGGACCTACACCACCATAGCGGTGATTCGGGTTAAAATCCAGCACAGGGTTGCAGAACACTTCATCTGCCAGGTCTATGCTCGGGCAACCCGTCAGATGTATACGTTCTTCCCGCTCACCCATGCGCAACAGCCGCTGGCGGGCATCTTCGCTGGATACCAGGTGCAGGTCTGAAAGCTTGGTGATGGCATGACGCACCTTTTCGTCTATGTTGCCGGTGACCTCACCACCCTGAACATGTACCAGAGGAATGTTCATATAGCTGGCTGCCACTGCGGTGGCCATCGTTTCGTAGCGGTCACCCACGGTTACGACCATATCGGGTTCGAGGTTGTAAAACGCCGTAGCCAGTTCCATGATACCCACCCCGGTGGTCTTGGCCATACCTGTAGGGCTGCTGCCTTCCAGGACCATAAACACCTTTTCGTTGATGGTAAAACCGTCCTGCTCCATGAATTCCACGGCACTGCCGTATTTGTCGAGCAGAGCGGAAGCGGCCACCACCAGCTGAAGTTCCAGGCCCGGATGCTCCCGAATGGCAACAAGTGCGGTTTTGATGCGGCTGTAGCTGGGCCTTGCCGTCACCACTACACAGATCTTCTTTTTATTCATTGTAAATGTTCAGGGGTGATAAATGCACCGGCCTCAAGATCAATGTTCATCACGCTGCCGATGATATTTTCGAATTCTGATGCCGGAATTCCGCAATCGCCCGGCTTTCTGGTTTCCAGGTCGTCGATTCCCAAAACATGACCAGCTTTCAGGGTTCTGCGCGCGGAAAGTGACTTACCGAACATGATGCGGAGCCCGGAATATGCGCTGATGTCCGTTTTATCCGCCTGATGGTCGCGCATGGCCTCCGAAAAGCGAACGCCGTCGACAAGGGCTGCTACCTGGGTAAGATCCAGGCTGCTTTTTGCATCCGGGCCGAACATACGCTTATCGAACACAACATGAAACTCAAGCTTGGAAGCACCCTGAAGCACCGCTGCCACACCTGGCCAGATTTCACCGGAATGATCGCTCAGCCCGACCGGAAGGCCAAAGCGTTCTCTCAGTTCTCCGAGTACATTGAGTCCTACCCGGTCCGCTGGCGTGGGATAGGCGGTGGTGCACTGAAACAGTGCTTCCACGCTACCACGGTTGGCATGTAGGTATTTCACAGCGTCTGCCAGTTCATCATACGTGCTCATGCCGCTGCTTAGCAAGATTGGCTTCCGGGAATTTGCCATGTGCTTCAACAACAGTTTGTTGAACACTTCACCGGAAGCTACCTTGTAGCGTTCGGCACCCAGTGATTCAAGCAGTTCAAAAGCCTCCACACTGAAAGGAGAACACAGGAAGCGCAGACCAGCCTGTTTGCAGTGTTCCATGATTCCAGCCCACTGTTCGCGGGTGAATTCCATGCGTTTCCAATAGTCGTAACGGGTAGCGTCCTCATAGGAGAAATTAACACGGAATTGCTCATAGCGGCTGCTTTCCGCAGCTGCTATATGCATCTGGAACTTGACAGTCGTAACGCCTGTTCCGGCCAGTGCATCAATATAAGAATGCAATATACCCAGACTACCTTCATGGGCCTGCGCGATTTCTGCTATAATTTCAGTTGTCATGCAAATACAGCGGTTTTCTTGATAAGGAACTTCTTTTTGGGATAGGTGCTTATGTCGTCCACCTTGTAGAAATTGTTTCCTTTAAGCGCATCGTACAATTCAGGTTTGAAATAACTGAAATAACAGGATAAAACTTCACGCTCCGCGACTTCAGCGAACCTGCCCGCCTCCAGTTTCTCCAATGCGTTGATGAGGCAGCCATAACCTTCCCGTATCAGGCGCTCCTGGATTTTAACATAGCTGTCTCCCTGCTTATACGGATACAGATACTGATCGATCACCGCGCCGGTATCCAACCCTGCATCGATATAATGGCAGGTAACCCCTATACTGTCCGTCAGGCCGTAATAGAGAGCCCAAAGGGTGCTTTGCTGACCGCGTACTTCCGGAGCGTATCCGTGATGTACATTAATAGTTCCAAATTGCGGTATGCCGAAAATGTTTTCCATCAGGATGCCGGCACCGAGTTGAACAATTACATCAGGTTTGAATTCGCGTATAACCGCTTCACTCTCCGTATCGTTAACTGCGTTGACCCTGATTGTTTTAAATCTGGCCGGAAGGGCTTGGGTTTCTTTATTGAATATACTTTGCAGCAAATCGTCTTCCTTGCGTATTTCCGGCTTACCAAATCTAAGCTCATACATTAACCGCAACAATTGTTTCTTCACATTGGAAAAAAATGACTGTTCCCGTCTAACCGACACTAACAGGAAGGCGTGCGATTGCTCGTGGATCAACCGGTTCATATAATAACGATTGATAAACCCCGGCTTATCGCTTGTATATAGCACGATCCTCATGACTTCACAAGTTCGTGGTTAAAGATACCCATACTGCTTTCGAACCAACTGATCTCGTGGCGCGCACGAAGCCAGGATTGCGCCCCGTCTTCGTCAAACTGAAAACCGCAAGCCAGCTGCATGGTGAAACCCACTTCGTGCAAGGCACGGGGTAGATTGCGGCTGTACGAGCCATCAGGAAAAGCTATACTCCGTATTGGTTTGCCGCACAGCCTGCCCAAATATTCCGCAGATTGTTTCACTTCAGCTACCGCTTCCTCCAGAGGGATATTGCCCAGGTTATTGTGAAAACATCCGTGAGAACCCACTGTAAACAACTCGTTTCTTGAAAGTTCAGCAATTTCATCATCACTCATGATCCGGTAGTAATCTTCCCACTCTGAATTGGTCAAAAATGGAACATTACCTGCGAGACAGGCTCTGTAGAACTTCTCTTTAAATTCCAATCCTCCTTCAGTTTTTATCTTCTTGTTGAGGTTGGATCCGTCATCAGTACTCACGTAATTTCCCCTGGCATCCTTGCGGAAAATGACTCCATCAATCTCCAGAGAATCGTTATTGAAACGCTCATACAAATCAAGCATATCCGCCCACAGCACCGGAGGATTGAAACGGTTCATTCCGGTTACAAAAAAGGAGGCCGGCATTCTGAATTCATCCAGCAGGGGCGCGGCATACAGATAGTTGTTCCTGTAACCGTCATCAAAGGTGATAACCAAATTCATCCTTCCGGGTTTCAGCCTGTTTTCAAAAGCATCTTCAAGACTGATTACATGGTAGTTCTTGCTGTAATTGAGCAGATGTCTCCGGAAGTCATCAACACCGATAAAGCGGGATCTGAAACTGCGGTCAAAACGTGGAACGACGCCATGATAAAGCAGAATCTTGAGACCCCGCGCCCCGGCCGCCGGATTATATATGCCAAGGTCCGCCAGTTTACGCTGTATTCTTTCCTTTAAACGCATCGTATACTTATGGAAGCTTTTCCCGATGAACAAACGGATCTTCAAAGATGAGATCAGGTTTGTTTTGCACGTTCGAATATAAATTTAATTGCATTCTTATAAAATTGTTTCGTTCATCCTTTTATACGCCGGATTCTTTCATCAGTAAAGCGGCAAGTTCTCTCATCTTTACCCGATAATCAAGGTGGCTGACAGCGAATTCACGCATTTGTCTTTCATGCCCGGGATACAGAGCATTATGAGCGAATCTGATAATTTCCTGCATATTGACGGGGCTGCCATTGTTCTCCAGTTCCTCGGACCAGCGCTTTGCATCCGGCTTATCCGCCAAATCAATGTCAGTATAGCCATAGAAAAACGGAATGCCCCTGACTATATAATTCCGCACTTTAAGGGTAGCGTTTTCCTTTTGTTTGCTGCGAAATAAACCGAGTGTTCCGCATGCTATATGGCACTTATCGAACATTTTGTCCAATGCCTCACCCTCGAGGTATCCTGTGAAAACCACCTTGCTTTCTATTTCGCGGGGTATTTCCACTTCACCAGGCACTCTGTTCCCTACAATATGCAGTCGGATTTCTACTGGCCCCGTGTATTTTGCCATGCCGCATATCAAACGGTCCAATCCGTTCCAGGGTGCATTGCCGCTCGAACCTTTGAGGAACAGAATGTCCAATTCTGCTCCATCAAATACAGGACTACGGCGCAAAGGATTTTTTTCGACATTTATTCCGTTGCCGATAGGATAGCACTTCAACCTTCCGAATGAGAGCCGTTTCTGGTATTGAGCCATATCCGAAGAAACACAGGTAGCAAACAGCACATTTCTTCTCACCAAAACTCCGATGGTACATTCCAGCAGCAGCGGTATTATTACAAAGGCCAGAAACCCAAGAAAGCCGGCCGGTTTCCACAGCGGTCTGAAATTTTGCCCGAGTCCGATTATTTCCAGTCCCTCTTTGGAATTGTGTTCTATGCATAATTTATGACCAAACTTCCTCGCCAGTTTCAGCAACGCCGGATGTGAACCCGGATACCTGAGATAAATTAGGTCATATTTTTCATGGTTGGCAGTAATATATTCATATACCCTTTCCAACATGATTCCTGTCTGGTTCAGGTGCCTCAGAAATTGCCTCTGAGATTTTTCATAAGGGATCAATCGTATGTGTTCTGCAACCTGCTCCTCCGAGCTTACTTCAATGGAAAAGAAAGCACCGTCACATAAAACACCTGCTTCATTCAGGTATTCTATCTGACTCATTATCTTGTTCTGAACAGATTGCGGTTTTCTACCCGCATGACCGTATACATACAGAACTTTTAAAGACATATATTTATAATTACAACAGCGATCTATCTTCGCTCCGGATTACGATCGGATCAACTTCAGATTGATTTCTTTCCAGGCCCGGGTAATGGTATTTCCTGAGTATATACCGTTAATATTCTTTTCTTTTTCCAATACACCCTTCAACTCAGTTCCATGAAGGTGATCCATAAACCAGCCATTCAGCGGTCCGTTGAACCAATGCACTGCCGGGCTTGAGATCCCGACCTTGAATTTTCTGTTCACGATTTCCTGAGGCAGTTCATCCCTCATTGCTTCGCGCAGCAATAATTTGGTCATTCCTCTTCCGAATTTGAATTCCGGCGGGAGTGAAAAGAGAAACTCCACAATGCGGTAATCCATGAAGGGCATTCTAATTTCCACTCCGTTCATCATGGATGCTCTGTCGAAATTGCGGAACAATGCAGGTAAGGTATGCTGAAACGTCTCAAACAAAAGCATACGTTTTTCTAGCGGTTGCCCTGAAAAATCGTAAGGTTTCCCTATTGCCGGCAAACTGACAGGCAGCGAATGCCGTTGGAAGGGTTCGCTTTCTTTTCCAAAGAATTTTTTTAATAAATACTTAATGCCTTTCTCCCGGATTTTCTTTTCTTCCAGCTGGCGTTCAACTTTTACCAGACCGGCGGGGACATCTGCGGGGTGGTACATGCCAACGAGCGCTTCCCCTGCTTCCCTGGCCTGCTTCATGCCTCCGCTCCACAGGTAATGCTGATAGAGCGTGGCAACCATGTCACGATAACCGTACATCATTTCATCCACCCCGTGACCGTCGAGCGAAACGGTGATGCCGGCCTTTTTCATGCCTTTGTAGATCGATGCAACAGATGTAATCGGAGCGCAGCTCAGGGCATCGAGCATCCGGGTATCATGTTCTATCTGCCCGGTGAGGTCAGTGAAATCGGTTTCCACCCAGATGGCCTGTTTTCCGGTATGCCGCAGCATGAGTTCCACGTATTCCCTTTCGTCATTCTCCAGACCCGGGAAGACCGCGCTCACTGCCTTCTGGGAATTTTCATTGACACGGTGCGGATTTTCGGCAAGTACCTTCTGAACGGTTGCAAATACCGAACTGGAATCAAGTCCGCCACTGAGGGCAGTAGCCAGCGGCACATCACTGATGAGCCGGTATCGGCAGGCGCCGAGCAGCAACTCCCTGAACTGTTCTGCTGCTGCTTCCATGGATGGCACACCGGCAGTGTTTAGAACAGGTTCAATGCTCCACCAGCGTTTTTGTTCCAATTCGCGGTGACGGGTGCTGAACACGGCATAATGGCCGGGCAGCACCTGCCTGATATTGCTGAAAATCGTATATCCCAGCCCTTCCAGGGCATAGTCGTCATCCAGGGCGATCCTGCTGAGTTCGTCATCGACGCTGCGCTGATAACCGTCCAGAAAGCGGAATGCCCGTGTTTCGGAGGCAAGCGCAAGCATTTTACCTGGGATACACAGGTAATACAGTGGTTTGATGCCGAAGCGGTCTCTGCTCAGAATGAGTTGCCGCTCCTGTTCATCCCATAGAGCAAAAGCCCACATTCCGTTGAAACGGTCGAAGCATGCAGTTCCCCACTCCAGGTAGGCCGCCATGATCACTTCAGTATCCGTATCGCTCTGAAATCGGTGGCCTTTCTGCTCCAGCTGTGCACGCAGTTCCAGGAAGTTATAAATCTCACCATTATAGGCGATGGTAAAGCGACCGTCTGCATAGGTCATCGGCTGCCGGCCCCGCTCGCTGAGATCCAGAATGGAAAGCCGCCGATGCCCCAGTCCGAGCAGGCCTCCGGCAAGTATATCATACCCCGAACCATCCGGGCCACGGTGTTCCAGGCTGTCCGTAAAGGTCTTCAGAACCTCCGGCTTTACCTCTTTTTCAAGGTTGAATATACCCGCGATGCCGCACATTTCAGTTTTTCGGAATGAAGCGCAGCAGGGCTGCTTTGCGGAACATGGAACGATAAACCGGTTTTGACCGGATCAGTTCCGGCATATATCGGTTGATGAACCGGTATGCATGAAAAACGTAGGTGAAATTTCGAGCGTCGAAATAGTAAAACAGGTAACGCTCCAGGAATTTCGCTGTGATTTCCGGGGCTTTGTCTTTTTCAATCATGAACCGTCCCCGGCCGTATCCATGAAGTATTAGTTCGGGCGCTCCGCATCTTTTCAGGGTTTCGAAGCCCTCCCTGTAATCAAGTGATTCCAGCAACTGTCTGAATATTCCAAGATTTTCACTGACCATTACAGCTTCCAGATTGTTGGTCTTGCTCGCTTCATGGTCACGGAAACCTCCGATGACATGATCGATGCGAAAAGGTCGCGTGCGCATGTTGAGCCGGAGAAAGAGGTCATAATCCATGCTGAAATTTAATCCCTCGTTGAGGTATCCGACTTCTTCCACGAGCTTTCTGCTGTAGAAGCACCCCTGCTGACCATATGGAAAACCGTAATAATAACGCAGCGGCAAATCATCGTCGGTATGCTGCATGAGGCCCAGACTGCCCCGGTCATTGAACTTTTCTGTGCGTCCATACACAAATCCGGTATCTGGTTGCTCCATAAATGCCAGGGCTACGTGGTAAAGTGACCCCGGATAAAGGATATCATCGCTGTTGATCCAGTTGATATACTCGCCCGTAGCCCGTCGAAAGCCCTTGTTGATGGCATCGGTCTGACCATTATCTTTCTCGCTCACCCACCAATCAGCGCCTGAGGCATATTTCTTGATCACTGAAACTGTTTCATCCGTGCTTCCGCCATCCACAATGAAGTATTCCAGGTTTGGATACTCCTGGCTCAGCACCGAAACAATGGTTTCTTCAATGTAAGATCCTTGATTGTATGAAGGGGTAACTACTGTAATCCTGGGCCATTCCTTGTAGCCAGAAGGCAATTCAGGCCTGGAGATTTCCCGATACCAGCTATAACGCTTTGCAGCTTCTTTGGAACGTTCCGCGTTCATGAATCTTTAAGTATGTTTTTTTTCGTATGATCTGAGTGCACTCCATTTACTGTGAACATACCATGCCCAGAAAACACTCAGCAAGAGTCCTGTAAATCCGTCCAGATAGCCGCGCATGGTCAGAAAGCTTTCCCGGAAGGCGGCGATGGTTGCTTTCCATTTTGCCGCAAAACGGTAACGGTGACCTGCCTGGTACATGCTTAGTCCCTCTCCCTCCAGGTATCTTCTGTGTTTGCTGATGAGCTGTTTCCAATCTGTCATCCAATAGTGATGATCCACGTTGTTGCCTGCGGGCCTGATTTTGTGCGTGCGATAGCCTTCCCTTGCAGCGATTGCGGTGTGAACGGTGTCACCTACGCTGACCCGCTCACGATGTATCATCAGCCTTCCGATCCGCTTTCCTCCCCAAACAGTGCCTCTAAGCGGGCGGTTCCGGAAATAATACTGAATGGGCACATTGATCCGTGCTACGTCGTCAGGAACGACCGCCAATAACTGCTGCAGTTCCTGCCGCAGTGTCGGATCCAGCACCTCATCCGGATCAATCAGCATGACCCATTCGTGCTTCAGCGCGGGTATGTATTCCGGAAAAATATCCTCGATGCGGTCGACTTTTTTGTGGCGCACCACACGGCCGAAAGCCGACGCTACGCGCTCCGGATGATCTGCAGATTCCAGGTCCACAACAAGAATTTCGTCGCACCAGGACACGCTGCTCAGGCATGCTTTCAAAAGGTGTGCTTCATTGTGACAGCCGATGAGTACTGAAACCGGTAGCTTCTCAGTGTGTGGCATGCCAGTCGGCCCAGAATCCTTGGTGTTTTCTTCGGATTGCATCATTTACGTGGTAAAGGATCGCCCTTCTGGCTTGTTCATAATTGAGCCAGCTGCCCGGCAACTGCTCGGGCAGCGGGCCTGCAGATCCAAATTCGAAATCATGGCCGCAACGCCCCTTAATCCAGTCTCTGTAAGAGAGTCTGGCAACTCTGTAGCCCTTACGGAACAGCAGCTTGCGCAGTACTTTAACCCAGATGGGATCATTTCCGAACCGGTCAACACCGAAAAAAGGAACCCCGGGCAGCATCGGCGCAAAATGTGTCTGGTCTATAAGCCGGAAGCGCTGGTAGCCCAGTCGTTTCAGTTCATCCAGCGTGGCGGTGATCTCCTTTTCCCCCGGTTTATGGGCATCCGTAATCGTTACTGCCTCCACGGACAGAAACGGAGGTGCATCGCGCTGATTCAGGGTTCCCAGTGCGCGCAGATCATATCCTTCGATGTCAATCTTGCAGAAATATGGTTTACCGTATTCCCTGAACAGGGAATCGAGACGTGTGGTTCTGACTTTGATAGCTTTGGTTGCCTGGTTATTCCTGCCCGCAAACTCCTGTAAGAGACTGCTCCACTCTGAATTGCCGGCCACGAAGAAATCCACTTCCCGTTCATCCTCCTCAAAAATTGCCCTGTTTACCAGCAGCAGTTGTCCGGAAGTAACAGATTTCATGAATTTCCTTTTGCCTTCTTCTATCAGCGAGGGATCCGCATCCACGGCGACCACCCTGTAACCTTTTTCCAGGTAATATTCCGTGTCCTGACCGGTGTGAAAACCTATATCGTAAACGGTGCGATCCCTCAGATTCTCTGTATGCATGATTGGGTTTTTCTGGAATGTCAGGCATCTCAGGGTATATATTAATTTCTCAGACAAGGCCATATGTACTGACAAGGCTCCCGCCAGCAAGGGAATGGATGAAGGGCGGTACTCTTTAACCCGGTAAATGCACCGGTGCCATCGCCTCCTTATGGAATGCTGCCATTCATGCAGAAACTCCGGTTTACCCGACGGTGCACTCACCAGCAGGCGGTTCATAACCTTGTACGACGGATACAGGTTGTTGCCCGGGCCTGAAAGGTCATCAAGGATTCCGTTCAATGCTGCATCGGCGATGGGAATGCCGGCTATTGCACTGAGGTAAGCGCGCCGCAATTCAACGGCATTGCGCTTGATGGCCTGGTCCTGCTCCAGGCTGATATTGCCTGCATGTATCCTGTATGCCGTAACAACGTCTTTGGTAACCGCATACCGGTGCCTATGGCTTCCTCGCAACCAGATATCATAATCTTCCGCGGTGCGCAAATCTTCACGATAAGGTAATTCCAAAAAGTACTCCCTTCTGGCCATGACCGTGGACTGCAGGATTGGATTCTCAAAAGGCAGGTTTGCAAAAACCTCTTCCGGACGAAGTTCCCTTCCCCAGGTTCGGCCAAGAGAAACACCGTGTTCATCGATCAGCTTTGCACAACCTCCGAGGAGACTGACTTCCGGATTCAGGTCGAGGAAATTTACCTGCTTTGTCAGTCTTCCCGGCTCAGCCAGATCATCGCTGTCCAGTATGGCTATGTAAGATCCGGAAGCCAGCGTATTGAGCCGGTTCCTCGTATAACTGATACCCCGGTTGGTTTCATTCCGGTAATACCGGATACGGGAATCCTTCAATCCGGCAATCACTTCATCCGATCCGTCGGTCGAACCGTCGTCCACGACGACAATTTCAAAATCGGCAAAATCCTGCTCCAAAACACTCTGGATGCAATCCGCTATGTAATCCCGGCGATTGTAAAGCGGTATGACAACAGATACTTTCGGCATTTTCAGGGCAGGCGATGTCGCGATTTTTTGAAGGGTATTTCTATAGTGCGATAGGCAAATTCAGAGATCAGCAGGACACCTACCATCTTCATTCCGAAATATTGCCATCCGCCGGGCAACTGCAAAGACGTATGACCGACCTTGTTGATCAGCAGGATAAAATCTACCAGGACTTTCCATGCAACACGTAAATGGAATAGCTCCGCGTCCCAACATAGGTGCGGACCCGGTTGGAAAGTACCGTGGGATTTCCACATTGTTGCGAATACAGACCAGAATCAGCCATGCACACATGATGTTCATGGCTATTCTGCAGAAAACTGTTTCTGTATAGAAGGATTCGGCAAAAACAAAAAGCGCGCACAGGAGCACAGCTGCACTCAGGAGCATTCTCCAGCTTCTGGAAGCAGGATTCTGCCATTTTTCCGGCAAAAGGTCAATTCGGCTTATCAGCAATCCCGCAGCAAAGCAGGCTATTGCTGAGATCAGCAGAAGCTTCGCATAACCATCCATCCCGGAATAACAACCTGCAACCAGACGGCCCGCTATTCCGGCGAGGAGCATGACAAAAGTTAACCACATGTAATTTAAGAGATAAACAGCAAGAATGACAGGGAGGTACAGGGGAATAAACCACAGAAATCGCCACAGATAAAAATTCATAACTCCCTTCCACAGCTCAACCTTCATGAATACCGATGGGTATTCAATCTTCGGCTTCTGTAATCCGATAACGTACATGCTCAAAACGAAAAACATCGCAACGCCCTCACAGCTCCGTTGATGAATTCGGCCGAAATCCAGCTATAGGGGATAAAAATGCCTCAGCACCACAAGGAGTATTCAAATGCCGCGTGTTCGGTCAAGCGCATCATTGCGGCTAGTCAATCGCTTTCACTTTGGACAGGTGATATCGGTGAAGCATATTGTGCAGGGGTTTTAAGACTTTCACTCTAAGTATTCTTCGTTGCAACTCTCTTGCGTCCCATTTGTAGGATGCAAGCACCAGTTTCCCGCGGAATTTGCCTTCCACCAGGTTTTCCGGCTCAAAATACGAGAAAGGTATCCCGAATGAATTGAAATAATAGCCGTATTTGATCGCCCCTTCCCTGGGCATGGGAGGCAGGTCCCTGCGCCTTAAAAGATTGAGTACCTCTTCATGGCTGGAAGGCAGGTAGTTGCTGCCTAACCGGTCGTACAGACTGGGTCCGGCGAGTACGGACGGCTTACCCCAAAAGGTGGCTTCGATGCCCACTGTCGAATTAAAAGTAAGCACAACATCCGCATGATCGAGCAAAGCATAGGTTGAGATCTCCGACTCCGGACCGATATAAAACAGGGGCTCCGTTCTCATCGACTCAAGTTCCCGTTTTTCCGCCTCTGAAGCACCTTTAAGATTGGGATGACAACGCAGATAAATGCGCAGGTCCGGATTTCGCGACAAATCGCGGCTGATACGACGAATGGCGTCGTACTGGCTCATATAGAGCTTGTTCTTCCAGTCATCCGTGCAACTCATGAATTCATCCTCACTTGAGTTGAAGATGACAATATTGTGCTTTTGCGGATCCCATTCAGCCGGCAGCATACCATCTTTCTGGCCTACGACGAAAGAGAACCAGCCCTGCTCTCGTCCTTTTCGACGAGCATTGAAAAATTCCGAACCGATTTGCGAACGCTCCGGCTCTTTACCTTTCGCCCACGTCTTTTCAATCAATTGCTGTATGAAGATTAAATCCTGCGGAAGATTATTCTCGAAGAGTTCATAATGTTTGTAATTGTAACCGCGCTCATGCACATAACAATCGATTCCTTTCTCTCTGCATGCACTCAGCATAGCCCTTGGCACAGGAAGCCTTCCGTTGAAGATAAATACCCTGTCGGGTTTTTCGTCTTGCAGGAAAACCTGCGCTGCCCTGTATGAAAGAAAAGCGTATTTGATGAAGTTCGATATTTTTAACTTGTTCTCGCTAATATTCAGGGTAGAATCCCTTAAAATGGATACCAGGGTCGACCCTACAGCATATCCGATCGGGTAATTTCCGATGTAATACTCCTGAAGGGACAGCAGAGAATCGAAATCAACCCGTACCTGTCCTGCATCGCGCGTTGCCTGGCTGTCTGCATAGGAGAGCAGGTCTTTCACTTGGATATTCCCTTTGAGCAGACTGGTACCGCATTCCCTTCGGGATATACAGACCAGACATTTATTCATGCTGTGGTCCAGATTGGAGTCACATATCCCGAAGCTCCTGTTGCATACCAATTGAATCACTTCATCTCCGGCATCCAGATGTTTCTGCATGATCTCCAGCTCCGTTTCATAATGATGAGGCCAGAGCACATGTGAACTTAAAACTGCTACTTTCATTTAGTTATATATATACAAATTGCTGGGTATCCCAGCAATATCTGTACTTGATTCAAAACGAAAACCCGCGGCTTCAAAAGCTCTTCTGGATGCGGCATTCTGATTCATAATCCAGGCGCGTAGCGGCCTTTTTCCAAATAGGCCCTGACCATAAAGGCTTACGAGTATCTGCAGCATTTCCGATGCATAACCTTTGCCCCTGTGCGCGGGGGCTGTAAGGATACTTACCACCAGACCTTCATCCCGATCATCCACCCTCACCTGGCCTGCGGGATTTTCGGGGGTGTCGTCCGGATAAAAAATCAGATACGCACCGCTCTTTGCTGTAATCCGGTTCATGTACCAGGCTTCATGGGCAGCATAACTTGCGGGCGGCGGTCCGAAAGAGGAGGCCCGGGTGAGCGGGTCGCAGATCCATTCGTACACCATACGGCAATCTTCAGACAGAGGTTTCCTGTAATTTAACAAATCAATTTATACTTTCGGCGGATTCAATTGGAATAACGCGGGCAGGATATCCTTCATCATTCAGCAGCTTCTTCACATCATAGGAGGTAAACTGCGTGAAGTAAAACATACTCGAAGCACCTGCTGCCTTCACGGTGGTCTCCCGGAAAAGTCTTAAAAAATCTTCAGGCGCCGAGGCACCACCTACTGCCACGACCGGTATATTCACCACCGACAAGATTTGTTCCACCAGACGAATATCAAATCCACCCATGGTACCATCGCGGTCTACAGATGACAGAATGATTTCACCTGCACCAGCTTCTTCCATTCTGCTGGCAAATGCAACAGCCTCTTCTTCCATGCCCTGCCGGTTATAAACCATATACGCGTTGCGCTCCTTGTTCCAACTTGCGTCGAGGGATACGCTGATGCACTGACTGCCGTAAACCGCAGCAGCTTCTCCTATAAAACCAGGATTGCTTAATACAACAGATTTCAAAAGCACTTTATCAGCACCGATTTTAAGAAGACCATTGATATCATCTAATGTTCGTATACCTCCTCCAATAGTCACAGGCATGAAGCATTCATTGATAACTTCACGGACAAAGGGAAGATTGATATTCCTGTTCTGTGCGGAAGCCATAATATCGGTAAACACAAGTTCATCAACATTACGGCTGTTGAAAACCCTTGCCGCCTGCACAGGGTTGCCCACCATGCGCGGGTTGGAGAAATTCTTTGTTTTGACCAATGCAAGGCCATTGAAAGTAAGGACGGGGATGATCCTAATCTTAAGCATGCATTGCGAAAAAGTTCCGGAGTACCTGCAGCCCGGCTAGCTGGCTTTTCTCCGGGTGAAACTGGCAGCCGAAAACGGAACCGTTCTGAACAGCTGCTGTAATTTCCGTGCCGTATTCAACCGTGGCAGCTACATGTTCAGGTTTTTCCGTTATGAAATGATAGCTGTGGACAAAGTAGAAATCCTGATAGGATAATTTATTGAAATATTGCGGATTCACAATTCGGATGTTATTCCATCCCATGTGCGGCACGGGAAGTCCGCAATCAAGAGGCACTACTTCGCCGGGAATCAGGCCAAGACCGCTACAGCGTTCAGGCTCAAATCCAGTGCTTGCAAGGAGTTGCATGCCCAGACAAATCCCAATCATCTTCGCACCCGCAGACACACTTTCGTGAATTGCTTCGGAAAGGCCGCTTTTATTGAGGTTTTCCATGGCGGCTTTGAATGATCCTACGCCTGGAAGCACCAGTTTTTCTGCAGCTTTGACTACTACCGGATCTTCAGAAATAATATGTTCCACGCCGATTTTCTTCAGCGTTTTGGACACCGAGGCAAGGTTACCCATGCCGTAATTGATGATGACCGTGCTCAATGTATTTTGTAGTTCCGGATGAGATTGCCTTCCTCATCGCGCAGGAATTTGCCATCTTCATCGCGCTGAAAGAGAAGTGGATTGGTAAATGAATCAATAATGCCATCAATTTCCTCCTTGCTCATTCCAGAATATTTAATGAATTCAGAAACACCGTAATGCGGGTATTTGCCGTCATACTTCTGCACCAGTGCCAAACCCTCTTCCCTGGTCAGCCGACGGTTTCTAATATCTATGCACGCATGGTCTGTTGCTCTTCCGAATCCGTATTTCACGAATTTGAGGTAGTCGTGCAGCCCGTGCATCTTTTCGTCGAGATTTTCGTAATTGGTGTAGGTTCCTTCAACCGGACCGTCTTCCTTTGCGGAAAAACCGAATTTCTTAACGATTTCCAACTGGCGGCGCGCATCCCAGAAAAAATAATGTCCTAGGAAAACACTCGCGATGCCGATCTTCTTCAGTTCTTGTTCATCAGGATAAAAATACGGAGTGAGCTCACGGGCTGTCAGCCCGTCCACGCCGATCATGTCTTGGATGCGGTTGCCGAGCAGCCCGCCAAACTCCTCCAGCCAGCGCCGGTCAAGGGTGTTGTTTTTGATGCTCTCCAGGGGTCCGCCGTATTCCTTCTGTGGATTTTCGCCCCAGACAATGAGAGGTATGCCGAATTTAACAGCCACCACCACGGGAATAGTGAATATGCCCAAATGATTTGGCCACATTTCATCACCAACCCGTTTAAATCCCTCCACTACCATTTTTTTGTAAGCCTGATGATTCTTCTTGAAATAAATCACGTCAAAGCCCATCTCCGAGAGGTTGTCAAGGTTCTTCTGCCCCAACTCCGTTATGCTGGTAGTTTCGAAACAAACGCAAAGAGGATTGAGGCCGCATTCGTATTTGAGGAACCACGCCTGGTAGGTGCTGTCTTTGCCTCCGCTTACCGGAACCAGGCAATCCCAACCTGTTTCGCCTGTAGGTTTTTTGTAGAAATCGACAATTTCAAAGAATTCTTTTTTTCTTTGATCCCAATCAATCTCATTGACCTTTCTGTCAGCCGCTTGACAGGCGCTGCAGATACCGTTCTCGTCGAAATAGAGATCAGGCTTGGTTTCAGGGAACACGCAACGGCTGCAATATCGGATATCAATCATGATGATTCTTAGAGCAAAGATTATTGCAGAAATTCAAATTTCAAAGGAGCGCCGCGCGGTATATCAATATTGGCTGTGGCACCATAAACTTTCCTGAATTCACTGGCCGGAATACCCAGTGCCGGGCGAATAATGCGTACATTATCTTCTGAAACAACTTCCCCTTTAAGGATATTTTTACTAGCATAAAATGATCGCTTGAAAATAGAAGTATTTAATTTTTCTGAAGATGACACCAATTCAGGTTTACCGAGGGCCTGCCGGGCGTTGTCCAGCTCTTTCATCATCTGCGCAAATTCGTGTGGCTCGAGCGAAAAGGCAGCGTCTACGCCACCCTCACTCCTGTCCAGTGTGATGTGTTTCTCGATAATGCACGCGCCAAGGGCTACAGAAGCAATGGCCACACCAATGCCAAGGGTATGATCGCTCAATCCGGCAAGGGTATGGTAACGCTCAGTAAGCCTGGGAATTGCCAGCAGATTGGAGTCGCCCGGGTCTGCCGGATAATCGCTTGTACACTTCAGCAGCGCAACTTCAGCAGCGCCTTCACTGCGCACAAACTCCATGGTTTTATCCAGTTCGGGCCAATCGATTACTCCGGTTGAAATGATAAGCGGTTTACCTGTGCCAATCACCTTGCGTATCAGCGGAAAATGGGTGTTTTCGAAAGAAGCGATCTTGTAAAGCCTGCTCCCAAGCCCTTCCAAAAAGTCGACCGCAGTCTCGTCAAAAGGTGAGCTGAAGCATATCAATCCCTTGCTC
>JBKDBI010000394.1:0-2134 GCA_046314695.1 Bacteroidota bacterium | reverse complement strand
GTCAAGCATGCGGCCAGCAGACTGCTCCGAGCCGACGGAAGCGATGGTGGCATCGTTCACGATCTTGCGTGCGTCTGGATCGAGCTTGGTTCCAGCCTGGCCGAGTTCAAACAACTTCATCTCGACGTCAGTCTGCAACTTGTCGCGGTCGAGTGCCAGACGGCCAGAGCGATCTGCGATCTGGCTGTCGATGTTGCGACTCTGTGCGCCGGTGTTGGCGTTTTCCAAAGCCAAGCGCGTCGGCGTGTTGGCCGTGATCAGCTCCTTCTCGGTCGCGCCAGCCTCGCCAGTGCGAACCTCGGCCGGGGCTTTGAGTGCCTTGATCGAGGACTCGAGCACCTTATCGCCTCCAGGCACACCAGCCAGCATGATGCCGATGGTCTTCTGAGCAGCGCTTGGGTTAGTCTCGGCCAGCTGGGCATAGGTCTCGTAGGCCTTGGCGCGATCTTCGCGGCCAGAGTTGCGCTCGGCATCGGCCTTCTGGCGGAGCAGGCTCACACCGATCTGCGGTGCTCCGGAGCTGAATGCCGACATAACCTGACCGCTGAAACGCAGCTCGTTGTCCTGCTGGTCTTTGTTCAGCGTGTCCCAGTTTGCACGCATGCTGGCTGCCTCTTTTTCAGGCAGCAGCATGGCGATGTTGGTGAAGTCGCGTGCAGTCGGGTTCGGGTTGTTGATCAGCGCCTGCATGCCCTGAGTGAGCATGTTCTGGCGTTCAGCAGCCTTCGCGGCAGCTTCCTGCTGCGTGCGAATGTCTGCGATGGTCGCGCCTAACTTAAGGCCACCAATGGCAGCTTCAAATGGGCTTTGGACATTGATCGAATAGTCATATGGTGCTGGCATGTTTTTGTCCTCAGACTTTGCTGTAGTCGACCATCAGGTAGCCACCGGACTCGGAAACAGCATCAGGGTAAACACCCTGCACTTCTTGGGCCATCAAACCGACTTGACGGTCACCTCCCCAAATGTAATCAAACTCGTAAACGTTCAATCCGTCGGGTCTTGTGCCGATTTGCTTAATGTTTTTCTTGAGTCTGCGGTCACTGAATATGTTGCTTAATCCTGGCTGTCCCATTTTTCCACCAGCGCCATATTGCATGCCAAGGACTTGAGCTGGCAGATTCAAAATTCCGCTGAAAGCCTTGGCCTCTCCAAGTTCACCACCAGCCAGGGCTGCGCCGCGTTCTGCCTGCAGTCGTGCAATGGCCGAGCCGGTTTCCATTCCAGCCGTACCGACACCGGCAGCAGACTGCTGGCCAAGTGAAGTCAGTCCACCAAGGCGGCTGTATCGCTGCTCGAGCTCCTGCGCCAGCAACTGCGGACGGAACTGAGCCAGGGCCGCCTGGACGTTTCCGCCACGCAGGCCACCAGTGGCCGAAGCACGCTGCAGCAAGGCTTCCTCGCCGGTGCGAAGCATGGCCTGGAATGTCGGGGAGCGCTCAGCGGCTGCAATCTGGGCAGCCTCGGCCTCTGGAGTTCCAAGGCCAAGCATGGCCTGCTGCGCTGCAAGTGCCGGAGCACCGGCCTCGACGTAGGGTTTCAGCAGCTCGCGCACCATGTCGAACTGGCGACGTTGTTCTGCGATGCCAGCCTCGCTGGCTGCTGCTTGGACGCCAGCAGCTTCACCTGCTGCGTCGGCTTGCATCAGGCCGCCGACGAGCTGTGTGCCGCCGACGATTAAGCCGGTAATTGGATCAGGCATGGCCAAACTCCTTCATGTATTCTTCAAATGTCTCGCCATACAGCTCCATGACCAAGTGGGCATTTTCGTTGGCAAACTTCGCGCCATGGCAAAGCTGCATGGCCATCAAGACCACGTCATAGTACCCAGCACGCCACATATAGGAGCGTGCATCGGCAAGCCCGGCACGCTCGACGCGGTCGGATGCTTGCCACTTCAAGACCATGGATGCCACGCATGGCACCAGGACAGGGGAATTCTGCAGGAAGAAGGTGTTTTGATTCATCGCCACCAGGGTGTTCCAGATGGCGGCATTCAGATCGCTGCGCTCGACTGGATCGCCGTCTGCCACGTCGTCAAAGACCTGGATCGCGTTCCACAGCATCAGCAGCCACTCAATGGCCGGTGCAGGCAGCGCCAGAACCTGTTGCAGGTTCTGTTTGAGGCTATCCG
>JBKDBI010000393.1:0-2075 GCA_046314695.1 Bacteroidota bacterium | reverse complement strand
GTTGTATCTGAACAGCCTTCCACGTTCCGTGCGACAAGCCGGATGCGGTAGAACCCCGTGTCCTCAAAAAGGTATTCCGGACTGACTTCGGTCCCAATCAGGCGATTCTGCACAAACCAGCTGCGCCGCCATTCCGGGCGTGCATCGAGCGGCACAAAACGCACCAGCGGATTGTCGAGGTCAGGCGATTCAGGAGTCCAGCGGAAAGCAGAACCCGGACGTGGATGAACCAGGAAACGCAGCAACTGTGTATCCGCACAGCCCAATCCGTCCGCTCCTATCGCCAGCACCACATGCGATCCGGCCTCAAATACACGGCCCGCCGTCAATGGCAAGTCCTGATTGCCATACCGGAAGCGGAAACTGTAGGGTTCGCCGCTGAGCGAAGTGGGGTTTAATCGGAGCGTGTAGGGCGCACAGCTCGTGTCAGCATAGGATCCAGGGTTGAAGCGCGGCCTGGGCGAAAGGCGGATCGTTAGGGTGTCAGACGGTTCACTGCAGCCGTCTTCCAAAATGGCCTGATAGGTTGTGATCCGTGTGGATGCAACGCGCAGGCTGTCTGCATTTGCCATGCGCTCCGTTCCGTTTTCAAACCAACGATATCGGTAGGCAGCCGGCTTCCCGCCCTGGCCTTGCAGGCGGATAGTTGTGGCCGTATCGTAACAAAAACGATCGGGCCGGCCGGTCAATTGCAGCGGAGCCAAAATCCGCACATTGACGCGGAATGTGTCGGCAGGCCGCGTGCAGCCGTCGGTCAGCACTACGCTGAAAACTGTGTCGCGGTAAAGCTTTCCGGTGGTCAATTGCGGTCCGGAACCAAGTGCAGTATTGCCGGCGTACCAGGTAAGCAGGCGGGCGGTGGCCAGGCCGCCGGAAGCACGCGCGCTGACCCCGAGGTTTTGCCCGAAACAAAGTGTGGTATCGGCGGTGGATTGAACCGAAAGCGGATCCAAAACGCGGATCAGACGCTGAACAGAGTCGGCTCCAATGCTGCACGCGTCCTCTAACCTGGCTTTGACGAGGTATCGCTTGCCATCGCCCAGCCCATATAGGGTTGGTCCAAACGTTAAGCGTGCGGAGTCGGAAACCCTGGTTCCGTTCACAAACCAGGTAAGCCGGTGTTGCGCATTCCTGCCGCCGGCCGATGTCGGGAAGGTAGTGAGGCTGCGCCCGAAACAGATTTCCTGGGTATCCGCCTGCAGGGAACGCAGGGTGTCTGCGTTCAGCGTGAGCAACAAATTGCGGCGCACCAAAACACGCAGCGAATCATTTACTGGTCTGCCGTAGCAACCGTCCGCAAGGCTCGCGCGAACCCAATACACCGAATCCCGTTTGCCGGCATTGGGGAAGTTGAAGCGCAAGCTGTCGCTGGTTCCCGCAGTTCTTTGATTGACCGTCCAGTTAAAGCGGTAAGCCGCTTTCAGGCCGCCGGCTGGCTGCGCTTTGATCAAGCGCGTTTGCCCCTGACAAAGCGTGAAATCGGCAGGCAGCTGCAAAGCGAGGGTATCGGGTGTGAAGACACGAAAATCCAGGGTATCAGGGCGGCTGCATCCATCGCGCACCACGGCACGTAGTGCAAACCGCAGACCGGTATCGCTGTTGGCGTAGTAATTCTCAGGCCGGAAAGTAAAATTCCGTTGACTCCCCGCTGCATTGCCGTTCACCAGCCATTGCCAGCTGCGGCTGTACGCCCTTCCGCCGCTCGTATTGCCGGCTACAGTCAACGACCGGTACAAACAAACCTGTGTATCGGGCAATCCGGCCGGACTGAAACGCAAGGGTGGCCGCAACCACACACTGTCTTCGAGCACCCGGATGGGCGTTGTGCAGTTGTCGTCGCTCTGCAAACGGATGCGCAAACGTTCGGGCAGATTGCCGCCGCTGTGTAAGGTATCTGTACGCAGGCTGAGAGATGTACTGTTTCCTGCGGGCTTGCCATTCACGAACCAGCGGTAGCGTTGTGCAAGGGCCGGATTTCCGCCGCCTGCAACAGCAGTCCAGGTTTTCAGTTCGCCAAAACAGAGGGTATCGGTATTGCGCAAACTCCAGCTGCTGCTCAGGGCAGGATGGGTTTG
>JBKDBI010000392.1:0-7563 GCA_046314695.1 Bacteroidota bacterium | reverse complement strand
ACGCGGCGGTTGCGGAAAGCCGTGGTATCCTGAGCGCTGATGGTTGCGGCTGCTGCCAGCAGGCATAAGCTGCCGAAGCTGAGGTTTCTGAGGAAATTGATTGGGCGGTTCATATGGCCTGTATGCTTAAGTAATGGATTTTTATTGATAGGGTTGATCATTCGATAAGGGTGGCGATGATGCCGATGCGCTCGGTTTCGATGCGCAGGCGGAGGCGGTCGATGCGGCCTTCGCGCGGCATGCGTTCGAAACGGATGCGCGGGTCGCTGATATAGGCCAGCATTTCCCGCCCTTGGTTCATCAGGCGGAAATACAGGCTCTTGCGCTGGTTCACCGGGATGTATTTGCCGTCGATGAAGCGCACAGATTGTGCACTGGCAACGGCCGGCACAGCCAGCGGCAAACTTTGGAGCGCTTTGGCATCCAGTCCCGTTTCCATGGCGATGGATTGCACATCAGACTGAACCACGGCTTCTGGTACAACAACCGGCATAACGCTGTCTTTGGTTTCGGGTTTGTTCCGGTTCACAGCGACAGCAGCAGGTGATTGAACGACCGGCTTCAGCTGCGCAACTGCGGGAAGCTTTGTTGCGGCGGGTTGTTTGGTTTCTACACTTTCAACCTTGGCTGCAACGGGTAACTGCACTGCAGGTAATGGCTGGCGCAACCAGAAACCAATGGCGAGGAGGGTGACAGCGGCAGCGGCTGTCCAGTAATAGGCGCGGCGCGGTATCAGAAAACGCGTGGCCGCGCTGCGGTACAGCTTGTCCGGATGCGGGAATACGGTTTTTTCTGCCTCCGCTTCCTGCAGATACGTAAGCTGCATGAGGCGAAACTCACGAGCCCAATGCGGGTCGCGCTGTATCAACGCTTCCACTGCTTTTGCTTCCTCAGCGCTGAGATTGCCTTCCAGCAACTCAAACACCTTCAGTTCCATTTCTTCTTTGGTATTCATAATACGGCCTCCAGAGATCCGATCATTTCTTTCATTTTTTGCCTGGCCCGGAAGATGTATACCTTCACCTGGCTTTCGTTCAATTGGGTTATCTCCCCTATCTCCTCGTAGCTATACCCTTCATAGTCGCGGAGCAGCACAACGGTTCGCTGAATCTCAGGCAGCGCTGCCAGTGCCTTCTCCAGCACTTCCTTCAGGCCTTTGTAAACCGGCGTTGCAGGTGCGGGTCTGTTTTCCATCGCTTCGGTGAGTTGGGTGGTGCGTTGTTGCCTTCTCCAGAAATCGATCATGGCCCGGTGCGCAGTGGTAAAGAGATAGCTTTTGGCTTTTTCGAACTGCACATCGCGGTGCTTGATCCACAGCTTTTCGAAACTCACCTGCACTATCTCCTGCGCTTCGTCCTGATCTTTTAGCTGGTGCAGCGCAAAGCGGTACAGCGCATTGGAATGCTGGTCCACACATTGGTTGTACTCCTGGGCCGTCATGCTTTGCGGGGGTAAAACGGGTTGATCCTGCCAAAGGTTACAGCAGGATGATATTTTTTCAAAACTAATGCACTGTAAAAACAGAAAGGGCCACCCGGAGGCAGCCCTTTCAAGCAAATTGAAATGTTGTTTATGCGGTGTTGCCAGATTAACGGGCAACCATGATGCGGTGGCTGATGCGGCCCTGGGCAGCGTTCAGGTTGATGAAGTACATGCCGTTGGTCAGTCCTTCAAGCTTCACTTCTACCTGCTGGTTGCCGGTACCGAAGTTACGGCTGCCGAGGCTGCGCACTACGCGGCCCTGCATGTCGGTGATCACAATCTCAGCAGCGAAAGGCTGGCTGTTGCTGAAGCTGAGGGTGGTGAAACCGGTGGCGGGGTTAGGATAGCTCATGATATTGCTTGCGCTTTCCAGTGTGCGGTAACCGTTCAGTACGCCATAAGGAGTCAGGCGGTTGTAGCTGAAGGAAGCACCGCTCAGGGCAGGTGAACCGGCTACCGGACGGAAGTTGGGCGCGGTGCGGTTGGTGGGATCAACAAGTACAGTACCGGCAGTGTAAGGCACTACGTCGATTTTATTGGCGTTCTGTGCGTCTTTGATCCATGCGTCGAAAGAAGGAAGCAGCGCAGCGTTTGCAGAAGCAACTTCAACCAGACCGTTGGCCGTAGATGATGCAGGTGCAAAACCGGCTGCAGAATTCACAATAAGGTTGTTGCGGAAGATCATGCCGGTGGTGGTGTTCGGGAAAGACGCGGTAGGCACGCCTGAAGCCAGCATAACCGAGTCACCGTCGAACATGACCATGTTGCGATAGCCCATGAAGATCGAGTTTACTATGCTTACGCGGCTGTTGCGGCGCAGGCGTGCACCGCGGCGGAAAGCGCCTTTGGATACGGTGCTGAGTGAAGCATAGGTAGAACCCATCGGGATAGGACCAATGCAAGTGATGTTGCTGAATACGGGGGAAGTGTAGGGCTGCTTGGCGCTTCCTCCTGCATCGTTATCGCATTCGAAAGATTCGCTGGTAGAACCACCGCTGGTGGCGTTCCAGGTGAGGTCGTAGTAAGCAGTGTCACGCACGGCAATACCGTACTGAACTCCACCGCTGAAACCGAAATCACAATCGAAATCGTCGTCTGTAGTGATGTAAGAAACGAGGTGCTTGGCATTCACAGTTCCGCCGAACCATTCGAACGCGTCGTCGTTACCGAATGAAGTTTGTACGTATGCGATCTCTGTGCCGCGGCCTATTGAACCGAGGGTCAGGCTGTTTACTTCCTTGTTGGGTTCGAAGGCGAGACCGGCAAACTCGATGCGCATGTACTTGAGCACACCGCTGTTGTCGTTGTCGTCGCTGCCACCATGCTTAGCAAGTTGGTTGTCGAAAGAAACGTTGTTGAAGCCTTCAATCTGAACATCGCTGCCCTGGTTGTTGCGGGCACGGCCGCTGATTACGATACCGCCCCAGTCGCCGCGATCGCGGCCTGTAGTCTTCCAGCTGGTAAAGACAACCGGATTGGTGGCTGTACCGTTTACAACGAGCTTACCACCGCGTTCTACAACGAGGGTAGCGTAGTTGATGGGAGAAGCCTGCAGATTGGCTTTGCCACGGATTACTGTGCCGGCAGGGATGGTCAGCGTAACACCATCAGGAACTACAATCATACCTTTCAGCAGATATACCGTTGAGGCGTTGAGGGTGAGGTTCGCGGAGATGGTCTTCTTACCGTTGCTTCCATCCACACCGTTCAATGTAGTTGTGTCAGTGGCGGCAGGATAATTGGCAGCTTTGGGATTGAAGTTCGTCCAACCGGCAGTCCAGTCTTTGGAAGCATCCGAGCTGAGCGCTCCGATGAAATCAACCTGCTCGAAGAACTGAGCCTGTGCTTGCAGCGCGGTCAGACTGAAAGCTGCCAGTGCTGCGAGTTTTGAAATGGTTTTCATGGTGAGGTTTGTATTGTTCTTTTCATTTGCAAAGCACCTGCCCGGCCATTACGCCCGTTTGAAGCCGGAGTTAAATAGCGGTTAAGGGTTGGGATGTGCGGCTTAACAATGGCGTCACATCGATGAATAAGAACTGCCAACCCCAAAAAACGAAACGCGGCCTGGGCCGCGCTTCTTTTGCCTGTTAAACCTTCCGCACCTTCAGGCATGGAAGGTGCGTGCTTATAAAAATGACGATCAGAAGTTAAAGCTGTACGACAAGGTTACTGTGCGGCCATAGGTAAAGCTGAACAATGTGTTATCCTTGGTTTTGTCGTAGCGATTGTTCTTGTCCAGATCCTGGTAGAAAACTGCATTCTGTGCGAGGATATCGCCGAACGTGCAGCGAACCGTTCCCTGTTTCTTGAAATTCTTGCCCAATTGAATATCCCAGACTCCGCGGCCGAATTCGAAGATATCGCCACCAAACAACTGAACCGATTCCGGTACGCCGATGTAGGCAATCCGGGATCCGAGCTTGTTGAAGCTGGTATTGAACACCCAACCGGTCTTGGGGTCTTCGTAGAAAAGTGAAACGTTGGCTACGAAAGGACTTTGCCCTTGTAACTGGCGCGTGTAACTGTCGCCGTCGAGGCCAATGATATCCACCCTTGAGTCGATAATGGCCAGGTTTCCATACAACACCGTGTTATTGAATACACCGGGAAGCAGCAATTCAGACAGAAAGTCAAGTTTGCGGCGCGCTTCGATCTCAAGGCCCATCACGTCGGCCCTTGAAGCGTTTTTATAATCGAAGGTGCGGATAAGTGCCTGACCGGTATTGAGCGAGAACTCAATCGGATTGATAATTTCCTTGCGGAAAACACCTGCCGAAATCATATTCTCTCCACCCGTGAAGATTTCAAAACGCGCATCGAAATTGTGGATTTCAGCCCGTTTGAGGGTGGTATTCCCCAGAAATTCCGAGTTGATGTTGAAGTTGTAGAATGCAAACGGTGCCAATTCACGCATTTCCGGACGGTTCAGGCTCTTGAAGTAGGAAAGGCGGAAGGAGCTGCGCTGTGAAACAGGCAATTGAATATTCAACGAGGGAAGCACATCGGTTTGCAGACCGGGTTCTGCTAAAGGCTGTTTCAACACATCGCGGAAATAGGCGTTGGATAGCTTCTGTTCAAACTGCTCAATGCGCGCGCCGTAGATCACTTTCAGCATGTATGGCTTCTTTGCCACGCTGAAGAGCGGATAGCTGTGCTCCATCATCAGGTAAACTGCGCTCAGGGAGCTGGTTCCATCGTAAGAGTCTTTGTCGCGGCGCGTCTTTTCAACGAAGTAGATTCCGTCGTCGCGGATGTTATCCGCAGCGAGATCAACCTCAGGCGTATTCCGGGATGTGATGGTCTTGCCTACCGGCCCATATACGAATTCACGGCTGGCAAATACACGGTCGCGTTGTTGCACAAACACACCGGTCTTGGCATTGGTAACCAATTTACCGGTATTGAAAGTATGCTGGTAATCGACGCCTCCGCTCAGGGTTTGTTCAGTCAGATCGCTGAAAAACCGACCCGAACCTGCATTGAAGAAGTCGTTCAGGATAAGATAACGTTCACCATCGATGAGGCCATAGGTGGCAATGCGGTAATCCGGAATGCGGCGGCGCGTGGAACCGTAATTGAGCATCCATGTGAGGTTGCCTTTGTTATTGGCTACCGTATGTGTGCCATTCACCTGGGTGCTGTAAAGTCGGTTGGCATTCACCTGATTGGCATAGGCTTCTGCATTCAATCCATTGTCCACATCGGCTACACCGGTACGCAGGGTGCTGGCGGCGTCGTAGTTGAGGTTATACAGGTTTTTCCAGTCGATCCGGCTGCGCTTGCTGATTTCATACGATACATTGAATAAGCCACCACTCTGCACATTGAAATTGTACAGGCGGTCGTTGTAGCTGGAAAGCTGACGGTTGTCGCCAAGGTCATTCCGGTTAATGACGCCGTCTGAGTAGCGGTTGGTGAGAGAATAGTTCACGCTGGCGATCAGACCGAGTTTGCGACCGCGCGACAATTTGAACGGAACGCCAATCGTGTAATTGAAGCGCGGGCCGGGCATCGGATTGATCTTGTTGATCTTCCAGTCGTGGTTGAATTTACGGCTTTCTGATGCATTGCGTGCCGGATTGGCATTGCCGTAAAGGTCACCGTCGAGTGCCGGAATCTGGCGCTGGCTGCCGGGCAAACCAAAGAATTCGCTGGTCTGGGTGGAAAATGCTTCAATATCCCGCATCGTGGTGATGGAGTTATATTGGAAACCGAGACTCAGATTCTGGGTAAGTTTTGTTGGGATATTGCGTGTATTGATGCGGATGATGCCTCCGCCGAAGTCGCCCATCAGATCGGGTGTCCCAGACTTGATTACCATGATATTGTCGATCATGTTGGCGGGGATAACGTCGAAGCTGAATGCCTTGCGATCGCTTTCCGTGCTGGGCAGCGGTGCGCCATTGAGGTAACCGGCATTGTAGCGGTCGTACATGCCGCGGATATTGGCAAACTTGCCTTCCATGATGGTGGCACCGGGAATACGCTTCAACGCGTCGGCAGTAGTGCGGATATTCACCTTCTTCATGTCTTCGATGCTCAGCACTTCCACCATCTGCGGTGTGATGCGCTTGGTTTGAATGGCACCGGCGGCAGTGGCAGGCTGTGGCTTGGACTTTACACGGATGCGCACACCTTCCATCGTTTGTGAGGCGGTCATCAATACATTCTGATAGATCTCCTCACCCTGCACAGCCTCTACGCTGTAGCTTTCCTCTTCAAAATCCTTGAGCGAAAAAACAACTACGTATTTGCCGGGGGGGAGTTCAAGGCGGTAACGGCCTTCCAGATTGGTTTCCGTCTGAAGTTCCGTTCCCCGGGCTTTCACCGACACCGAGGGAAGATTGCGGCCATCGCTCGACTGCACTACGCCGGTGATGACACCATTCTGTGCATGCAGCATGCCGGAGACGACAAACAGCAGCAGGAATGCAAGAAAGTTTTTCATTTTTAACAGGCAGGTTTTTCAAGTGCAAAACACGCCCCGACCTGTTACGCCATTATGAATGAAAAGCACCCCTGCGTAAGGATTCTGTTACGCTGGCGTTACGTTGCATTAATCTTTTCATAATCTTTCCTTGTTCTTGCCTTCACACCTGTCATACCACGTTTCCAATCGCGATTTTTGCGCAATGGAGCAGCAGGATTGGTTTGCGCATTGGTTCAATACCGCATACTACCACACCCTTTATGGTCATCGCGACGAAACCGAAGCCCATGAGTTTCTGGCTGCCTTGTGCGCGAAACTGCAACTCAATTCCGGCGCAGCTGTAATTGATATCGCCTGCGGCAACGGACGCCACAGCAGGGCCTTGCATGCGCTCGGACTAGCTGTTACCGGCATCGATCTCAGCAGCGAAAGCATCGGCATCGCCATATCCAAAGGCCCCGATTCCATTCATTACCATACCCAAGACATGCGCGATGCCCTTCCCGCAGGGCCATACCAGGCTGCTTTCAATCTTTTTACAAGCTTTGGGTACTTCGATGATCCGGCCGATGATTTACGCGCTTTGCAGCAAATCCGTGCCGTATTGCAACCAGGCGGTATTTTTATTCAGGACTATCTAAATGGCCTGCCGCTGCTTTCTCAACTGCCAATGAAAGAGACCGTTGAAAAAGCAACACTGCAGTTCCGGATTCATAAATACTACCGCGAACCCTTCATCTACAAGGAAATTGAGGTTATCGATGGTACGGAAACCCATGCGTTCCGCGAACAAGTGCGAATTTTTAAACCCGAAACACTGGCCGCGCTGCACGCACAAGCCGGGTTCCGGGTAAGGGAAATACTGGGCGATTATCACTTGAACGCTTTTGAGCCCGATACATCTCCGCGTATCATCCTGATATCCGAAGTTTGCTGAGATGTCGTTCATGCAATCCATACAAGCACTCGATGAACAATTGTTTGTCCTCATCAACCAACAACTGAGCGCAGGCTGGTTGGATGGCATCATGTCGCTGGCCAGCCATCACTATTTCTGGATTCCGGTCTATGCCCTGCTTGTTTGGTGGATGTGGATGCAATACCAACAGCGCATCTGGCTGCCCCTGCTTGGCATACTCCTGGTATTCGGC
>JBKDBI010000391.1:0-4976 GCA_046314695.1 Bacteroidota bacterium | reverse complement strand
GCCCGGGATAAATACGCTGCCCGTCCATGAGTAAGCCGTGTATTGCACACGGGTCAGCCGTACCGGATAGGTAAGGTGCTGCTCCACCGCATCGAAGGCAACGTCCAGCAGGGCCGCAATGTAGGCGTCTTCGTCTGTGTTGACTACGCGCAGATGCGCCTTCACATCCTCAAGTGATATATAGGACTGGCTTGCGTGAATTTGGCTGACGATGCGGCGGTGCATGGTTAACGTTTGCGCTGTGGTTTTGCGGTTGCGGTTTCAGGTTTGGTTTTGGCTGTAGCCGTTTCGGGCTCCGGTTCGTCGGCTGCTACAAGCTCCACGGCGCCGCTATCCAGCAGGCTATCTGCCAAGCTATCCGGCAGCTCGACTACTTCGCCGGTGCTGTAGCACATGCGCAGGGCCGCCGGGTTTATTACCCATTTAACTCTTTTCATACCTTTCGGATTTGTTCCGGCGGTCGCATCGAACGACCATAGGGCCACGGTTTAGAATGCCGCCCCCTACCGGATAGCAGAAGGAAGACAGCCACACTCACTGCGGCTGTCCTCCGTTCACTTAGGCGGGGGTTGTTGCGTCGATGTCTTTACACACCGCGAACGCCTTAGGCTGCAGTACCAGCGCATCAACAAAGTTGATGAAGTGGAAGCGCTGCAGGCCGTTAACGCGCTGAGTGTATTCGTCACGCACCAGGATAGGGTTACCCCATGACCCGAGGGCAAGCTGGCTGAAGTCGCCGAAGATAAGCGCGCTCAGGTCGGAGCTTGTGGATTTGGTCAGGGTTGAGGGTACGGTATTGGATGCCAACACCGGAAACCCGGTCGGGCTAACGCCGGCCTGAGTAACGATAAAATTACCCTCGACCCCGTTGGTCTGCTTGGGGCGAATCATCGCGTCGGCATGCACCTGCGGAGTGGTGATGTAGGCAAGGTTGTTCATGGTTCCGTTGTTCACCATTGCGGCCTTATACAGGTTCACCCAGTCGGCATAGACCTGATTAGCGCCGGTAGCGTTGGTACTGTTGCTGGCAGCGTTGCCGGCAAATGTCACGGTTACGTCGCTATTCGCGATGATGCCGGTAGGTTCGTTGGAACCGCCGCCGTTGATCGCAGCACGCTCGAGAGTCACCGCGCCGGCGCGGAGCAGGTAGTCCATAATCCACATGTCAAGGCTGTTGCTTGACTGCAGCAGGATCTGGTCTGACACGTCGATGAACGCACCGAGGCGCTTTGCGCTCAGGGTACGGTTGGCCCATGTCTGAGTAGATTCTGCAGCGGCATCGGTTTCGCCTTCCCACGTTGCGCTCGGGGCGGTAGTGTTGGCAGGGAAACGCAGGTTGCCGGTAAGGTTGCCGAACGTCTGAACACCCAACTGCTGCAGGATCATGAAAGGCTCCAGCGCATCGAGGATGCTGCCCACGTTGGTAGCAACGTTTCCGCCGCCTTCAGTGATGGAGCTGCCACCGGTGGCGGTGATGTCGCGCTTTTCCAACTTCTGACGGTTAGCCTTCGAGCGCTGCAGTACCATCCACATCGGCAGGGCCAGCCCGCCGGCGGTAGTCAATCCGGCGCGGGTGTTTTCGGCGGCGGCTTCGTCGCTTACTTCGCGCTCCAATCCGGTAACCGGACGGTTTTTGCTCAGGTCGTTCAGGGCGCGCTTGAAACTAAACGCTTCAGCGGCTTTGCGCTTTTCTTCAGCTTCGCCGGTGCCGGTAGTGAAGTTGGCAGGGGCGGTTGCGAGGGAACGCTGAACCTTTTCCAGTTTTTCGATGTCGGCGTTAAGGGCGTCAACTTCGGCGGCTGCTTCAGCAGCGCGGCTGATCTGCTCGTCGGTCAGGTTATCCAGACCAGCGAGGGCGGCAAGCTCGGCCCGGAGGGTTGCGAGCTGCTCGCGCTTTTCTTTCAATTGTTTCATTTCTGTATTGTCTTTTTGAATGTGTCGAGGATTTGCTGTTTAGCGCTTTCCTGCTTATCTGCGGCGGCCTGACGTTCGGCCCTGATCGCTTCGCGCTCGGCTTCGATGTTTGCATCGCGCGTTCCCACCGCCGTACCTTCGTAAGCCGGATAAGTCACAGGGCTGACGTCATACAACTGCCCGATGCGCATGATGCGGCGGGTTCCTTCGCGCCCGTACTTATCGCTGTCAATCCACTCCGAACCCTGGCGCGCAATGGTGAACGCAAAACTGCTTTGACTGATGTCGCCGCGTTGGATTGAGCGCACCCAACTTACATGCGTCGGGTTGCCCAGGTCGGGCGTGAACCGATAGGCAAGGTTGCCGTTACCGTCGACCCATACTTCAGCCGTCTTAGCCGATGTACGGCCTAACATCTGATTCGGGTCATGGTTACCCAGTACCCGGATGTCGGAAACCTTCAGGGCTTCGTCGAAAGCGCCGCGCGCAATTTCTTCCTCGAACCAGCCTATATCGGTTCGCTGTTCGGTTACGGCTGCTACGCCTTCCACGTATTCCGGCCATTCTTCGCCGTCTTTCATGCGCAGCGCCACCGTGCCGGTTATGGTTCGTTTTTCAATTGTTCCCATCGTCGTTATTATTGTGTTCCTCAGCTTGCGGCGCCGCGTCAATCTTCGATTGTATCCACGGGCGCATCATGTCAGACGGCACAAGGTTTGATTCGGTATAAGTAGTGTCGCCGCCGGTTTGCGCGTTAAAGTCTTCCAGGCTGCGCGCTTCGTTAGGGGAAAGCCAACCGCCCCGGATACCCATGTTGTAAAATTCCGCGCGGCTTTTAGCGTCGGCCCTGAGCAGGCTGTTAAAGACGAACTTAAAATAGTACGTTCCCTTTTCGTCTTCGCGCAAAAGTTTCCGCTTCATTTCTTGCTCCATCATCGTAACGATGGGGAGAATCGTTTGCGTATAAAAGTCTTGCGCCTGCTGTTCTACGCTGGATTTTATCCCCTGCGTATCGGCGCCAATCATGTACGCCGGCACGCCAAAAATGCGCGCGATATCTTCCACACCATACCGGCGGGTTGCGATAAATTCAGCCTCCTCTGGGGTAAGGTTGAGCTGCTGCAATTCCGACCCGTGAGGTATAACAGTAACCGCGTCGCCGCCCTGCAGCACGTCGGTAAACGTGTCTTTTAGTTTCTTTGCTTCCTCAGGTTTAAGGGGCGCGCCCTGCCATTTGATGCCCCACTTGAGCGCGGCATTTTTTGAATAAAACCGCGCCGACGCGCGCTGTGCCCCGAGCGTTACTCCGAGGCTTTCAGCATGTGTGCGTATTGGATTGATTCCGGTCAGGGGGTCGCCGTTGGTCAGCCCTTTAAAATGCAATATCTCGGTTGCCGGTACCGGCTGGTCAATGCCCTCTATTTTGTAAAAAACGTTCAGCCCTGGCGACTGCTTAACCTCTACCCGTTTGTAGCCAATAGGCTCCAGCATCTTAGGGCGCTGTGTGATTGGGTCGCGGTGGATGCGCAGGTAAGCGTTACCGCCCATCTTCAGCTGCGATACCGTCCAGCTAATAAAATCGAACCGGGTTTGCATCGGGTTCGGTTCGTTAATCAGGTACGCTAAGGTATGCGCATTGTCAGGCGTTTTGTTTCCGAAATCGTCGCGGTAAAATCGCAGCGGCATAGTTGCCACCGATTCTGCTATTACCCTAACACACGTTTGCACGGCCGCCAGTGATAGCGCTGTTTGTTCAGTGACCGCTACTCCTTCCCCACCCATTAGGGAGCGGATAGCATCCAGTAAAAACTGCGTAGGAGCGGCAAGCGATGACCGGCGCTCAGGTGTAAGACCTGACGCTGCGCGGGTAATTTTCAGTCCCAGCAGTTGCACGGGTACAAATTTGCAGCACGCGCAATTATCCAGGGTGTAACATTGTTACCTTTTTTGCTTTTGCATTGCAACGTACCGGCGCAAAACCTGCCTGAAGCTGTCGTAGTCGGCATACTTGCGGCGGCCATTCTGCCGCTCGCATTGCACCTCGACGGCTTCGTAGGCTTCGCGGTAGTTGGCCGCGCGCGGTAGCTGCCGGTAATACTCCGCAAAGAAATTTTCACGTATCCATAGGTTTTGCATAGCCTGTATTTTAGAAGACAAAAAACTCTGCAGGCTTATCCGTTAGCCCTGCATTCAGTACGCACCCCATTGCCATAACCATAGCCACCACTCCGTCGACCTTATCGCCGGATTTGGATTTGTCCACTTTGATATTGCCGGCCGGATCTTTGGTGAGCATGACGTTGCCCATCTGCCAGCGCAGTACCGGGTTTCCGCCGTGCATTATGGCCGCGCTGTTCGCCAGCCTTTCCACCTCTTTTGTCGTGGCGCTCATCATCGCGTAGCCCTGGCCGAACGGCTCCATGTTCAGCCCTGATTCTTTCAGCATCGCAACTGGCTGCGTAGCGTTCCAACGGTCATAGGCGATCTGCTCAATCGGATGCACGCCGTGCTGCTCTTTGATGTAATCCACTAAGTACCGGTAATCGGTCGCAGCGCCCGGGGTTGCAATTATGTGCCCATCCCGCACCCATTGCCGGATAGCGTCACCCGTGCCGTCTGTCCGTTTGGATATGGCATCCTCGGGCAGAAAAAACGTTGGCAGGATGAACATGCGGTCGCCGTCCGTGAACGCTCGGACAAACGCGGTGAAGTCGCCGGTGGATGCTAAGTCAAGCCCGGCGTAACATTGCATGCCTGCCAGGTCGGCCATTGTGAACGGTTGCCCGCCATGCATCCAAACCCGATCCGGTATCCACGTTACCGCCGTGTCCGTCCAGATGTTCAGATACTTGGTTTTGAACTCGACTTCCTTATGAGCCATTTCTTTCGCTTCGCGGAAATCCTGGCGCAGCTTTTTCGGCTGAACCGATACGCCCCAATTTGGATTTGCCTTAATCCAGTTGCTTTCATCCATCCAATCGTCGCCTTCGTCTAGGGTGTAGATCAGGGCGAAGGTGTTAGGGTCGTCGATAGTGCCGCGTAACACCTTTTCGCAGTAGCGC
>JBKDBI010000390.1:0-2831 GCA_046314695.1 Bacteroidota bacterium | reverse complement strand
ACTCGATATCCGGAATTTACAGGCAGGCATGTACTGGCTGGAGTTGCAATCGGGTAAAGGAACGCAGCGGATTCGCTGGCAAAAAATCTAAGCTACCTTATTGACGCGCTTGCGGCCGTAGAAGTACGAAATGCCATTTTCCACATCATCGTACGTCAGGATTTCCTGATCCTTATGGGTTGCGAAATAACCGAGCAAACCGAAGTCGCCGGCGCACATCGACCCGTGTGCAAACAACGCCCCTGTGAACATCAGTCCGGTCAGCAGTCCGCCGAAGACAACCGGAACCAGTAACAAGGTGCTGATGACCACAAAAGGAGCCAGGGCGATGAAGCGAAACGCACGCGCATCGGCCACAAATTCATGGGCGAGGGCTATGAAATAGAATTTCGACCAATTGGCCGCCAGCGAAGTCTGTTTGGCTCCACACATGCGGTAGGCCAGCACATGGATGCCTTCATGGAGCGGTATCACGAGAAAGGAAATGCAGAATCCGTAACAAATGAATAAGATGCGCGTTCCCAGCCCGGCATCGCCGGCATTCCGGTCGAACAGCATCCAAAGCAAGCCGGTGAAGGCCACCACATTGAAGACAAAGTAAAATACCGTGGGCAGGGTGTGTTTGCCGAGATAGCGCCGTACGAAAGGAATCAGTTCCTGGTGGTTCAGCGATTCCAGCCGGGTGAAACCTTGTTGTTCGAGTTCGTTTGGATGGAGGGGCATGGGAATGGTCATTTACGCATTGCGCCGGGCAGCCAGGGCGGTGCTGATGGCACGCACCAAATCCGGACCGCCGTACACGAATCCGGTATACAATTGCACCAGGCGGGCTCCGGATTGCCTGCGTTGCAGGGCATCGGTTGCCGTCATGATCCCGCCGACACCGATGATGGGAAAGGATTCCGGAAGGCGGCCGCGCAGGTATTGCAACACTGTGTGGGCCCGTTGCGTGAGGGGCGCGCCGCTGAGTCCGCCGGCGCCAATGGCATCGACTTCCTGTTTGGGCGTTCGCAGCCCTTCGCGGGAAAGGGTGGTATTGTTGACCACCAAACCGTCGATGCCTGTTTCCAGGCTCAGTTCGGCGATTTCATCGAGTTGGGTATCGCTCAGATCGGGTGCAATTTTCAGCAGCAGCGGTTTGGAGGCTTGTCCGGCTGCAACGAATTGTTGGCGTTCATCCAACAAGGTTTGCAGCAAACGGGTAAGGGGTTCTTTGTCTTGCAGGGCGCGCAAGCCGGGCGTATTGGGCGAGCTGACGTTCACTACCAGGTAATCGGCCAGGGCATAGAGCCGGCGGAAGCAGAGCAGGTAATCGTCGGCAGCGGCTTCATTGGGCGTGTCTTTGTTCTTGCCGATATTGATGCCAACCAGCATTGCACCTTTTTTGCGCGCTTCGAGGCGCTGGGCCATGGCTTCCATGCCGCCGTTGTTGAAGCCCATGCGGTTGATCAGGGCCTTGTCTTGCACCAGGCGGAAAAGGCGTGGTTTCGGATTGCCGGACTGGGGTTTGGGTGTTACTGTTCCCACTTCCACATGCCCGAAGCCCAGGGCCTCCAGCTCGTCCAGGTAGCGTGCATCTTTATCAAAGCCAGCTGCGAGTCCGATGGCATTCGGGAATTGCAGTCCGGCCAAAGTCACCGCTTCTCCTCTCATTTTCCAGCGCTTGCGCAGGAAGGTACTGAGCAAGGGCATAGCCAGGGCCAGTTTCAGCAGCGCCATCGTCACATGGTGCGCTTTTTCCGGCGGCAGCAGGAAGAGCATCCGAAGCAGGAGAGAATACACAGCCGCGAAATAAATGCTTTTCGGCCTTTGCCCGCGGCGCGGTTCATGCATCGTCGATCTTTGCGATCTCTGCGTGAACCTTTCATTGGATTGTTTCGCGCAAAGTGCGCAAAGACAGCCTGCTGGCAACGTATTTCTGCATACATTTTATACTTCCAAGCTTCGGCCAGATTGGGTTAGCACGCAAAGTGCGCAAAGAAAACCCGTCACCACTCTTTCTGCGGTCTTTGCGTATTTTCCCCTTTGCGGTCTCTGCGTGAACCTTTCATAGGATTGTTTCACGCAAAGCGCGCAAAGACAGCCAACTGGCAACGTATTTCTGCAAACATTTTATACTTCCAAGCTTCGTCCAGATTGGGTTAGCACGCAAAGAGCGCAAAGACATTTGGAGTCTGTCCTCTCTGCGGTCTTTGCGTGTTTTCCCCTTTGCGGTCTCTGCGTGAACCTTTCATGGGATTGTTTCTTGAAAAGATGGCCTTCTCAAATACCCGGAGACCCAATACAAGGTTTTCCCGGGTCGCATATCCTCTTCCTAAAACCCTATCCGCAATCCGACAAATACATTCCGCGGCTCGGCCGGAATGATGCCCGGCCCCGGATAGCTATCAGCACGCCGCGTGAAATACGAGCGGTTGAAGGCATTGTTCACCCCAAGACGCAAGGAAATACGCTTCCAATTGTAATCCATCGATGCGTCGGCTACCCACCAGGCCGGTATCGTGCCGGCAGTCGCCGTCGGCGTATACCGCGCATTCGTAGCATCCGCGTACTGCAGCGAAGTGTAATGGTGGGTGACAGACAGACTCCAGTTGCGGTATTGCACCTGCGTTCCGCTGCGCGATACAAAGGTGGGCGCGTATTCGAGGGTCTTGCCTTGCACATTGCGCTCCGGACTGGATATGTAGCGCGAACGGTTGAAACTCTGGCTGATGAAAAAGCTGAGGGCCCAATCGCATTGGTTGCTCTTCCGCAACGGCGCCCATTCGAGGTACCATTCCGCGCCGTAACTGAGGGCCCGGGCCAGGTTGGTACGGAAACGGTAAATGTTG
>JBKDBI010000389.1:0-2042 GCA_046314695.1 Bacteroidota bacterium | reverse complement strand
AAATATCTGCAGCGACTTCGTGGAATTGCATGGTGATCGCAATGTGAAAGACGATAAAGCCATGGTCGGCGGTTTTGCCAGTATCGAAGGCGAAAGCGTTATGGTGATTGGCCATCAGAAAGGGCGCAATACCAAACAGCGACAGTTCCGCAACTTCGGTATGCCCAATCCGGAAGGTTACCGCAAAGCCTTGCGCCTGATGAAATTGGCAGAGAAGTTCAACCGCCCCATCATCACCTTTATAGACACGCCCGGCGCCAGTCCGGGCCTGGAAGCGGAAGAAAGGGGTCAGGGGGAAGCCATCGCCCGCAACCTGTTGGAAATGGCGGTGCTTAAGGTGCCGGTAATCTGCATCGTGATCGGCGAAGGCGCTTCAGGCGGAGCCTTGGGAATCGGAATTGGCGACCGCGTGCTGATGATGGAATACACCTGGTATTCGGTTATCTCACCGGAAAGCTGTTCGTCTATCCTCTGGCGCAGCTGGGATTATAAGGAACGCGCTGCGGAAGCCTTGAAACTTTCCGCCCCGGATATGCTCAGGAACGGATTGATCGACGGCATCATCGCTGAACCACTCGGCGGTGCGCACAACGATCCTGCGGCAGCGTACAAAGCCGTGAAAGATGAGATAAGAAAGCAGCTGAAAGCGCTCAAAGCCATGTCGCCCGACGAACGCATCGAAACACGCATCGATAAGTTCTCTTCGATGGGGGTGGTGATGGACGGCGAGTAAGTGCTACAAGGGCTTGCCGGCTATCACGTCGCAGGAAAGCGGACCGGCATTGAAAATAACATCGAGTATACTGATCCTCTCAGTGAAGGGGTAGTGTTCCGTGAACCTTTGTCCGTAATCATAGGCCAGAACGGGTAATGCAGGACCAATACCTGTAAAACCAGCTGCCGGATTCGCCGGTTCCAGATTCAAGACCCGTCGGCAAAATGCGTCGGCTGCTATGCACAGGTGATCAAAACTTTGCGTGGATTCAAGTACTTCGGCAATCAGATAATCGTAATACGGATAGAAAGGAGCCGTGCCGTACGCTGTTCGTATAGCCTGCAAGGTTTCCCGTTGCCATTTCTCAATGTCTGCGATTTGCCCGGGGCGTTTTTTTTCAAGGGGAATGCGCAGCGTCTGGATACCATTCGGTCCGCGCAGCAGGGTTTGCCTGGCCGCAGGATATTGGGCCGGATTCACGCGAGCACATGCGCAACCTCGCTGCGCCAGCCTGTACCAGCCCGCTTCCGGAAAAAAGCTAAGGGGCAGTATCAGCCTTTCATTTTCCATACCTTAAGTGGGTCAGTGCATCCGTGCAGCAACTGCAGCGTCGTTTTTCCGAGCACCGGGTGACGCCAATGTGCCGCCACCTTGCTCATGGGCAATAAGGCAAAACGCCGTTCCGGCAAGGCAGGGTGGGGAAGGGAAAGGAATTCAGACTTGCAAACCTTGTTCCCGTAACACAAGAGGTCGATGTCGATGATACGCGGGCCCCAGCGTTCCTTGCGGATTCTGCCCAACGCCTTTTCGATATCCAGCAAACGTTGCAGCAACAGTGCCGGAGGTAAAGGCGTAACCAGCAATAGCGCCTGGTTCATGAAAACCGGCTGTTCTGCATTGCCCCAAGGTTCGCTGAGATAAACCGGACTCCGGGCGATTATGTTGCCTGAATTTCGTTCGAGTAATTTTTCTGCTGAAGCAAAAAAGCTCAGCGGGTCGCCCAGGTTTCCCCCCAAAAGTAGCACAGCCCGTTGCCGGAATGCAGACTTCAGCGTTGTGTGAAAACCCACTTCTTCTGGCCGACGAAGTTGATAACCATGGTGACGCCCGCAGCCAATACTACTGCAAAGAATTTATCGGCTTTGATTGCCATCAGTTCATTTACGCTGCCACTCACTGCGCGGAAGCTGAACACCATTTCGATATTGGGAATGATGCTCAGGAACAATTCATTCGAGAGAATATTCACCAGCCCGCTGAGGCCATAAAGCGTGATGTACCGGGCGAATCGCTGATTCGATTTGTCGCGCTGACCCCAGGTCCAATA
>JBKDBI010000388.1:0-3554 GCA_046314695.1 Bacteroidota bacterium | reverse complement strand
TCTTCGGTGAGGGTTGGGTGACCATAGTTGAAGCTATCTGCGCAGAAAGGCATGATTTCCAGGTCGCCCCAGCCATCGCCCACTTTCTGTGATTTATAGATTTTGCATTGACGTTCTTTTCCGCCCGCACCGTTGCACTGGGTAAAGTACATGGTCTGGTAGTTCATATTGAAGGCCGCAGTACCATCGTTGAACTTGGTATTGGCACCGTTAAGAAGTACGGGCTTGGACCATTTTGCCTTATCCTTCTTGCCTTTCAACTCCATCATCCAGATATCGGTGTACCAATCGCCGGTCCAACCGTACACGCGCTTGGAAACTCCGCCTTCGCGGTCGGTGGTGATAAAGAGAACGTTGTCGTTTTTGCTGGCGATCATCGGCGAATAATCGCTCTGGCGGGTGTTGGCAAGTTTGAACTCGCTTACCTTGAATCGCGATGAATCGGGCGTCCAGGCCAAGGCGAGTTCGCAACCCATGCGTTTGCGGATTACCAGCGAATCGCCGGGAACTTCCTGGAGATAACGATCGAAGACATCCATGGCTTCGCGGTATTTCTCCTGCTTTTGCATGATGATACCGGCCATGAGCAAAGCCCTGGTATTCTTGGGCTCCTTGCGCAATACCTTTTCGTAGAACTTACGGGCCGCATCAAACTGGTTGGCAAGGCGATAAGACTCTGCCGCCAGCATATTGGCTTCCTGTTTGGTTTCGGGGGTAGCTTTTTTCGATGCAGCCACGGCAGCGAACTGGTCGCCCGCCGTCCTGTACATTTTCCTCTCGTACGATTCCTTTGCCACCTTCATGGAGGTGCCACAGGCGAAAGACTGGGAAAATAAGGCGATGGCAGCGAGGCCAATTACACCGAGCGTCAGCATGCCGGATCTGTTCCGGCTGGTCTTGTACACTTTCATCTTGTCCCTTCGGGCTTGCGCTTGATTCATGGATAAAACGCTAAATAACCGATTTTGACACAAAGAAAAAAAAAGAAGGGCAATTTTCCGTTGTATCGTTGCTGATTATCAGCTACTTAGGTTTTAAGAAAAAGCGCTGAAACCTTTAGCGGATGCAGCTTTCAGCCGAAACCGGATGGTGCAAAACCTTTTTAACGCATCAATGTTGCACTGTCAGCCGCCGAACGGCTGTTTGGTTGCCCTGGGAAATCCGGACCAGATAAATCCCGGCAGGCAACTGACGTACTTCCAGCGGAACACTGAAGCTTCTTCCATCGCTGCGCAGTGTGGTTCCAGGCATTACCCGGTGTCCGAGCAAGTTAAAAATCTCAAGCTGAACTGCACCCGCAGGAGCCTGCAGGCTTACTTCCACATAATGGGCAGCCGGATTGGGATGCAAACGCAGCTCCAGCACCGGGTCCCTGAAATTGGTCTGTGCCATGGCAGCAGTGCCGAACAAGGTAAACAACAGGGTTATGAGCGCAGTTTTCATCTTTCGTTTCTCCTTTCTTTCTTGCGAACACTGTATTGATTCCAAATAGTGTGCCATGCTTCCTGTTTTTATCCGGCAGAAGCCGCTATCCATCTAAATTCGCACTCAGCGCATGACCAGGCAAAGGGAAAACAAGCAGTCCAAAACCGGATTCTGGAAAAGGCTGGGGCCGGGTATCATCACCGGTGCCAGCGACGACGACCCTTCAGGCATAGCTACTTACACCCAGGCCGGTGCGCGTTTTGGATACAGTTTCCTTTGGGTGGCTATTTTAAGTTTTCCCCTCATGGTCGCGGTACAGGAAATGTGCGCCCGAATTGGCCTGGTAACGCGCAAGGGGCTCACCCGCGTAATCCGGGAACACTATTCATCCACCCTGCATTGGCTCGTGCTGATCGTCAGCGTGCCGGCAATCGTTTTCAATATCGGAGCCAACCTCAGCGCGATAGGAGCTGTCACGCAACTGCTTGTTCCCGCCATCCATCCCTTGTTTTCCATTCCGCTTATCACGGCTTTGATTGGTGTTGCGATGATTTTCTACAATTACAAGCGCATCGCCGCTGTGCTGAAATGGTTGTGCCTCACGCTCTTCTGCTATCTTTTCATCCCCTTTCTCTCCGACCCCGACTGGCGCGCTGCTTTGTGGGGCAGCATCGCTCCATCCATCGAAATCAACCTCGACAGCTTACTGATGTTTACAGCTTTGATGGGAACGACGATTTCCCCTTATCTCTTTTTCTGGCAAACCAGTATGGAAGTGGAAGAACACAAAGGGATGCGCCATGCCAGGCTGGACAATGAAATCCGCTTGATGCGCGGCGATGTCAACCTGGGCATGGGTTTGTCTAACCTCATTTTCTATTTCATAGTCCTTTCCGCCGCCAGCACCCTTTACAACAGCAGCGCTCAGGGCATCGGAACTGTTGCCGAAGCTGCGGCAGCCTTGCGTCCGCTGGCCGGTGAGAGCGCTTACCTGTTCTTCGCGCTTGGCGTAATCGGCACCGGTTTGCTTTCCATTCCGGTTCTGGCCGGCACCCTGGGTTATCTGTTGGCTGAATCGTTTGGATGGAAGGAAGGATTGAACCGTAAATTCCATCAGGCCAAAGGTTTTTATCTCAGCATTTCGCTGGCGTTGCTGGTGGCAATGGCGCTTCCCCTTACCAAGATCCAACCAGTTAAAGCTTTGGTATGGAGCGCAGTTGTGTATGGACTTGTTGCACCTGTTCTTATAGCAGTGCTTCTGAGCATCTGCAACAGAAAGTCTATCATGGGCAATCACACCAACGGCGCGCTGGCGAATATTGTCGGGGTTATCACCTTGCTGATTATGGGCGCCAGTGCCGTGATGAGCCTCTGGCTGCTGGGGCATTGAAGTTACAACAGCTGAAGGATGCTGTCGGGAACCAGATAGCGCAGGCTCTTCCCGTCGGCCATCATGCGCCGCACATAGGTGGCCGAAAGATCGATATAGGGCGCGTCGAAACTGCGCAGTTTCTCCGGAAAACCGAGCCCTGCAGCATCGGTAAGCGTCCCTTGCCGGCGATACACAAGCAATTGATGGAAACTGCGCTGCAGAAAATCCGAATCTTTCCAGCGCGGTAAAGCTTCCAAGGTGTCGCTGCCCATCAGCAAACTGAAACGCCGGTCGGGATGCGCTTCCAACAGTTTCTCCAGGGTGCGCGCGGTATAGCTTGGGCGCGGCAGGTGAAACTCGAGGTCGCAGAGGCGGAAACCCGGGTTATCGGCAATGGCGGTTCGCACCAGTTCCAGTCTTTTTTCCGCAGGCCAGAGTTCGGCTTCGTCTTTGAACGGATTGGCGGGCGATACCACGAACCATACTTCGTCCAAACCTGCATGTTCGCGCAGGTATTCAGCCACGATCAGATGCCCGTGATGAATCGGATTGAAGGAGCCGAAAAAAAGACCGGTATGCATGCGCTTCAGGGTGCTGCGATGAAGGCATCCACCAGCGTTTCACAACGTTGGAATGTTTCGTCGAGCTTATCGTTTACCACCACGACATCGTAATCCTTTTCGTAGCCCAGCTCAAACTCGGCCTTGTTCAACCTTTCCTGCAGCTGGTGTTCTACCTCGGTACTGCGGGAACGGAG
>JBKDBI010000387.1:0-2009 GCA_046314695.1 Bacteroidota bacterium | reverse complement strand
GGAAAAGAGTATATCGAACAGCCTTTTGGCCGATTTCTGCCATTCGGGCATTACTTCGAAATCGACTTCCAGCAAAATGGCGCCTAGGATATTGTTCATCTTCACGAGCCCTACAACCATGCTGAAGGCATCGGGCAGGATTTTCAGGCGAACAAATTCGTTCTGCAGTTGATTCACCAGCTCCGGCACGCGGGCATGTTCGTGCTCTTCCACGGCAATCAACACTTCTTCAATGCCGTGTTCGTGGATGACGGCCTGCAGCTTGTCCAGACTCCCCAGGCAGGGCAAACGCCGTTGGAGCTAGCTGATTCCGGACCCGCTGTCGATATACCCGATGAACTTAAAGCCTTCGGATAGGGGCGCGGCTTCCAGCTCTTCACACATGCGCAAAGCGGAAGGCCCGCTGCCAATGAGCAAAGTTGGAAACCCGATTTTCCGCCGCTGTACTTTCCGGATACTGGCTCCGGCAATGAGCATGCGGCCGGTAAAGGTGAGCCCAAAATGGAGTGACCACAACACCAGGAAAGAGCGGTAATAGTCGCGGTAGTCTGAAACCGAATCGTCGAGGATGAAAACAAAAAACAACACCAAAACGCCCAGGGTGCCGGTGTAGAGCGTTTGCCAGAATTCACGGAAGCGCGAACGGCGATCAATGTCTTTGTAGTAACCGGTGAAGGCGTAGAAACCAAGCCAACAGAACGGCAGGAAGATCAGCGCAAGGATCAGGTTGCTGTCGTTGCCGACCGCAATGGAATACCCGTGCTTGGAGGCTTCAATGAATTCTTTCCGAAAAAGAAACAGCAGCCACCAGGCCAGGAGGGCGGCTGCATAATCAGAAAAGAGGTGTTTGAAAACCTGTAGCCGGCGGTTCACTCGAGGTAACTGAGTTTAAGGTTGTCGAGCGACGCGCGCGGTGCATCGAGGAATCCGCTCTGCTTGATGATGCCGAAATAGATTTCGATGGGCGTATTGGCAGGAAGCGTTGCCAGTTCGGCTGCGTAATTCAGATAAGCTTTGCGCCAGCGGCCGTTGGTAGAAGGCAATACAACCAATGGCACCTGCTCATAGAGGGCATTGACAAACTTGAACATCCCCGCCTGTATGGGCACATTGCTGCGGTAATCGAGTTCGAGGTAGGTATCGCGCCCGCCATTCGGCAAGGTTGTGAAGGTGTTGAACGACTTCACTTCCATCAGTTTGAAGGAATCGCTGGCACCCAGGTTAAAATGCAGTGTGCGGGTTGAATTGACACCAATGGGGAAGTTCCATTCCGCATTCCCTTCCATGATATACACGGTATCGCGCGCACTTCGGGACGTGAACACCAGCGAATTGCTGTTGTCTTCAAAGTCTTCCATCCAGGCAAAACGCACATTGTCGCGGTAGCTGGTACGCGGACTGATGCGCTGCAATTCACCGGGCACCAGGGTGATGCTCGAATCGAAGGAACGCAGCACCCGCACATTTCGGTGGGCAATGGATTGCAGGTTTTCGCGTGTGCCGGGCAAAATGCTCACCTTCACCTTTCCACTGGCCATGATCGGAACGGTGGCCGGCAGCTCATAAATGCCGATAAAACGGTTGTCTACATACACGTGGGCATCGGGCAAATCGAAACTGGCCAGGCCATGAGAGGCGTAAACGGTGGTGAAAGAGAAGCTGTCGATGAACAGAAAAGACGGTACTTCCTCGTCCGGATTGATCAGTTCACAAGCCGGAAAAGACAAAGAAAGAGCAGCCAGCAATGCCAGCGATAGTCGGCGGAATACCCTTCGCATCGGGTGCGAAGTTACTCAAACACGAAGTTACGCGAGAGTTGATGTTTTACTTGTTGTATGAGCGCCGACACATTGTACAGTTCTTCCAGCCCGGTTTCAGGCTTGCGGTCGAGCAGGATATTGTCGGCAAAATGGCGCAAATCGGCTTTGCCGGCATCGAACCAGGGCACGGCTTTCTCCACTTCAGACAATTGATTAACGGGCGGAGCGGGCACATCGTCCATATCGAAA
>JBKDBI010000386.1:0-2160 GCA_046314695.1 Bacteroidota bacterium | reverse complement strand
ACCAGCCGGTAATCCCATTGGACAGATTTGACGCCTGATGTTAGTTTCCATTTGGCCAGCAATGCATTCGGTTCTCCGGCGCTGCTGTCGGCAACAACACAGCTTATACGGCCATGGTTGTCTTCCACCAGCAAGGTGTTCAATCGATCCTGGGCGGATAAATACACGGCGGGGCATCCGGCGGCTAACAAAAAGAAAATACGGTTCAGCATCCTGGCTGTTTCCAAAATTAAGCACACAACCCAACCTGAATAAGGCTTTGATGCCCTGATTCCTGCGCGGGCGACCCTCGCGGTCGCCCGCGCAGGCCTGATAAGTTAAAACCGGATGGCGGCACCACGGCCGACGCTCCGTATTGTAAACGGATTACCTCAAAACATATTCATTACACTTACCACATGCGCAACTTGTTCGTCGGTTAACTCCGGGAACATGGGCAGGGAGATGCAGTGCGCTGCAAGGTATTCCGCGTTTGGGAAATCGCCCTTTTGATAGCCAAGATGGGTATACGCGCGTTGCAAATGGCAAGGAACAGGATAGTGATAGGCAGGAACTATGTCGTTCGCGGTCAGATGTTCGATTAGTCCATGCTTGTCTGCGCAGGTAACAACGAATAAATGATATACACCATCTGCCCAGTCTGGTTTAGACTGTAGGGTGATTTTGGGATTGGTGATTTCATTCCGGTATCGGGCAGCAATGTCTTGTCGTCTGTTATTCCATTCTTCCAGATAGCGCAGTTTTACACCCAACGAAGCGCCTTCGAGACCACCCATTCTGTAGTTGTAACCGATCTCATCATGGTAGTAACGAACGGTTGAACCATGGTTGCGAAGGGATTGCAGGTGAGCCGCATAGGTTTCCGAATTCGTAGTTATTCCCCCTGCTTCACCGCATGCTCCGAGATTCTTTCCCGGGTAAAAACTGTAACAGGCCATCTCCCCAAAACCACCGACAGCTTTGTTTTTGTACCTGGCACCTTGCGCCTGTGCGGCATCTTCCACCAGGTAGAGCTCATGTTTGTCGCAAATTTGTTTTACGGAGTCAACGTCGAAAGGCTGACCATACAAATGAACTCCAATTACAGCTTTTGTTTTTTCAGTTATTGCGGCTTCAATCCTGGTTGGGTCAATATTCCATGTGTCATCGCAATCAACAAAAACCGGGGTTGCACCGGCATGCGAAACACCCCATGCGGTGGCGATGAAAGTGTTGGCAGGAATGATTACCTCGTCTCCGGGCCCGATTCCGAGCGCCAGCATAGCAAGATGCAGGGCAACGGTTCCATTTGATAAGCCGATACAATATTTCGTTTGCGTGTATTGGGCGAATGATTCTTCAAACTCTGCTACGAAAGGACCACCCGAAAATGCGGTTTTTTCGTATACCCGTTCAAACGCTTCGAAAATTTCATTTTTGATCTTCTTGTGTTGACCTTGCAGGTCCAGACATGGTATCTTGTTCATGTTTGTTTTCACTTTTTGTTTTTTGTGCAGGTTTCCAACGGCACGAATCTGCCGGGCAATGCAATAACAAGGAGTCTGCATCAGCCGGGACAAAATGCAATGCTATCCGAAGTCCATTTTTGTTCAGGATAACAATGCTAACCCGGCTTTAGTGTCGCCTTGTCGGAATTTCGTCCGAAACCGGTTGCCGGAAGCAAATATAGGGGCGTTTTTATTGCTGCGCATGGATGCTGGCAACAGCACCCAAAACGGATACATTGGGATGCATCATGCCAATCATGCTGCCCTAAGCGTGCGTCAAATCTTGATGAGCTTCCGGCTTTCGCCTTCACCCCGGAGTACATAGATGCCTGCCGGCAAATGTGCAATGTTGAGTTCTCGTTGCGCACCGGCTTCTATATGGAATGTAAGCCAGTTCCGTCCGTCCATGCCGCTCAGGGTGTAGGTTTGCGTCCGGCCCAGGAGGCTTTGCACATACAGACTTCCGGCTGCCGGATTGGGGTAGAAGCGCAGGCCGTTGAGATATTCAGGCTGCACAACACCCACCGTCGGGTCGAAATAGGTATGCACCGTTGTATTTGTGCGGCGCCGCCCGTAGCTGTCAAACGCAATCAATGCGGTGTTTTCGATTTTTGTTCCGACAGCGAGGCCTTTGCGCACCTTAACCTTGTAAGAAAACCAGCCGCGGCTGAGG
>JBKDBI010000385.1:0-2845 GCA_046314695.1 Bacteroidota bacterium | reverse complement strand
GGACGGCACCCGCAGCCAGCGGCCTTGCAAACGGCCAGATGCATTTTCGATGGCTTGAGGTACGCCATGAGCATGTGCCGCTTGTCCATCAGTATCCCCATGAAATGCGGAAGTCCGCAATCCAAAGAACGACAACAAACTCACGGGAAATGAATCCAATGGCAAAAACTGGCCATTTGTGCTGTAAAAACTGAAACTCGAATTTCAGCTTCTTGCTCATGCTTTCACCTTCTCAAGGCCAAGTTTGATGAAGTGCTGCACCTGGGCGGACAGGCTGCGCGTGTTGCGCTCGGCCTCGGCCTTGAGCTTGGCCATGATCTCGTCCGGCAGGCGAACGGTCACGTATTGGGTCTTGTTCTTGCTGGTCATGCTGCCTCCTTGGCGTCTTCGAACATATCTGCTGTTGCAGGCCCACCGGCCAGCTCGACCGGAATGCCACTGGTCAGCAGGCTCACCAGATCATCTTGGCCAGCCACCTCGATGTCGAAGCGCGTCTGCGCTGCATGCCGGATGGCCTGGGCCTGGTTGCCTGCGCGAATCAGGCGGTGCTTGTTGGTCTCCACGTCGGTGACCAGGTAAATGCGTGTGCTCATGGTTGCTCCTCAAAATTTCCAGGTGGCTGCTTTGACTGCCCACATCTGTCCGGTCTGGATTTCTGTGATGGCAATGCTGGCCATGCGTGCGATCTCGCTGTTGGGCTGGTTGGTGCGCAGCTCGTGAATCTCATCGATCAGGTCGGCGCACTTGCGTTTGATCGCTTCGACCGTTGGGTCTCCGCTTGGGTTGAATGTCAGGCCGACGGCCTTTTCTCCGAAAGTCAGTTGACGTTGTTCTTGCATGGTTGCTCCAGTAGTTTTGCGATGCGTTTGTGGTGCTGTGTGTGACATGCTTGGCAAAGCCATCTCACATCCAGCGGCTTGTCATAGTCGTCGTGATGAGCGACCGACTTTGGGTTGCTGCAAGATTCACACGGCTGCCGAACCAGTGCGCCACTTTTGATGGCTCTGGCGACTGCAGAGTGCGCTGTTTGCCTTCGTTTGTCTTGTTGCCGCCAAGCGCGAGTGACTTCAATGTTGTGCTTGATTCGACTCTCAGTTTTTGCTCTTTCCCGGTCATAAGCGCGAACTTTGTCCAAGTTATTTTCGCGGTGATCTTTGACATCATTCTTGGTGCAATCCTTGCATTTGTTGAGGTGGCCGTCAGCCATCTGGGAGTGCTTGTAAAACTCCTCGATGGGCTTGACAGCCTGGCACTTAAAACACTGTTTGAAACGAGACATGGCAACTCCTGTGTGCGGATGGTGCTGCCCATTATAGTCCCGTTTTAATTAAAAGGGATATCATCCTCCATGTCGTCAAAGCCTGAACCTTGCGACTGTGGTGCTGCCTGTGGCTTCGGCTTTGGCTGGCTTTCTGCCTGCTCGCCACCGGCCACAAACTCCAGGTCTGCGATGCGTGCAGCCATCTTGCTGGCCTGCGCGCCGTCGCCTTTGATGTAGGTCTGGATGTGCACGTCCTCCAGGTAGGCCACGATCTGCTTGCCTTTGGTCAGGTACGGCGCGAGCGATTCCACTCGCTGGCCCCAAAGGGAGGCGTCAACCCACTGCGTTGGCCGCTTGCCATCGTCGCCTTTTTTGCCGTAGGTGAACGCCAGCGAGACGTTGGCCACCGCTGCACCACCTGGTGTGTATCGCACCTCGGCGTCTTTGCCGATGCGTGCCAGTCCGTTTGCTTTCATGCTTGCTCCTTCAGTTTGTAGACCCGAACAACCCGAGCGTGGGCTGATGGGTGGGTTGCTTGACAGAATCCGATCGGCTCGAAGGCGTCACCCCTCAGAACCGCGCCCCATGTTGATGGGTGGTAGTCGTCCGGCAGCTCGATGAACTTCCGAACGTCGTTGATGGTCACCTGGCCAGCTCGCTGCGCGATTGCCACCGCTGTGCTGCGTGCCTTGGCGATCCATTCCTCGCGGCCAATGGACACGCGAGCGATGCCTGCGTCTCGAAGGTCGCGGCCGTTCATGCTGCACCACCTTCAACATAAGCCAGTGTGTGAAGGTAGAGTGGCGCTGCCATGGTCATCAGCATGTCGCGTGCCTTCTTGTTCTTCTGTTTGAGCAATTCATCGCCAACAAAAAACCATTGAAGCTCTCCAAGGCTGTATGCGCTTTTATTTCCAGAAACGTGATCGTGCTGGATGATTGATGCAAGTTCGTCAAAAAATGCAACTTGCAGATCAGACCCCATGCTCCAAAATGCTTGAGCCATCATCTCAGGCGTCATATTTACTGAAGCTGTTGCTGTGATATTGCTCATGATGCGTCCTTGTATGACTTGATGAACTCGACCTCACGCTCGATGTCTTCCAGGAACTTCACCACCTCGGTCTCCAGCTCCTTGATGGCCTTGTCGTCACGCACGACCCGGCGAATTACCATTTGCGCGTTTTCTGGAAAGTCTGGGTTGTAGGACACGAAGTCGCACCACTCGCGCTCGGCCACCCAAAGCTGGCCTTGCACCTGCCAGCGGTAGGCTGTCGGGCACTTGCCTGCCTCCAGGCGCAAATACTCCAAGTGGGTCTTTGGCATCGGGCACTTGTATTCGGTCATGCCGTTCTTGCCTACAAGACCGTCCGGGCTGACACCGACCTGCATGGTGTCGTGCATGCAGAAGCCGATTTCTTCCACAAGCTGGCCTGTGCTGGCTTCATACGCCAGCCTGGCCAAAGGCTCGCGCTCTGTGCCCTGCTCCATTGCAAACGTGGTCTTGAACTCGTCACGCACTCCGGTGATGCGCTCCAAGGCCAATGCCGTCAGGTAGGTGGCACGTGTTGCCCCACCACCCTTG
>JBKDBI010000384.1:0-2219 GCA_046314695.1 Bacteroidota bacterium | reverse complement strand
CGCTGTTTGGTATTGCGCCCTTTCTGATGGCCAATCACCATAACGCTTTCGCCTTCGATACTGGCAAAACCGCCGACCATGGCTTTATCGTCTTTCACATTGCGATCACCATGCAATTCCACGAAGTCGCTGCAGATATTTTCAATATAGTCGAGGGTGTAGGGCCTTTCCGGGTGGCGGCTGATTTGCACTTTCTGCCATCCGTTCAGGGTTCCATACACCTCCTTGCGGGTAGTTTCTATTTTGGATTCGAGCTGGGAAATCAGTTCGCTCATATCAACCTTTCCCTTTTCGTGGGTTTCACGGGCTTTATCAAGCTGCTCCTGCAGTTCCTGCAAGGGCTTTTCAAAGTCGAAATACGTTACTGCCATATCGGTAGGAACTTGCAAATTAAGGGGATTATAGCGGATGCTGCATGAGAAACTGGATTTGAGGGGTAAATCGCTGCGGCGGCCATGGGAAAAGGAAAGCCGGGGCGTCCCGGTTTTGCCGAAGGCAGATTTTTCATGCTGCAATTCCATCCGCTGCGGTTACTTTGCAGCATGCATCTGATAGACCGTGTCAACGAAGACCTCAAAAATGCGATGAAAGCACGCGATGAGGCAAAACTCCGCACTTTGCGGGGCATGAAAAGCGCATTCCTGCTGTTGCAAACTGCCGAAGGTGGAACGGAAGTGACCGATGAGCTGTGCATCAAAGCACTGCAAAAACTGGCTAAGCAGCGCAAGGATTCACTGGAGCAATACGAACAAGCCGGCCGTGAAGACCTGGCTCAAAAGGAACGCGAGGAACTGGAAGTGATTAACACGTATCTCCCTGCTGCGCTCGATGAAGCTACCCTGCGCAGCGGCATTCAGGCTATCATCACAGAACTGGGCGCCAGCGGTCCGCGCGATTTGGGCAAGGTGATGCCGGCTGCCATGAAGGCGTTTGGTTCTCAGGCCGACGGAAAGCTGATTTCAGCGCTGGTGAAGGAATTGCTCGGCTGATTTGCCGGGCGGGCGAATTATTCCGGCATGCTGGCGAGGACTGTTTCGCCGCCGCGGATGGTTTCACCCAACTTCACTTTCACTACGGCATCAAGCGGCACAAAAACATCGACACGGGAGCCGAAACGGATGAAACCCATATCGGCTCCTTGTCTTGCCTCCTGACCTTCGCGTGAATACCAGATGATCCGGCGCGCCACTGCGCCTGCGATCTGACGGAACAGTACAGCGAAGCTTCCCTGATCAATCACCACTGTTGTGCGCTCGTTTTCTGTGCTGCTTTTTGGATGCCAGGCCACCAGGTATTTACCCGGATAGTAGCGCACATATTTCACTACGCCGCTGATGGGATTCCTGTTCACGTGCACATTGAGCGGCGACATGAAGATGCTGATTTGCCTGCGTTTGTCTTTGAAATATTCGGGCTCATCCACTTCCTCTATCACAACTACTTTACCATCTGCCGGGGCGATGATATGGTGCGCATTCAGCACGGTATTTCGTTTCGGGTTTCTGAAAAACTGGAGCACCAGCACCCAGAAGACCAGCGAGATGAGCAGTAAGCCGTATGTGAACCAATTGGCACCCAGTCCCCACATCAGCCCTGCGTTGAGAATCGCCAGGGCCAGCGTGGTAGTCAGGATGATGCGGTAACCTTCTTTGTGAAACATGGCAGCGAAATCAGAATCCGCCGCGGATGCGGAAAGTTGCAGCCACCTTGTCGAGCGCCACGATATAGGCAGCCAGGCGCAGGGTGGTATTGTGCTTTTGTGAGGTGAGGTACACGTTATCGAAAGCCTGTTTCATTACGCGGTCGGCGCGGCGATTCACGCGCTCTTCCGTCCAATAGTACCCCAGACGGTTCTGCACCCATTCAAAATAAGAAACGGTCACACCGCCGGCATTGGCCAGGATATCGGGAACAACCATAATGCCTTTTTCCTGAAGGATGGGATCAGCTTCGGCCGTCGTAGGTCCATTGGCACCTTCAACGATCAGTTTTGCCTTGATATCAGCAGCGTTTTTCGCGGTGATCTGATCTTCCATCGCAGCGGGCACGAGGATATCGCAAGGCAGGGTCAGCAATTCGGCATTGGAAACCTGCTTTCCGCCGGTGAAACCTTCCAGGGTGCGATTCGGGCTGTTCTGTACGTACTTGATGGCTTCCTCGACATTGATGCCTTCGGGGTTGTGGTAACCGCCGCTCACATCGCTGATACCGACGATTTT
>JBKDBI010000383.1:0-3433 GCA_046314695.1 Bacteroidota bacterium | reverse complement strand
TGCTGCCTCCAGGCATCTTGCTTTTCTTCTGCACTCAGGAGGCTGAAGACTTCGCGTTGATCGTGCTGAACGGCAATGCTGTTCATCTGGGCAATCTTTGATTGGGTTTCTGCAGTGGCAGGCACCAAATCGGCTTCCTTTTGGCAGCTTGTCCAAAACAGCATGGGCAAGGCCAGAAGGAACAGGGTGGATTTAAGTTGTTTGTTCATAAAAGAATTAAAAAGTAAACTTTCCCTACTCTATCTCGCTTTTCGGAAACGCGCTCCTGCGTTCGCCTGCAGAAGAAGGCACACTGCTGAAAGTGCTGTTGGTCAAAAGCCCGCGCGGTTGGATACCTGCCTTTGACACTCACGAAATTGAGAATAGTTCCTGAACCATGCAAAATTTATGTAACAATTTTTGTTTGTAACGTTACACAAACGGTTTTTTTCTTAGCCAGTATCGCTTTACGGAGTTGTTACCCGTCCATGAAGTTTCTGTAAGCTACATATCCAAGTCATGCCCGCAGGCGATACTTGCCGGAACATGATAAGCAGGGGACTTATCTTCCTTCTATTGCTATTGCCCGCTTGCACCGAAAGAGGCGGGATACTTCGGATTAAAGGTTCGGATACTGAGGTCAATCTTTCGGTGCTGCTCTGTGAGGCTTTCTACGAAAAAAATCCGGAAATGCGGATTTCGGTATCGGGTGGTGGCACAGGGCTGGGCATCGCAGCGCTCATGAACAACCTGGCAGATATTGCCAATGCTTCGCGCCCTATCAATGGAGAAGAATCCACCTTGCTCGCCAACGCCGGTCTTCCCATTGACACCTTTCTTTTTGCATGGGATGCGCTGGCCTTTGTAGTTCACCAAGACCTTCCCGTAGACACCTTAAGCATCGAACAGCTGGCAGCTATTTTTTCGGGTAATTCTGATAACTGGAGCAAATTAGGACTGCCAGCGAAGCCAATCACGATTTACGGCAGGCAGAACAACTCAGGAACCCACGGTTACCTGCGGCAACGCCTCGGCATTGTGTTCAGTTCAGCTGCGCGGGAGATGAATGGCAATGCACAGATTATCGAATCGGTTAAACAGGATGCAAGCGGCATAGGCTATGTTGGAGCCGGTTATGTGGTTCAAGAAGGAAAACTGACAGGCACAGGCTATAAAATTCTGCACATAAAAGAGGGGCAGGCTCCAGCCAGCAGTCCCGTTAGGGTAGAAAGCGTCACAACCGGCAGCTATCCCTTCCGCAGACCCTTGTACCAATACATCCGACGGGAAGCACGTGAGAAAGCGGCTCCCTTGCTCGAATTCCAACGCAGTGCAAAAGGCGCTGCCATTATACGCGCCAACGGTTACTTCCCTTATCAGGATACCCTTTCATGAACGCCAAGAACAGAAACCGCTACGACCGGCTGGCAACCTGGTTTTTCGGCATCAACGGCTGGATGGGCATCGCTATCCTGCTCGGAATTTTTGCCATGTTGGTGTACAATACGATTGCCTTCTTTGCCCGTGTGAGCCCGATGGATTTCATCACCAATACCCAATGGAATCCGGGAGCTGAAGGTCCTCAGGGTTTATACGGACTGCTTCCTTTGTTGATCAGTACCCTGCTCGTAACATTCGGCGCCATGATACTGGCGGTTCCGATTGGAATAGGCACAGCTGTATTCATTTCAGAATATACAAATCCGCGGGTGAAGAATATCCTCAAACCGGCGGTTGAAATGCTGGCTGCCATTCCTTCGGTGGTAATCGGGTTTCTTGGTATCGTCATTATCGGACCGGGAATAGCCGGCACCTTTGGGCTGAGCAACGGTTTGAACGCCATGAACGGCGCCATCCTGCTGGCCATGATGGCCTTACCCACCATCATAACCGTCGCGGAAGACGCATTGCATGCTGTTCCGGCCGACCTCAAGGAAGCCAGTTATGGACTCGGCGCCGGGAAATGGACAACTTTGTATCGGGTGGCCATTCCGGCGGCCCGACCAGGAATTATCGCAGGTATCATGTTGGGAATGGGGCGCGCAATCGGCGAGACGATGACTGTGCTCATGGCAACCGGCAACGCCCTTTCGTTTCCAAGCGGTTTCTTCGATTCTGTACGAACAATCACCGCCACCATCGCCATTGAATTAGGTGAAGTTCCGCATCAGACCACACATTATTACGGATTGTTCGCCCTGGCACTGGTACTCTTCCTCATCACGCTCGCAATCAACAGCATAGCCGATCGCATTTCACACCGCATCCGCCAATACCATTAAAAAACGACGATGAGCGCAAAGAAACCTGACCTGCCGTTGATCCTGCTGGCTTCATGCACTGCCATCGTTTGCGGCTTCCTGTTGTTCATCCTCTTTCATATTTACAGCCAGGGAGCCGGTACGATCAACGGTCGGTTCTTGACGGAACTGCCCCGCAATGGAATGACGGAAGGCGGTATTCTACCTGCGATTGCCGGTACGATACTGCTCACCCTCATTACGACCTGGTTTGCAGTTCCGTTCGGCATTGCTGCAGCGGTTTATCTGAATGAATACGCCGGAGACAATCCGAGTACACGGCTCATACGCGCAGCGGTGCGCAACCTTGCCGGCGTTCCATCCATTATTTATGGCTTATTTGGCCTCGCCTTGTTTGTGCAGGGAATGCAATTGGGCACTTCACTTCTTTCAGCTGGTCTTACACTCGGGCTCTTATCGCTTCCATATATTATTACAACCACAGAAGAAGCTTTGAAAACAGTGCCGAACTCTTTGCGTGAAGCTGCGATGGGCTTGGGCGCAACACGTTTTGAAACCATCCGTGATATCGTGCTTCCCGCGGCGATTCCGGGAATACTAACCGGCGTGATTCTCAGTGTTGCAAGGGCAGCGGGCGAGACTGCTCCCATTCTGTTCACCGGCGCCGCGTTTTACATCACCGGTTTACCGGGGCATCCCATGCAGGAATTCATGGCGCTCCCCTATCATTTGTATATGCTTTCCACACAACATCAGAGCATAGAGGCGGTTCGCCCGCTGGCTTACGGTACGGCGGTTGTACTCGTAAGTTTTGTTTTTCTGTTAAATATCACGGCCAGCGTTTTGCGGAGCCGCTATCGGTCACAAATCCATTTATAAAAATCACATGTCTGCAACGGCACAAATACACCCGGCAGTTGAGGTAAAACAACTGAATCTATGGTTCGGAGAAAAACAGGTTTTAAAAGATGTTTTTTTATCTGTTTTACCGCATACCGTTACTGCCCTGATCGGACCATCCGGTTGCGGTAAATCAACCCTGCTACGCAGCATGAACCGCATGCACGACCTTTCGCCGGATGTCAGGATGGAGGGTTCAGTCTGGATCGACGGGGAATCCATTCTGGAACCGCGTGTTCAGGTTACCGCACTGCGCAGGAAGGTGGGTATGGTTTTTCAGAAACCGAATCCAT
>JBKDBI010000382.1:0-5316 GCA_046314695.1 Bacteroidota bacterium | reverse complement strand
GAACTATCTCGACGGCTGGCGATTTATCGAGGGTGAGCCCGTTTTGCCCCGCACTTCCGGCGATCCCGACAAGCCCGAGGCCGAGCCCGTTATTGTCGGCGGGCAACGTCGATACATCGCGAGGATGTCGCCGTCCGCGTCGAACACAATCGAAGTTCTCAACATCTGGTTGACGATGATCGCCCAAGATGTCCGCAAGTACGGCGATCGTGATGATCTCGACTTGAACGCGGCTAACGTTGTTTCGATGAAACTGCAAGCAATCCGAGAGCGTCGCGGCGCTACCGGCGTGAGGTAACACATGTCCTTCCCCGGATCATCGCAATCGTCAGTTACTTGGGAGCGGTTTTCGCTAACCGCCACCGATGCTTACGGCGATCGCGTTCAAACGAACGCGCCGGGGTTTCCTGCTTCGGTACTTTGTTCGATCGATAGCCAGTCGGCATCGTTTCGAGATGAGAACGGCATTAAGTCAGTTGCAACGAGGCTGATTAGCGAATCGTTTTTGACGGGAGCCGTTGGCGATTTTGTAACGATCGCCAACGGCGGCACAGATAAGCGATTCATGGTTCGATCAGCAGAAGTGTATTACGCGATCTCTGGTCGCGCCGATCACGCAACGTATCTCGTGACTGCCGTTGGATAACGCTACGATAATGCGTGGCAAACAACGATCCATCCCAACGCATCGCTCAAGCCGTTGCTCGCATTGAACGCGGCATCTACGCCGCAGTCGAAGAAGCGTGCATCGCGTGCGCATCGACTGCGAAGCAGAACATTCTTGGTAATGGTGCTATCGACACGGGACTCCTGCGAGCGTCTATCGACTATTCGATTCGCCGAACTTCGCAAGGCATCGAAGGGACCGTCTTTGCATCTTCGCGTCATGCCCCGTGGGTAGAGTTCGGTCGTCGTGGACTGATTGTTTCTCCGCCCGGCGTAAACGCTTCGCCGCTCGCGGCAACTGCGGCATGGCCCAACGTCGGCGCTATCGAGTCGTGGGTCCGTCGCAAGTATCGCGACTTTGCGCCGAGCGGAAGAACGCGGTCGGGGCGAGCACGTAAGCCGACTCGCGACGATGTTCGATCTGTCGCGTTTCTTGTTTCTCGCAAGATCGCCAACTTCGGTATTGCCCCTCGACCGTTTCTTGTTCCCGCGTTCCGATCGACTACGCCTATCTTTGTTACTCGCGTCAAAGAACTTGCTCGAACGGGAGGATTGTGATGGCCGACATCGTTGCCAATGTCAGGATGTGGGTAGTCGCAATCCTCAAGGGCGATTCGCAAGTGCGAGCGAATTTTGGATCGCCGGTCGTGTTTTCTGGCGGACTGCAATCCGCTCCCGTTGGACAAGGCGTGTTTATTGACCCGGGCTCGACCGCCAATCCCGAAGACGAGTTTTCGTCTCGCGTTCAGTTGACGCTTCGTTGCATCAAGTCCGGCACTCGGGACGACGCACACAAATCGCACTATTCGGTCGTCGGCGCAATGGATCGATCGAAGTCAAAGAACTGGGCGGTAACAAATCCCGCCGTTCGATTCGTACGAGTTTCGACCGCGGCAGGCGTTGACTCGATATCGCCGACGAACAACCTTTGGGAATCGATCATCCGACTCGACGTTGTGATTGTTGACGTTTGATTGCCTACTGTTAGAACCACAGGCCCGCGCAGACGCGAACTTGACCGAAAGGGCACAAATGGCAGTCAACACGATTACGTCAGTCAAGACTCCGAGCGCGATTCTTCTCGGCCTCGGTATCCTCGGCATTCGAGCACTCCCGCTGGGCAGCCCGCCCGCTGCGTTCGCCGACATCGGATACATCAAGGGTTGCGGCATTTCGTACAACCGCGAACTCCGCAATTTCGAGTCGGGCGGCGTGCTCATCAAGCAACTTGTTTTCCGCGATACGTTTTCCATGAACGTAACGGCGGCGGAAGTTAACATCGCGACACTCAACAGGCTGATCCCGAGCACGCTCAGCAACGCCACTCCCGGCACGAACAACCGCATCACGTTCGGCGGCGGTCGCGTTATCACCGAGTACAACGTACTCTTTGAGCACACGCGATCCGACGGCAAGATCATCCAAATCGAAGTCTTCAAGTCGATCGTCGGCGGCGAAGTGACGCTGAACTTTGCCGAAGAAGAGTTCATTACCTACCCCGTCAACTTCACGGCTCAGGCCGACGAAAGCAAGACGGTCGGCCAGCAGTACGCACGAATCACGCTTGTCGATTGATTTCGTGTCGAAATCGACTCGGCAAGAATGTCCCCACTCGCCCCGTATCGAGTCATGCCGATACGGGGCTTTCACGGAGCCAGACAATGCCCGCGATGCTCATCAATCGAAACGACCCGGCGCAGGCTGCCAAACTCAAAGAACTCGCCGACAAGATTGCCGCTGGCAACGTCAGCGAACTTGGGCGAGAGATTACCTTGGCGCAAGTGCTTTGTCTCGATACGCCGATCCCGCTTGAAATCGCCGGAAGGCAACTCCGAGTGCGGCCTGTCACTGTCGGGCAATACGTCAGGCTCAAGCCGATTCTTGACCGGCACGAGCAAGAGTCGAAAGCCGCCATCGATTCGGGGCAGGATCGTTTCTTGCTTTCGATTCGCCAACTCTGCGATATTCTCGCAGTGCTCATCAGCACGCACACCGATTCCGTTACGTCAGAGGAAATCCAAGAGGCCATGCCGCTTTGCAACTTCGCCGCGATCCAAGCGGTCGTTGAGGACGCGATTAACCCTACTCACGCCCAGCCCGTTCAGTAAAGAGCAAGCGAACGGACTGGGCGCAAATCGCGTACGTTGCAAATCAAGTGCTGCGTCTTGCTCGCACGCCGAGCGAACTCGCGGAACTGCCGATGAGATGGCTCATCATCATGGCGGATCAGCACGCCGACTTTCACAGGCCATCCCGCAAGTCAGCGCGATCGTTCGGGGCAGAACAACTCACAGAATCCGAAGCGTCGGCAGCACTCGAATCAATGGCTCGCTCCCCGGGCGCAGTCGATCTCCGATCGATGTCGCTCGAAGATCAAGACAAATTCTTGGGTCATGCGACGTTGTGACGTAAGATACAAGACCCCGCCGATTTCGCCACGAAATCGGGAGCATCATCGTGTCGCAAATCGGATCAATCAATGTCAGGTTTACCGCCGACACGCGGCAGGCGGTCGTCAGCAGCGAAGGATTGCGAAAGACCGTCCGTGAAACAACGGACAGGGTGACGCGCGATGTTTCGAGCGTCGATACGACGGCTAAGTCCGCATTTGCTTCTGTTGCGAACTCGCTTCGTGCAGCATCACAGGCGTTCCAGTCTGTCGCGCAGAACGCTACCGCATCGACGAATCAAATCTCGAACGCGGTCAGACAGTTGCAGCAAGACGCTGGCAAGGCTGAGGCCGCCGCTTCTCGCATTGCAAACGCATCGCGTCCGCGAAATCCCAGCACCGGGCGATTTAATGTTCTCTTTGAGGACATCGAGGACAGAGGCGGTCGCCCCGTCAATCGTCGCACTGGTCGATTTCTGAGTCGCGAAGATGCTTTGTCAATCGACGACTTTGGTTCGACTCGCGGCGGCGCTATTTCTTCGCAACTCGGAGTCGCCGGATCGTCGCTGAGTCGCCGCGACTTGTTTCTTATCCAGCAAGCCGAGCAAGGCGCGCTTGGCGGACGATCATTGCGTGACGCTGCCGGATCGTCTGGCAACGCATCGACGATCCAGCAAACAACTCGCGCCGTGCGAGAGCAGAGCGAAGCCATCGGCGTTCTTGGACAATCGGCGACGGCGCAAGGCACCCGACTGTCCGCATTCTTTCGATTGTTCGGCATTGGCGGAGCGGTGCTCGGCGTTGCCGCGATCGGCGTTAGAACGCTCACGCGACAACTCGCAGAGGCTCGCGCAGTTTATGGTCAGTCGTTCACAGAAACAAATCGGCTTGCGGCATCGTTCCGATCGCTTGGCGAGTCGCTCGGTGTTGCCGGCTCGCGTCGCGGAACGGGGCTCAACTCGGCACTTGAGGGCCTCGCGGGTTCGCTCAATGCAATTGTTGATCCTGCTGCCAAAGCGTTTGACGCAATCACTCGCGGAGCGAACTCGGCTATTCGTGCCGTTACCGGCACCAGCACAAGCCTTGGCGACATTTTCAATGCGGTAACAACCGGAGCGGCGATTGCATTTAATCCCCGAATCTTGTTTCAGCAATCGTCAGAAGGGCGGCTCGGTGATTCTGATTTCACTGGCGCTGCCCGCGAAGCGGAACTGAATTCAATCGACGCATTCAATCGTGCTCGCGTCGAAGGCTTTGAGGAACTCGAACGCAAGATACGCGACGCTCGCCGCAAAGGCAACGAAGACGAAGCGGCGTTGCTTGAACTTACGATCAAGCGACGAGAAGAACTCGCGAAGATCGCACAGCAAATCTCCGAAGGGCAACTCGACCCCAACTCATCTGCCGCGTCCAGTCGCCGTCAGTCTGCTATCGACGACTTCAATCGGGGCGTTGCCGATATCGAACGCAACCGCGCCGAACGGGAGCAGGCTGCCCGCACGCAAATCCAAATTCAGGGATTGCTTGAGCGTGCGGCGAACGAGCGTCGGTATGATGACGAAACAGCCGCAGCGAGACTTGAGGCCGAGGCTCGGCTCATTCAAGAAATCGCCGACGCAAACAAGGAGAAAGACCGTGAAATTCGAGCAGCCAAACTCGCAACCATCCAAGCCAACTACGCCGCAGAGATCGAAGCGATCGAAGACGCGAAGGACGCAAAACTCAAGGCCGACGCAGAAGCGTCCGAAGAACGCAAAAAGCAAATCGACGAAGAGAACCGCAAGCGTCGCGAAGAAGACCGACGCTTCGCCGCGTCAATCGCATCCGACAGAATCGCCGCATTGCGAGCCGGTGGCGAAGGATCGAGTTCCGCAGCGCAGCGAGCCGAAATCGAACAATCAAGGATCGAGCGACTCGCTCAAATCGAAGAACAGCGAGGCAAGCGAAGCGAAGAGCAAATCAATGCCGCAATCGCAGCAGCGAACGACCGATTTCGTAGCGAAATCGAAGGCGTGCAACGCGCCGAGTTCGAGGCATCGGAAGCGGGCAAAGCCGAAAAGCGTCGCAACGAAGAAGCCACGCAAGACCGCGAGCGAATCGCCGAAGTCGATCGTCTCGCCGGAGAAGCCGCTCGCGCTGCTGCTCAAGGCAATCTCGAACTTGAAAGGCGACTGCGCCGCGATATTCTCGACACGCTCAATCAAATCAACAACGCTAAAGAGCGATCGGTCAGGCTCGACCAGATCCAAGCACGCGAAGTC
>JBKDBI010000381.1:0-5380 GCA_046314695.1 Bacteroidota bacterium | reverse complement strand
ACGTGACAGCGCTCATAACAAACCTAGACCCGATCTGTTGTCACCCTTTGCGACCATGAGGAAGGCTAGGGTGATGGCCCTCGGTGCGGCCAAGTACGGGGAGCGAAACTGGGAGAAGGGTATGCCTCTCTCAGTTTTCCTGGCATCCGCCAACCGCCACCTCCTCCAGTTCATGATGGGGATGACGGACGAGGACCACGCGGCGCACTGCGCATTCAACCTAGATGCGATCATGCACGGTCAAGAGATGATCGCCCGCGGGGTGTGGCCTGCGGAATACAACGACCTGCCGTCGTACGACGCGGTCGTACCTGCTCAAAAGGAGCCTAAATGTGAACAATTGGAAAATCCTGGTCTACTGGAACCTGCGCCACAAGTGCTGGTCGATGAAGGACCTGGTCACAGGCAAGGTGGCGGGGTACGCAAATCGACTAACTGTGAGGAATGCGGAGTTCAAGGTGTCGGAGGCCGGAAGACAGAGAGTGTTGACGACTAAGACCAAGAACGTGCACGCCGGCGTGGCAGGTACCTACAACACAGATCATCGTGAGAAGAGGCCCACCAAGAGAGTTCGCTACAACCCATACACCTGTTCGACATTTGTCGACATGAAAGGCCGGCCTGTGAGGTCGGCCTCTCTTGTTTGGTTTGAGTCCAATGGAAGAGTCTACGCTAGGCATCCGAAGGAGGAGTGATGGCTAAGACAAAATCTTCGCCAGGTCTGATAGTTCGCTACGCGGTTTGTTCCAAGGAGCCAGGTAACTTTGTCTATCTGTGCACTGATGAAAACTCCGGACGGATTGGTTCGGTGGGCGCTCTTAGGGAGGCTCAGACCTTCATCACTGCGGCGGAGGCTAGAGGATGTCTCAGAAGGTACATCTCCTGGTCTATGGATATTTCCAGTAGATGGAAAGTTGTCAAAATCACCACCACCATCGAAGACGCATGAGAATAACCATGAGTGAAGAGTCCAGTTCTGAAATTCGTCGTCGCCATAAAGTCAGCCACCCAGACCAGATCGATTGCCGAATGGACTGTGTTCGAATCGTAAAGGGGCCACCTCGAGAGATTAAGGAAATAGTGGAGATGAACAGGATCGCTGCTGATATACGCCTGCAGCGAGAAAAGAAGTAAAATAGGGCTCTATGCCGCTTACTGACCTCAAGACGTTTACGACGTTGTCCGAAAAGGGCCTACTGGATGCCTACAACGGTCTAGTTACTGCCACTAACGACAACTTCACTTTCGTCTCGCAGGTCACTAACCCTCTCCCCTCAATTGGGACCGTGGGCCAGGTGCTGTCGGTGGCCGCCGGTCCGGTTTTGGCCTATGCGTCTTTGCCCAGCCTGATCAAAGTCCAATCTGTCATGGACGCCTATCTGGCCTCCAATCAGACGTTGAGGCTGGAATCCAATCTGACGCTTAGGCTGTTGGACGGCTCTTCCAATTCTCAAAATTTGATTATTGCTGCTACTACCGCCGGCGGCACGGTAGTTGACAGTGTGACCTTTGCTCAGACCACCGTTCTGGGCGACATGACCGAAACCCACGTGGTAAACACGTTGTCGGTCACGGCGGATTCGGCCACGGTCTCTATGACCGGATCGGCCTACCTCGAGGTTAACAGGCTGCGAATTGGTACGGGCGGCAGCTCGTACAACATGCCGACCGCTCCGGCTCCTGCCGGCGGTTACTACCTTGCCAATAGCGGCGGCGCTGCCACCTGGCAACCCCTGCCTCAGCCTGTTCTATCGACAGGCGGCAGATACCAGATCGCAATCAGTCAGCCGCTGGCTCTGCCTGCGTACACCGCGTCTACCCTGTCTCTGGTTCTCAGCGGCTATGGCTCGGCAAATTCCACTTCGTACGACACCGGCTTTGGCTTTGTCACGCCTGGGGTCCTTGGAGCATCCGCCCGTAGACTCTTCATGCAGGTGGATGGTTCTGAGGTGTGGCGGGCGGTCAAGCCGGCAGACGTGGGCGGTAACTCCGTCGCGCCGTATCTGCAGATGAACACCGGCCTGGCCTTGGCGTCTGCCAGCCTGATCGACCCGAACTCCAACCCTGTTGGATCTATCTGGTACGACTCTACTTCGGACGGCATCGTGCTGATCTCGGCCTCCGGCCAGCGCTTCATCGGCAGCCAGGCGATCGTTTCGACGGTCAACACAGCAGAGGCAAACAAGGACTTCGCTCTCCAGCCGTCGTCGACCCTGAGCGTCGCCGCAGGCAGCGTGATCAAGCCGGCGCTGAACATAGGCACTGCCGGCCTCATCTCCAGCGGCACGGACGTCCAGGTGGTCCTAGGCGGCGCAGCCACGGCCAAGATTTCAGCTACCAGCATCGAGCCGGCCGCTGGGGGCGCCTCGGCCTCCGCGAAGATCCTCATCGACGCGACGGTCGGACAGAACGACCCGACCAAGCCGGCCTACACGTTCCCCTCGGCCACCGGCCTGGGCGTCTTCAGGGCGTCCACCAATGCCATGGGGGTGGCTGTCCAGGGCGCCAAGGTCGTCGAGTTCAATACCGGCGGCATATCGATGGAGAGCCTCAAGATCTCCAATCTGGCCAACCCCACGTTGAACCAGGACGCGGCCACCAAAGCCTACGTGGACACTCTCGTCCCCGATGCCACCGTGGCCGGCGCCATTGCCGTGGCGGTGGCCGGTACTGGATACACCGAAGAGCCCAACCTTCGATACCAGAGTGGTGCTCTTGCTGTTGGATCTGTATCCACTCCAGGTGCTGTCAACCTTGCTACTTCTGGTGGAGGCTTGGCTCAGATTCGACCGCCGACCTCCGTCGCCAACTCTCTGTTCCCGCTGCCTAACAACAGCCTGAGCGGCGGCGTGCTTCAGTTGATAGGTTCGGAATCCTCGTGGGTTCCAATCGGCAATTTGACCACCGGACTGCTTCGAGCTGACGGCTCAGTGCCGCTAAACTCGGGTTTGACTTCAAACATTGATACGACTCCGGCTTCTCCGCTAATTTCGCGAGCAGGCATCGGAGTCTACATTTCAAATTCCGCATCTGAGGTCGGATTCTCGTCCCCGCTTTATGCGCTTTTCAAGATCAACACATCGACCTTGGTGGCATACGGCGCTTCAGCCGAGTACAACGCTCCGCAGATCTACCTGACGAATTCGATTTTGACTTACGGAGGAACTGGCACCTCAGGTACTCCGACCTACGCATTTGCCGGCGAACCCACTACAGGTGTCGGCCAACTGTCGTCTAACCGCTGTTCCCTTTTCGTCAGTGGAAACATCAAGCTGTCGGCTACCGCGACCGGCGTCACGCTGCACAGCAACAAAATCACCGATCTCGGAACCCCCACTGCGGGCACGGATGCCACTACGAAGACCTATGTCGATACCAAGGTGGACGACCAGCGCGAGATATCCTTCCGCGTTGTATCCTTGCCTACTGGATGGACCTCGGCCAATCCATTGACTCTGTCGGTCTTCGATACGCAACTCGTGTACCTGACAAACACTGGTACGCTGGTGGCCGAGTCGGCGTCTTTGCCGACCGCTCTAGTGGTACCGTCGAATTTTGCAACAAATCCAAGGTGTCAGGTCTACGTCAACGGCGTGTTGCTAGCCAAGCAGGCCAACGCGTCGTCGGTCCGTCAGGCCGCCTATGGCACTGCCACTTCGGTAACCCTCAACTACAACGTCGCGGTAGGCAACATTATTGTTGTTCAGCTGCCCGCCTAACTAGCTAGGAAATCGAGAATGGAAGAAAAGTACCTGGAGAAATCCTTGTTGTCTCGTCGTCCCCCTGGGTTGTCTCCGATGCTCAGCGAGGTGTTGGACGACATCATCGAGCCTCTGGCAAAGAACGCCACGCCGCTGATCTCTCAGCACATGCTCACGCCACTCAAGAAGTACTGCAAACCTGGGACTAGCCTAGATGGCATACTGCATAATGCTCACTTTCTAAAGGATGCCTCTGCGTCTTTGCACAGATCTACACTTCGCCGTGCGGCGGTTGGATCTTTGTGGCAGGGGGCTGTCAAGAGGATACTTTGGCAGTGTCCAGGCTCGGATGATAAGGCGATCAAGCGGCAGCGGAAGTGCGCACCTATGGGATTTTCAAGCTTGGAAGGGCATGGATTTCCGTGTAAGTCTCTGTTTTGCCCTCATTGCCATTGCCGATCCGCGCTTAGCATGTCTGACCGAATCTCGCAGAGCATTCCGTGGAGCGATCCGAAGTTCATGGTTTTGCGGGTGGAGATTCCTTTTCACGACACGGTGGTTGGATTTGACCCCGTCCCGTCGATCTGGAACCGCAAGGTCCGAACTGCTTTGGAGAACACCGAGTGTGTCTGCATTCGCATTGCCGGCGCTACTTTGAACGACCGAACTCCGTACTCGGTGGAGTCCTATCTGGTGATCTCTTCAACCGCAGCCGCTTCCAGGGTTCGAATCAGGTTGAGCAAGATTCGAACCGCCATGTCCTCGATGGGACACATTGCTCGTCTACGGAATGTGGCCACCAAGGATAAAGCCGTTGCCATGGCGTATAAATGCTGCCCTCTGGCTCTAATTGGAATGTCCAAGACGACCGACGCAAACAGCATGCTGCATACCTTGGATTCCTATCAAACAGCCGTGTACAAGGCTAAGCGAGTTCACTGCTGTGCGGGATCAAAGATTTTCAACAAGCCTGTTGTGATTGCTCCGGTTACGCAGGTTTTGCCTGCAGAGGTTAAACCCATTGTGCAAGCCTCACCTGAGGAGGTTGCACAGTTTGAGGATACTGATACACTGGATGACCTAAGCTCCATTGCGGCGCTTAAACAGTTTTTTGGACTAATTGAGATTGGAGAAACAACGTGAGCATGCAAGGAATCGTCACAGGCAACATTGCAGACACGCCTATCAAGGCCAAGGGTGTGGCCAACATGAGCCCGACGGAAAAGGCGGCATTCGAGGCTCCGGTGCAGGTGGACAAGGTCGAAGTGCTGGAGGCCACTCCGGCGGTTGACGGCGCAGCTTGGGAGACTGTTGTCCCTGCGGAGAGTTTTTCAAACAAGCGCGTTGGAGACTCGAACAACGACTTTGTTCGCACGACTCGGCGGCTCAAGGTCGACGGCGGGTGGATCTATTGCATCTCCACTCAGGGCATCGGCTACGTTCGTGGCACCTGCTCTGTGACCGCTACGGAAACCTCTGTCTTTGTCCCCGAGTCGAAGACCAAGCGCTGACGGACCCAAGATGACCAGCAGCACGGTATACCTGAAGTACACTGAGGTCGATCTTGAGGACGAGCAGGATTCGTGCATCGATCAGGACGATCGTGATCTTGAGGACGACATGGTTGAGGAGCTGGATCTCTCCATGCTCGACCGGCAGCTGTCTGGAGTTACGCCCCG
>JBKDBI010000380.1:0-8593 GCA_046314695.1 Bacteroidota bacterium | reverse complement strand
TCGAACGCTTCCAGCGTCTGGCCTATTCCGTGAATAAATACGAAGGGATCCTGATCCGTCGTGGAATCAGCCACTTCACCGTTGGCAAGGGTAAGCGTATAGGAAAGGCTCACCACGCGGTTCTTTTCAATGTTCATTTTGATTCTGTTGTAATACAGCAAAGGTCAGCTTTTTTAAGACATCTACCTGCGATCGGTAGGACAGAAAAACGTTTTTTCCTGTCCATTGGCCCGATTGCTTCACCTCAAATGACAAAACAGCCAAACCTTGAATGCATTCCATCTGCCTCAGTATATCCGTACCGGATTGGTCCGACCATTTCATTAGCCTTCCTCCTGTCCCGTCAGCCATAAGGTGTGGATATTCCCATTCTGAAACACCAATGCCTTTCACCATATTCACGAAAAGTCCTTATGCCCCGAAAAAAAAACCTCCCTTCCGCCAACAAGATATTCGTTCTTGATACTTCTGTTATCCTGCACGACCACCATTGTATCAACCAATTCGATGAACATGATGTGGCCATACCCATTACCGTGCTGGAAGAATTGGACAACTTCAAGAAAGGCAATGATACCATTCACTATGAAGCCCGGGAATTCATCCGTTTTCTGGATAAGCTTTCCGGACAATTCACGCTTCAAGGCTGGATTCCGCTGAACGGTCCGGGAAAAGGACGTTTCTGCGTGATCATGGATGAAAGCAGTACGCTCGATGCAACGCGGATCTTTGGCGACAACAAGGCCGATCACAAGATCATCAATGCGGCATTACACATGCAGGAAGCAAACCCTGAACGGCGTGTCGTGCTGGTTACCAAAGATGTAAACCTGCGCCTCAAAGCCAAATCGTTGAACCTGACGGCGGAAGACTACGAGACAGGGAAAATCAAGAACCTGGACAGCCTGTATACCGGCATCCGGCAGATTGAAAATATCGATGAAGACCTATTCGAGAAACTCTATTCCGAAGGGGAATTTGCGGCCGATGCCCTCTTCGATAAACGCCCACCTGCCAATCAATACTTCATCTTCCGCAACCAAAAGAAAAGCGCATTGGCCTGGTATAATCCGGGCAGCGGAATGATTGAAAAAGTGGAAAAACGCAGCGCCTATGGAATCAAACCCAAAAACGCCGAACAAACCTTTGCCATGCACGCCGTATTGCGCGAAGACTTACGCCTGGTGAGCATTCAGGGCGTTGCCGGAACCGGTAAAACGCTGCTTGCGCTGGCATGCGCCATGGAACAACGCAGCCTGTACCGGCAGATTTACCTCGCCAGGCCCATTGTTCCGCTTAGCAACAAAGACATCGGCTACCTTCCCGGCGATATCAAAAGCAAACTGAATCCGTACATGGAGCCTTTATGGGACAACCTGAAGTTCATTCAAGGGCAATACCGTGAAAACCCGAAGGAGAGCCAGAAAATCCAGGAAATGCTGGATACCGAAAAACTGGTGGTTTCGCCCCTGGCCTATATCCGCGGAAGGAGTTTGTCGCATATCATTTTCATTGTCGACGAAGCGCAAAACCTGACCCCGCACGAAATCAAGACCATTATCACCCGTGCCGGCGAAGGAAGTAAAATCATCTTTACCGGAGATATCCGGCAGATCGACACACCCTACCTGGATGCGCAGAGCAATGGATTGTCGTATTTGATTGATCGCGTGCGCGACCAGCCGCTTTGCGCGCATATTACCCTGGAAAAAGGCGAAAGAAGCGAACTGGCCAATCTGGCCAATACCTTGTTGTAGTCCCCAATTTTGCAACAAGCTATCGGAAGGGGCGATTGAACCCGGAACGAAATTCAGAGGCGGGATATGGGATGAGGGGGAGAGGAGACGAGGAAGGGGCGGGGAATAAAGGTTTGTGTTGCCAATTTATTATTGGTTAAACGTTTATAAGCGTGTAATTTCAGGCTAGATTATGCGCAAGCCGACTCTCGGCCTTTGCGGTGTGTGTTTCAACCCCTAAATTGCGCCTGTATTATAATCATTTTCAATTATGGACTTTGTTACTTTTATCCAAACTTACAACACCGAAGAGCGCTGTATCCTTTTGTGGAAGAATTCGCGGGATAAGCATGGTGTGTTCTGCAACCGCTGCGGCAACGATGAGCACCTGTGGCTCCCTTCAAAGCTGAAATACCGCTGTAGACAATGCAAGTCTGAAATGACCTTGCGCAGTGGAACCTTGCTGGAGTATTCAAAACTCCCTTTCCGTTACTGGGTTTACGCGATTGGTGTAGTGGCATTTCAGAAGAAATCGATCTCTGCATTGCAGGTACAGCGCCATCTGGGACACCGGAACTATCGCCCCATCTGGCTGATGATGCAGAAAATGAAGGTGATGATGGCCGATCTGGTCGATTGGTACGCGATGCTCGACCATCTTACGGCGGGTGTTGCCAACTTTCCGGCTGTGCCTGAAAAGTCAGATCCTGAAGCCGAAACCACCAAGGTAGCTCCGAAGCAAGGGTTGACAGTACAGTCGGAAGAAGGGAAGGGCCTGGAGATGATGCCCGTTGAGATAAAGGGACTGAATTTGCAATTGCCACATAGCCATCCGTGGTTCATCCACGCTCAGGGCGGGCGTTTGCGACTGATTTCAATGCTACCTGAATCATTGAAAGACCTGCCTTACAACCACCACCATCCGGTTCCGCGGAAAACCACGCCGCTGACACCTGAAGAGCTTCCGAACGGAATGAACATCCGCATCCGCAGCCTCGACAAGCGTCCGCGCCCCTGGTTCGACGATGACCCCTATATTGGCAGGTTACGCTACACGGAGATCATGAGAGTCAATGCCAGGCGGAACCTGGAAGGCATCCACCATTACGTGAGTTCACGCTACCTGCGGAATTATCTGGGAGAATTCTGTTACCTCACCAATCGCCGCTACAGCGGAAATCAGAAAGTTGAACACATGTTCAGTTTGTTCGTCAGCAAGGCTTGGAATCTGCCGTACATAGTGGAGGCTTCCGACTAATCTGGAATTGCTGGTCCCAGAACGGTGAAATGGCCAGCCTCACCTTGCCACTTCCCCACCCCAATCCCCGCACCTGCATCCACCTCCCCATCCTACTTCCTGCGTTGCGGCCTCCTGACGTATTTCTGATACCCCATTCGTGGTAAAACACATCCTTTAAAACCCCGTTGAACTTACCTTTGAAGCATGCGAGGATGGTTTCTTTTGCGGCGTTGTATTACCGGGCTTTGCCTGTTCACCGGACTGTTGCAGGCACTCCATGCCCAGGTATTGAGTCCGGCGGCCCAATTGCTGACACGCAACCTTGATCTGCCTGCCGCGCAGTTCATTCCAAATGAACAGGCGTTCCTGATGGCAGTAAACACCAGAATCCTCTCCCCTGCCAAGGCGGAACAATTGGGTATCCAGGTTCAATCCATACATGGCGATGTCTGGTCTTGCCGTGGAACGGCCGAGGCCATCCGACAGCTTTCGTTTGTTCCGGGTGTGCGCTATATCGACATGCATTTGCCCACTGCCCTGCGTCCGGCCGACGACAGTGCGCGCAAAGCCAGCCGCATCGAAGCGGCGCGCGGTGCAAGGCAGAACGGTCTTCCCGTAAAAGGTAGAAACGTGATCCTCGGTATCGTCGATGTCGGCTTCCAAACCGATCATCCCGGCTTTTGGGACAGCAGCGGACAGCGTTACCGTGTACTTCGTTTCTGGAACCAATCCAATACTGCCGGACCGGCCCCTCAAGGGTTTACTTACGGCCGGGAATGCAAAACCGAAAGCGATGTGCTCAGCGAACGCAACGACGACGGAACGCACGGCACACATGTGGCCGGTATCGCAGGCGGCAGCGGACTCGGTTCGCCCAATCTGCAATACGCCGGCGTGGCGCCTGAAAGCGACCTCGTGTTTGTGAATATCCGCTACAGCAGCCCGACTTTGCCCGGAAGTGCCCTGGGCGATTACCTGATTGCCAATCCGGCCATCATCGATGCCTACGATTATATCCTGCGCTATGCCAACAGCGTTGGAAAACGCGCCGTCACCAACCTCAGCTGGGGTATGTTCACCGGTCCGCACGACGGCACTTCCCTATTCGACCGCGCCGTGGAAGACCTTGCATCCCGCGGTCTGACAGTTGTCGGTGCGGCTGGAAATTCAGGGAATACACCCCTGCATCTCGAAGCCAGCCTCCGCGGCGACACCCTTTACAGCTTCGCGCTCGACAACGGCCGTCAATACAGGCAGCGCGAAAGCATCTACAGCGATATCTGGGGAACCGCAGGGCAACCCTTCCGCGTCAATGCCGCACTGGTAGACAGCTTCGGGCGCGTGCTTTTCGAAACACCTTTCTTCGCCAGCAACGGCGGTGCGGTTGACCGTGTTTTCAGTTCAGGTAAAGATTCCCTGCGGATCATCATCACCGCGCAAAACGCCTACCCTTTCAACGGCAAACCCAATATGCTCTTCATCGCCGAGCAGAATGCGCCCTCCCGCTGCTTCATCCGCCTCGGCTTCAACGCCGATTCAGGTACGGTGCACGCCTGGAACTCAGGGGAAGCCTGGCTTTGGTCTTCTGGCCGTTTCAGCGACCAGGTTACCGGAAACGACTTCCGCGGGCGTTACGTAAACGGCGACACCCGCCATACGGTGAGCGAAAACGGCGGAACCGGCAACGCTACCCTCACCGCCGGCGCCTACGTTACCCGAACCACCTGGACCGACGACCGCAACAACCCGAGGCGGAACTGGGAAACCCTGTACGACGCGGCTTCCTTCACCAGCCGAGGCCCCCGAGTCGATGGGCACATCAAACCCGATATCGTTACGCCGGGCGTGGATATCTGCGCACCCTTGCACAACCGGCAGCTGCCCGGCTGGATCTTCGACCGTGTGCTCTGCCGCGACAGCATCAAAGGCGCCTGGAACTACTACGGGGTATTGTCAGGTACAAGCATGGCCTCCCCCCATGCAGCCGGTATCGCCGCACTGATGCTCGAAATGGATCCAAGCCTGACACCGCAGCAATTGCGCGATATCATGCGTTCCACCACCCAGGCCGCAGATACCTTTACCGGCAGATTGCCGAATGCGCGCTTCGGGTATGGCAAAGCAGATGCCTTTGCCGCGCTGATGGCAGTGCGAACGCTCGGACTGCCGGGGCAAACACTCCATCCAGAGCAAATGAAACTTTGGCCCAACCCCGCTTTCGGCAACCGCATTTACCTGCGCGTTCCGGAGCCCTGGGGCCAATTGCATATCCAGTTGCACGACGCACAAGGCAGGGTCGTATTCGAAATCGATGAACCGGATCAGACAGAACTTACGCTGGCACTCCCTGAAAACCTCAGCCGCGGCGTGTATTTTCTGAAAGTGAGCGACGGCGTCTATTCAGCTGCACGCACGGTCTTGCTGCCCTGAGCAATCCAGTCCTTGAACGCTGCTGCCTTCTCGCAATAACCTGCTGCCTGGGCGCGGATTTTTTCGGCCTGATCTTCGCCCAAGCTGCGCACCACTTTCGCAGGCACGCCCAACACCATTGAATAGGGTGGCACCTGCATGCCTGCCGGAACCAGGGCATGCGCTCCAACGATGGAACCGGTGCCAATCCGTGCACCGTTCAATACTGTGGCCTGCATGCCGATCAGCACCGCATCTTCAATCACCGCGCCGTGGACTATGGCGCCATGGCCAATTACGCAGTCATCGCCGATGATGGCGGCATCGCCCGGATCGGCATGGACAATGGCGCCATCCTGGATATTGCTGCGGCAACCGACGGTAATCTGTTCCGTGTCACCGCGCAGCACGGCATTGTACCAAACGGAGCTGTTATCGCCTATGCGCACCGTTCCCATCACGTGCGCGCCCGGTGCGATGAAAACCGATGCGGCCAGTTGTGGCTCCTGAGAAATTCTTTCCGCTGTGTCCATTCCGTTGCTAATTTGCGGCAAAACAAGGCGATTTCAGGCATGCACCGCATTTTCACCGGTATTCGACGCATTTATGGGCATTACCCTTCAACCCAAACACTGGTTCGGGGGAAGGAAATGCAGGATGTTCCCTTCATCGACCACGCATGGATGGAAGTGCTGCATGGCCGTATTGTGGCGATGGGAAGCATGGAAGCCTTGCCGGAAAACAACCCGGCCGAACGGATTGACCTGCACGGTGCGTGGATCATGCCCGGTTTTGTCGATTCCCATACCCATATTGTGTTTGCCGCTACACGGGAAGAGGAATTCAGAATGCGGATTGCAGGACGCAGCTACGAAGAAATCGCTGCCGCAGGAGGCGGTATCATCAATTCGGCGCTGCGGCTGCGCCAGACCGATGAAAACGCGCTGTACGATGCCGCTGCCGCCCGGCTCCGCCTCATGATTGCCCATGGCACCACCTGTGTCGAAGTGAAAAGCGGTTACGGTCTGGATACGGATTCAGAACTGCGCATGCTGCGGGTGATACGCAGACTGGCAGCCAGCTTCCCTATACCCGTGAGGGCTACCTTCCTCGGCGCCCACGCCATTCCACCCGAATACAAGAATAACCGTCAGGGCTACATCGATCTGCTGTGCCGCGACATGCTGCCGCGCATCGCTGAAGAGAACCTGGCCGAATTCGTGGATGTATTCTGCGACCGCGGATATTTCACCCCCGAAGAAACCCTGCTAATCTGCGAAGCTGCTGCAGGTTACGGTTTGCGTCCGAAGATCCACGCCAACGAACTGGGTTACACGGGTGGCGTGCAAGCCGGTGTGAAGGCCGGAGCCCTGAGTGTGGACCATCTGGAACATTGCGGTGAAGATGAAATCGCTTGTCTCTTGAACAGCAATACCTTACCCGTGGCTTTGCCCGGTTGTTCTTATTTTCTGGGGATTCCCTTTGCACCGCTGCGCGAGATGATCGACCGCGGCCTGCCGGTAGTGCTGGCTTCAGATTTCAACCCCGGCAGCAGTCCCGGTCCGAGCCTGCAAATGGTATGGAGCTTGGCTTGTGCCCGGATGAAGCTATTGCCGGAGGAAGCCTTCAATGCCATCACGCTGAACGCTGCTACAGCGCTGGATCTGTCGGCCGACTGCGGCAGCCTGAGCCCCGGCAAAAGGGCCGATTTTCTGGTGATGCAGGGCGAGCCTTCGCTGTCGATTATCCCCTATCATTTCGGTGTAAACCACGTGCAGGAAGTGTATGTAGGTGGTATAAGGTTTGAGGATTGAGGGAAACTGCCCATGGAAAAGAATGTGTGGGCTAACAATAGTAGCGTCGATGCTGTATGCAGGAAGGCGAGCACTCGGGGCGCCAGCTCAAGCCTATTGAACCCAAACCTTTCGGCTCTGCCCCGCTCCGTCGCGCAGGAACCAAATCCCTGCGGGAAGCGCGAGGCTGAAGGTGCCGTAAGCTGGTACGGAAAAGGTTCTCAACATGCGGCCGTCGGCAGCGAAAACCGATACCTGTAGTGGCTCCGCCCGGCGATTCCGCAGGTAAACCGGGCCATGTGCAGGATTCGGATAAAGGTCCCAACCCGCAACGGCATTCGGAGTCCCGGCGAGCTGGTTCAACCTGGCTTCACGGCACAAAGTCGGCAAGCCGTTACCCACGCGCGATTGTACTTCCGTCATCCTGGAGTTGATGGCAGCCGGCGGACCGATCGGCGGCCAGTTCGTCGGGCGATACCATTGCGGAACCGTGTCCAACGCATAGCTCTGAACCACCGACGATGTTCCGGCCGGGGTAATGGTGCCGCGGAGGCTGTTGCCCGATTCGATATGGTCACCGCCGGCAAGGATGTAATTCCCCTTGAACAAGGCTGATGAGGTGATTTCGTTGTGGATGAAATGCTGCGACGGACTCGGAACGCCATTGTTCATGAAGATGCCATAACCTTCGGCCCGGTTGCGGAGGAAGGTGTTGTATGGCCCGTTTTTCCCGTGCGAATCGTCGATCACGATATTCTGCACCACATTGCCTTCCAGCAGGTTGCGGTAGGGATAATTGCCGTGGAAGACCAAATCGCCTGCTGCATCCGATGGCAAGGCCGTGCCGGTCCATTTGGGTCGGATAGAATAATTCCATGCAACGATATTGCCCGAAGGTCCGGCCTGGAAAAGCATGGAATGGCGCAGGTCGCTGAAGGCGTTGCGCTCAATCCGGCATTCACCGCTGGCAAATTGCAATACAACGCCGTAAGCATTCCCTCCCCCGCCAAAATCGAATGCGTCGCTGAAATGTGAACCACTGACCGCCACACGGGCAGACCAGCTGAGTTCGAGGTGCGCAAAATTGCATTTCACACTGCGCACGCAGTGCACCGCGCTGTTCACCACGCGTTCGAAACGGATATTCGAAGTCTGCGCGCTCGTGGCATCCTCACGCAACAAGGTGAAGCGCTCCAGTCGGATATTTTCAGCCGGAACCATCCCCTGCAGCCTCGGCATCCGATCGATCGGATAATCGCGGCGCAGCGCCTGGTCGAACCAAAGCGTATCGCCACTCACTCCGGTAACTTTCAACAATTGACCGGTACTGCCGCTTGCCCAGGAAGAAGTGATCAGTGCACTGTCGTTGTCTTTCAGATAACACCAGTCACCCGCGCGCCAGGCCGTTGCCTGGG
>JBKDBI010000379.1:0-2501 GCA_046314695.1 Bacteroidota bacterium | reverse complement strand
CGGTTAAACTGATCATGCCCGACGCAGGAGAAACGGCCACGCTGTTTTCAACCATGGTTTTCGATACAGAAAACCTGATTCAATTGTATGCCGGAGCAGACAACACGCCGTATACAGCCGACGATATCATGGTGTATGCGCCCAATTTCTGGGAAAGAATAAAGGTGAAACTGGAAATGCGCTAAGCTCCAACCTTATAACCTTGTTATTCAATTTGTTAAGTTGTTTTTGCTGATTTACTCAGAACGCTGAGTAATTTTACTCAATACACTGAGTAAAACCCAAAGCCCTGTCTTAACCTCTTGTTTGGTAGCGCTTTACGTCTCGCGACAAGCGCTCCGTCATGCCTCATTCAGCCGCTTCATCGCCTTCATCTGCCCGGGCAACCAACGCCGGATTGATCTCTTTTCCGGCCTTCGCGCCCATACTGCGCAGCTCTTCCACGCGCCGTACCAGATTGCCGCGGCCGTCGGTGAGCTTTTTCATCGCTTCGCTGTAGGTGTCTTTGGCGGTATCGAGCTGGCGGCCAACCTTCAGCAGGTCTTCCGTGAAGGCAGAGAATTTGTCGTACAAGTCGCCGGCTTTCTTGGCGATTTCGAGCGCGTTCCGGTTTTGGTTTTCCTGCTTCCAGATGCTGGCGATGGTGCGTAAGGTGGCGAGCAAGGTGCTGGGGCTCACAATCACCACGCGCAGATCCCAGGCATAGGAAAACAACTCGCTGTCGCCCTGCACAGCCAAAGCAAACGACGATTCAATGGGCACAAACATGAGCACAAACTCCGGCGCATTGAGGCCCTGCCCGCTCGGATAATTCTTTTCCGCCAGCAGTTTGGCATGTGAACGCATAGACAGCAGATGCGCTTTGAGCTGGCGTTCCCGCTCCACGTCGTTATCGGCGGCTGTGAAGGCTTCGTAAGCGGTAAGGCTCACCTTGGCATCGATGAGGATATGCTTGTTGTCGGGAAGGTTTACGACAGCGTCCGGACGGATGGTATCGCCGGCCTGGTTCGCAGTCTGGTACTGCGTTTCGTATTCCCGGCCTTTCACAAGCCCGGAACGCTCCAGCACTTTCTCGAGGATTACCTCGCCCCAATTGCCTTGCTTCTTCGTATCGCCCTTGAGCGCCCGGGTGAGGTTGTGGGTCTCCTCGGTTACCTGGCGGTTGAGTTGGGTGAGCATTTCGATCTGGGCCCTGAGCTCGGTAACGCTCTTCTGGCTTTCGCCGTGGGTATCGTTCACGCGCTTCTCAAAGTCGGTCAGTTTGCTGCGCACAGGCTCCAGCAAGCCTTTCAGTGTTTCGGTATGTTGTTCGCGCAATACCTGGCTCTGCCTTTGCACATTTTCGAAAGCCATTTTGCCGAAGGCTTCGCGGAGCTGTTGTTCGTTTTTTTGTACTTCAGCGTCTTTCTCGGCCAGGCGCTGGTTGAGGTTGCGCACATTTTCGCGTGCTGCGGCCAATTCCGCACCCATTTCCTGCAGGCGGTTGCGGTTTTCCCGGTTTTCGTTGTCGAGCGCAGTTCTCTGCTCTTCCAGGATAGACAAGCGTTGCAACAGGTTGGCCGATTCAGATTCCTTCCGGCGATTTTGCATGATAAACCACAGCGCGGCAGCCAAAACACCGAGAACAAGTCCAATCAATAAGGCGGTAATATCCATGTGCACAAAGATAAGGTCGGGGCCTATTTTCGCCCTTCCATGCGCAGCAACCCTTTCATCGTTTTCGAGGGAATCGACGGTTCAGGAAAAAGCACACAGATACGTCTGCTGGAGGAATATCTGACTGCGCGCGGGCACCGCGTATGGCGTACCGCAGAACCGAGCGACGGACCGGCGGGGAAGCTGATACGGCAGGTGTTTTCAGGCGCCTATCCGGCCGACGACCGCGTGGTGGCCGGTTTGTTCGTAGCCGACCGGCTGGAGCACATCCTGCATGCTGAAAACGGCATGCAGAAAGCCCTCAACGACGGTTATACCATACTCTGCGACCGCTATTATCTTTCTTCTTATGCTTACCAGGGCGTGCACATGCCACTCGACTGGGTGATACAGGCGAACAGCCTCGCTGCATCGCTCCTCAAACCCGACCTGCATATTTACCTCGATTTATCTCCCTCCAAAGCACTGGAACGCATCCGCAAAGGCCGGGAAGACCGAGAATTGTATGAGACGATGGACAACCTGAGCCGGGTGCATGCGCTTTACGCACAGCTGATTCAGGATCTGGCGGGCAGCGAAAACATCTTGTGCTTTGACGCGGATCAGCGTCCTCAAAACGTACACATGGAAATTCTCCAAGGCCTCAATAAAGAATGGTCCTTCTGATTGAAGCAAAATGGATGCGCCTGGAAATGATTAAACCAGCGTTCGGCGCATACGGTTATCCCATCCCCTTCACAGTTGCACCAAGGAACGCGCGACCCCGGCGTTTGCCTTATCTGTTCTCCTGACGCGGATTAAACCGCTTACGGTATCACCCGCTCCAAACTGCTGGTCGCGCTCAT
>JBKDBI010000378.1:0-5681 GCA_046314695.1 Bacteroidota bacterium | reverse complement strand
TGATCCATAATCTAGATTACCTTCACCGTCTTTAACTTGTGTAGTAGAAATACTAGGAATGCTATATGGACGAGTAAATGCTATTTTATTAATATCTGTAATTGTTTTATCAAGTGGGTTAACCCAAGTAGATGTATCAGTAATATCAGCTACTCTATATGGGTTTGTATTATCCGTAAAATAAATCAACCTTGTACAGGCATTCTTCATTCTAAATATAGCATTAATAGGATTCTTAAAATTTAATAAACCTGATTTAGCAATAGTAGTGTATGTTCCTTCTTGAGGATTATATATACCTATCTCGTGTTCTGGTCTTTCATCTGGGTCATATAAAAATAATACTATGTCAGAATTATCTGTAAGTGTGTGTCCTATTATTTTCTTATAAGCTGGAAAGCCTATAGAGTCGTATATGTTTCCTTGTTCATTTGATATATTAAATAGATCTCCTTCCTTTGTTTCTAGTGCGGCATTTAAAGCATATCTGTACGTTCCTTCTTTCTGATATTTAGGATCAATGTCTTGATCCATACCTGCATAAAAGTTATTAGACGATTGCATTTTCTGTGTTTCCTAGTTTAGTAAATAGATGGAAGAATTGATTTCTTCGAGGAAGCATTCTATTATGTGACCTCATCATATTCTCCATAGTGTTTAGATCAGGCATGTTCATATTGCCATTAACTTTAGTAGAAAGAGTATTGTACATAGACAGCCAAAACCTCATTCTTTGTGATGCACCATCTTCCATCATCTGATCTTTAATCAGCCAGTAGGTATATAGTACATATGCAAATACTGCATCTTTAACATCTTCATCATTAGGCATTAAAATATTTCCTTCCTCATCCTGTTTAAATCTTTTATAAGATACTTTAACCTCGCCATTATCAAGAGTAGTAGTAACTACTAGTGAAGAGTCTATGCTAAATGTGTGAAGACAATCAGTATTAGTCATTAAAGAGTCATCGCATTGAGAATTAAAAAATGGAGAAGATGTTAATCTCATAGGTACATAATCATCTCTATCCTTGTACGCAAACTGATTAAGGTATTTGAGATTAGAAGGAAGAGTACCTTTATGATTAGTTATAGTTACAGTAGCAACTACATCTTCGTACATATCATCAAACCTTAATTTCATAAATCCTTTTAAGGCTGCTTCGTACATAACCAATTCATTCCAGTACTTTTCGTCGATTACCATTGCTAAATCAGATAGTACTGCTTTAACAGGTATATAGTTAGTCGTAGTCATAATATTTATATATTACGTTGTTTTGTTTTAAATGCTTAGCAAGATCTCTACAAGAAGTTCTATTGGCTTTAAACTTTATCATTTTACCTATAGACTCAAATCTACATCCGGGCCAGCGTACATCGAATCGTATTCTCGCCACATAATTATGAGTGTGTAAGTTTCTATGCCAATGCTTGATACCGTGCTCTTTATACAGCTTGTAATCAAACACTCCTCTTCCTCCAGTTATTTTTTTAAATACTCCCATTCTTCCTATACCGTACGGTAATTGAAATATAAGATGCTCGTATATTATTTTGTGCATTAAAAGGTAAAAGAAGGATCTTACTATTACTGTGAAATCTTTTTCAGTTATATTGTATTTATTTGGGTATTCTTTAAATATATCTAACTCATTTAGATAATATTTGGATGTCTCTTGAATCGTTTTCTTCGTCACGTGGTAAGCTTCTTGATTTTAGTAAGTACTCTAAAGTAAGATTATACATTGGTACAATTAGATCTGGGTCTATAGGAAACTCAGTGCTAAAAGCATCAGGGCAAGTAGAAGAAGTAGTATTAGATTTACAGTTAAGTTGTTCTATCTCAGAAGGCTTATCAAATAATCCATGTACTAATACCATTTCTAAATCAGAATTATTAAGTATATAAATATAACCATCCTGTATATACCATCCAGCATTAGTATTCTGTTGTCTAGAATACTTAGATAATCTATTCTGTGTTCTAGTAAGCTCTGGTATAACTGTTCCTCTAAGGTCAGTAACCTTAGTAAAAGATCCCCATCTAGTGTTTAAGAACTTAGGTATCTTAATAGTGGATCGTAATATTTTGCAAGGGTCAGAAGGACCTTCGCAGCAGTTGTGCGAGTTAGCAAACTCTAAAGGTAAACAGACACTTTGAAAACTTTGCTCAGAAATAAATCTATATTTATCAGCTTTTTGCTCAGTTAATAAAGCACGAGTAACTTCTAAGAAGTGTGCTATTAAAGCGTTGGAGTAACTGAAATCATCCGAGGATGGCCCAGCACTAATTATATTTTTTACGGCGTATAAGTGGTCAAGTAACCTCATATTTATTTAAAATTTTTACAAATATACATACATTATAATGTGTTATACAAAATAAATAAGCCCCTATGTTGTCACAACATAGGGGCCAGTATTAAGATTTACTAATTTCTATAGTAATTGTTTCCTTATCCTTAACTGCTTTAAACAGTATAGCATATAGGTATCTAAATGTTTCTCTAGATTGAAGAACTCTATCAGTAGCGTACACACCTGGTAGTAAACAGCCATCAGTATCGTGATGAGTATTTCCAGTATGAATTCTAATTCCTTCATATCCTGGAACATCGACTAGTAATGGTAAGTTAGTTTTAAACCTATTAGAATAGGTAATTTTAACTTCGTATTTACCGTATGGTATAGCAGTTTTAGATTTAACTTTAATCTTTTTAATATCAGATAATTTCATAGAAGAATCTAATCCTCTATCCTTATCTTCTAATATGCTGCAAAAGAATGTATCGTTAATATACAATTCACCAATAGTGTAATCTTCTGCAAATATCTTTCTTATTAATTTTAATTTCATTCTACTTCTAATAGTTCTGGAGGGTGCTGTGCTGTTCTAGTTATCACACACCCATTAAGTAAAGTAGCTCTAAAAGTATATGTTCCGTAGGTAGTTAAAGAACAAGTAGGTGTAGTAGAGATTACTACATTAGAAGGGTTTCTCCACTCTACTGACAAAACGTTGGAAGCGTTATATATAGCTGTGATTGTATTAGTTGTGCAAGTCAAAGAATTAGTACCTGATAATGTAACAGATCCTGTTGTAATAGGTCCTGCTAAAACTATCTTATTAAATGTAGTTAGGCTAGTATTTATATTAGCGTTAACAGATCCTGATACTAAAGGAGTTAAGTTGCCACACGATGTAGATACAGTAGAACTATTATAGAATTGAACTGGATTGTACGAGTTAGATATATTAGTTTGATTAATAATTAGTGCTTCCGTATTAGGAACATCATTAATCTTTATATAACCATTAAGCCTGTTTAATCCAAATATGATATTAGAAGGCTTATGTACATTTTCTACCCATGCTGATATTCTTTTAAAAGTTCCATTCTGCAGTACCTTATTAAAGGTAATGTTGTGACGATTTGGCTGACCATATCTATATATAGATATATTGTTTAGTAGTGTAGCCATGTTACTAGTCCAGTTAACATTGTTAAATCTAACATCGTTAAGAACTAAAGTAGTTAATCCTGCTCCTGTGTAGTATGGAGATGTTGATGGCTCCAAGTCTATTACTATAGGTGTGTTAACCATTTCACCCATAGAATCTGTTTCATATATTAACATCTCGCTAATATAACCTTGAGGACTTAATACAAGATTGTTGTTTACCCATACATGCCTAAATGAAGCTTTGTACGCATTACTACATCCTACATTAGTACATCCGCCCTGTATAACAGTTTCAGTTTTAACATTACATATATTCTTATGTAAGTTGATTTTAGTTTCTATATACTTAGAGTTATCCACTAAGTAGTTATCAGGTCTAGTGCCGTCATCAAAACTATTCTTTATTTCAGTAGTATTATTACAAGTAACAGTTGATCTATTAAATGTAACAGTTAACTGATCATTACAAGGTATTTCTTGTACCGGTGGAGTATAGACATAGTCACCAGTAATAGAGTTGACTAATTCGCATTCAAGTTCGTAATCTTCGCAATTAGTACTCAGTAAGTTTATCCCACTTAAGTAATTAAACAATGAATCGTATACACAGGTGATATCAGTGTTTACTACATACTTTTTAGTGTTGTGATAACTAATTACATCCTGTACAAACTTTGTTGCAAGTTGATCCACAGTTTGTTGAGTAATCATTGCAAGTTGTGGTTGTTAGTTTAGAGTATATTTCACATAAGCTAGTGCAACTACAATTTATGCAGTTGTTAGAAGCATCAAGAGCTAAGTACATCAATGATTTTTCAATGTCCTTATTCTTAAAGAATTCTAAAGAATCACATTTAAGTTCTTCTTTTATCACATAGCATTTAGTTTCAACTATCTTAGCTCCAGTAGATGTTGTAATAGTCATCTGAAATGTATATACATTATCAGCAAATCTAGGATCGCTAGAAGCAATGCTAAATGTAGTAGCCGCATTAGGAACAGTGTATTCCGTTATTGCACCTTGACAGTTACTAAACAGTAACTTTACAGAAGTATTGCTAGCATTGTAATTAGTAGAAACTACAGTGAATTGGTTTAAGTTTGAGTTAAGAGTTACAGTTAGCATTGTTAGCTTTTTATTTCTTCCACATCTTTAGGCTGTGGTTTTTTCTTAGACTTATTCTTGTAGCTTTCTTTAGCCTTAGAAGTTCTAGGAAACATAAATGTAGTAATAGTAGATAAAAAGAATATTGCTATACTATCTATCTCCGTACTAAAATTAACTACATCAAATATGAATAATGAGTTAGACACTAGTAAAGCTAATGACAAGCTAATGAATAAAAATGGATTGCTAATTTTGAGTTTGTCAAGATAAGCTCCGATAAAATTACTTAAGTTGACTATATATTCTGATAATACTGGATTCATTTTAGTAAGCTTTTATCAATTGATACACCGCCTATACCTATTACGGTGTTGTTTATTTTTCTTGGATATTTAATTACTACCAGCTCAATAACCTTATTATTGATAGGTATTATTTCATTAAGATATACTACACCTCTCAAAGCCTTTACATCATTGTCTTGGAATTTTTTAGCATATTCCTCTGGCCATATATCAAAATCTGTTTTACCTATATAATCTGAAGCTGTTTTTCCTAGTGGTTCTAAGAACTGCTTTTCGTAAGCTCTGTTAATTGTGAGTATGGTTCCGTCTGTATCTTTAACCCACATAGGAATAGGTAGTTCCATATGCGCAGTTTCGAATAGTAATAGTTTTAATTTTAGATCATTTATATCTTCTATTAATTCATTTACTTTTTCTTTAAGTAATTCTTCTTCGTGCCTTAATCTAACATTATCTTCTTTCCATAAAGACATCATAGTAACAAAGTCTTCTCTAGATTGTTGCCGTTTAGTCACGAAGTAATTTATTATGGTTGTAAAACCAGCTCCCCCAACAAACAGAAATATTTGAGAGATTAATTCATTCATTATACAAAGGCCTTTACCTCAAAATTAATATTAGATCCTTGAATATCTACGTTAGCATTAGTCGCAGTATCCTTACAAGTTATTTCTACAGTATTATTAGAAGGATTATATTTACCATATATAATTCTATTAATATTAGTAGGGTTGGCTCCAAATAAAACACTAACATTTTGAGTTCCTATTGGATCATTTATCCACATAGTATAAGAT
>JBKDBI010000377.1:0-4493 GCA_046314695.1 Bacteroidota bacterium | reverse complement strand
CTTCCACAAAAGAATGCATCTTTCTTCTGTGTTGTAAGTTTTGATAAATGTAAAAAAGTCCATATCTAAAATAGCTATAATGCAGTCGCAATATAGCCTTTCGGCACATGAGCCCAAAGCGATGTGGCAAGCTTCAGACTTATCTGGCCTAATATTTTACGCTTATAAACGTTTAACCTTTAACAATATATCACATCGGTTTCAACCCCCTTGTCCCAACCACTTATAGCCATACCTGTCCTTCCCAACCCCACATCTGACCCTACGCCTTTACCAGGTCGCTATCAACTATTAATCCCATTTCAAATGGCGCGCAAGCCACGCACAATCCAAATGTCTCTCAGGATGCAATCACAATCACAGTTCCAATCCAAAAACCTCCGTCAGAACCAAACTATCAGACGTTGCACAAATTCTTACTTCTTCCTTGTAATCAGCCAATACACCGGAACCCCTGCCAACACAATCAACAATCCCCTTACTGTATATGTCGTCTTAAACACCAGCAGATCCAAACAGATAGCACCGGCGAGAACAATATACAATGCCGGTACGATCGGATATCCAAACGCCTTGTATGGACGTTCGGCTTCCGGCTCTCGCTTTCTAAGGACAAAAATGCCATACACCGTCACCATATAAAAAATCAGGCTGGCGAATGTGCAGTAATCCAGGAGATTGCCATAGGTGCCGCTTAAACACAACAAAGAAGCCCATACAGCCTGCGACCACAGCGCATTGGCCGGAACCCCATTCTTGTTCAGACGGGTAGCGCTTTTGAAGAAAAGTCCATCCTTCGCCATGGCCTCATACAGACGACCACCAGCGAGAATGAGTCCATTGTTACAACCAAAGGTGCTCACCATAATCAGCGCTGCCATGATAAACACGCCTTGCGGACCAAAAATCACCGATGCTGCTGCTGCTCCGACGCGGTCGGAAGCGGCATGGCTGATTCCATTGACCATCACTTCCGGATGTGGTTGCCCCTGCAATGGCAGCAAAGCCAGATAGGCCACATTCGCCAGCAGGTATACAACTGTAACGAGCAGGGTGCCGAGAAAAAGACTCCTGGGTATGTTGCGCGCCGGATTCTTGATCTCGCCTGCAATGAACGTCACATTGTTCCAAGCGTCGCTCGAGAAAAGGGAGCCTATCAATGCGGTTCCAAAAGCAGTTATTGCAGCGAAAGTTCCGATTTCTTCCCATCCGTATGACGCGTCAGACCAGGAGAAAGCACCAAATCCCAATTTCCAGTTCTCCGCCCAGACATCGCTCTGCGTCATCCAGTACAGACCCGTCGCGATGAGTCCGAAAAGTGCCACCAGCTTGGCAGTGGTGAAGATGCGCTGCACCCACTTTCCTTCTTCGATGCCACGTGTGTTAAGCCAGGTCAGGAACAGTACCAATCCGATCGCGAGCAACTGTCCGCTCGAAACAGTAAACGTACCTAGCGTAAACAGGATATTCTCCCGACCCAAGGCGGGGAAGAACACACCCGTATAATTGGCAAAAGCCACGGCCACAGCCGCAATTACACCGCTTTGTATAACAGTAAACACACTCCAGCCGTAAACGAAAGACGTCAGCGGACCGAACGCGCGGCGTATGTATACATACTGCCCACCGGCCTTCGGCATCATCCCCGCCAGCTCGCCGTAGCTCAGCGCAGCCGTGAGCGTAATCAGGCCAGTTACAAGCCATGCCAGAAGGAGCAATCCGGGAGAACCCAGCTGGCGCGACATATCGGCGCTGACCAGGAAAATACCGCTTCCGATCATGCTGCCGGATACAATCAACACTGCGTCCAGCAGGCCCAGTGAACGCTCCTTCTTTTCGGGCTGGGCGCTCATCTTATTCGAGGTGTGAACTGCGGATACGCGAGTGGCGGATACTGTAAGAGAAATACAGTACAAGCCCAAGTACCAGCCAAAGAGCCGCTGTATACAGCGTATCCTTGTCCAGCGAGAAAATCATGACCGTACAAACAATCATACCCAATATCGGCACCAAAGGAACCAACGGGGTTTTGAACGGACGATGAATATCCGGCTCCGTGCGGCGCATGATCAACACACCGGCACTTACCAGTACAAAAGCAAACAAAGTGCCTACGCTTGTCAGGTCACCAGCCAGGCTACCGGGCACAAAAGCCGCAAACAACCCTACGAAAACAAGCAGGATGATATTGCTCTTGTAAGGGGTGTGATAACGCGGATGCACATCCGAAAACACCTTCGGTAGCAATCCGTCTTTACTCATGGTGAAGAACACACGGCTTTGGCCCATCAACATCACCAGGATCACCGAAGAGAAACCGGCCAGGATCGCGATATTGATGCTGTCACCCAGCCATTCGTAACCAGGCATATGGTTCTTTACTGCATAAGTCACAGAAGCCTCGCGGCCGCCGGTCATGAACTCGGTAAAAGGTGCGACACCAGTCAAAACGTGTGCGAACAACACGTACAAAACAGTGCAAATAAGAAGGGAAACAAGAATGCCTATTGGCATATCGCGTTTCGGATTCTTGGCTTCTTGTGCAGCCGTACTCACAGCGTCAAAACCAATGAATGCAAAGAAAACGATCCCCGCTCCACGTAAAACGCCAAGCCAACCGTGATGGAAAGCAGGTGCATAAGAATATTCTTTCCCGTTGGGAAGCTGAATCGGCGGAGTATTCGGATCAATCAGGTAAGGCGTATGGTTCGCGCCGTCGATGAAGCGCCAGCCGATGGCAATGAATGCAATAACGATGGCAACCTTCACAATCACCATGATCAGGTTCACAATGGCACTGCCCTGCGTTCCACGAATGAGCAACAACGTCAGTAAACCGAGGATAACAAGGGCCGGCAGGTTGATTACACCATGCACCAACTGTCCGTTTACCATGGCCGACTCAAAAGGAGAATGGCACCATTCATAGGGTATTCGGTGCCCCAATAAATTGTTCAGGTATTCACTCCATGCGATACTCACCGTTGCGGCGCCAAGCGCATACTCCAGAATCAGCGCCCAGCCAATAATCCAGGCCAGGAGTTCACCCATGGTGGCGTAGGCATACGTGTATGCGCTGCCGGCAATTGGAAGCATGCTTGCAAACTCTGCATAGCAAAGGCCTGCAAAGGCACAGCCAACTGCGGCAATCAGAAATGAAATGGTAACAGCCGGACCCGCTGCTTCGCCGGCCGCTGCCGCTGTGCGTACAAACAGCCCGGCACCGATGATGGCTCCGATACCAAGTGCTATCAGGTTCCAGACACCGAGGGTGCGTTTCAACTGGCTTGCCTCTCCCGCTTCATTCATGAGCATGTGGAAAGGCTTGCGGAGTAATAATCGCTTCATAGAAATTTTAGGCTCCGCAAAATGCAACTTTTTCAGCGTTATCGCATAAGAATTTCCAGCATGTCCCTTCAGCAGTACAATTCCATCGGTTTTCCTATGTTTGCAGCGGAATACCGGGGTGCTGCCTTCAGGCGGCTGAGATGATACCCGCAAACCTGATCAGGGTAATGCCTGCGAAGGAAGTACACCCAGCGTCCGTCTTCGGGCTCCGCGGTAATCCGGCAACACGTTTACCGCATCATGAAAAAAATCCATCTTCTTCTGCTTTGCCTGGCCTGCAGTGCCCGGCCTGCCTTTGCACAAATCAGCGGAACCGTTACCAACACCGAGCTGGAACCGCTTGCCGGTGTCGAAGTGAGCATCGAAGGCTCCTTTATCCGCACCCATACGGACGGGAAAGGCCGTTTCCAAATCCAAACGGGTGATACCGGCCAATACCGCCTAGGCTTTCGCCGGGATGGCTACGAAACCTTCATCAGTCAGCCTATCCCGGTTTTTCCCTTCGTACGCCTTGCTCCCCTCGACGTAAAACTGGAAGCCGCCGCTATCCGCACCGAAACTGTTATCGTTTCTGCCTCGCGTTCTGAAAGCCGCAGCCCGGGAGCCTATTCCCAAATGGACAAAAAAGAACTCCGTGCACAGAACCTGGGGCAAGACATCCCTATCCTGCTCAACTTCCAACCAGGCGTCGTAAGTACCAGCGATGCCGGCGCCGGCATCGGCTACACCGGCATCCGCGTGCGCGGCAGCGACGCCACACGTATCAATGTGACGCTCAACGGTATGCCCTTGAACGATGCCGAAAGCCATGGGGTATTCTGGGTGAACACGCCAGACCTGGCATCCAGCCTGCAAAGCATCCAGCTGCAGCGGGGCGTGGGAAACAGCACCAATGGTCCCGGTGCATTTGGAGCTACACTGAACATGGTAACCGAAGGCTCCGGAAACCAGCCCTATGCAGAACTCAACCAGGGCTTCGGCTCCTTCCGCACCCGCCGAACCACCTTCAAGGGCGGTACCGGGCTCATCAACAATCATTGGGATGCAGAATTTCGTCTTTCCTCCATCCAGAGCGATGGCTATATCGACCGCGCTGCATCGAACCTGCAGAGCTTTTACGCCAGCCTGGGTTACAGGGATTCCCG
>JBKDBI010000376.1:0-3118 GCA_046314695.1 Bacteroidota bacterium | reverse complement strand
GATGGATTTGATCCAATGTTTGCCGGATGCGTGGAAGGCTATATGATATGCGACCCGGGAAGGCCGGGTCGGGATCCGCGTAATAATCGTTTTCTATAATATGCGACCCGGGAAGGCCGGGTCGCGGGAATCCGGGTATGTAAGATTAGAGCGCTATAGTGGATGGAGGTGCTTCTTTGGATGAATTGGCTCCATGCAAAGGTTCACGCGGAGACCGCAAAGGGAAAATCACGCAGAGACCGCAGAGAGGGCAGATTCCAGATGTTTTTGCGAGAAAAGGTGAGATAGGAATCAGAGGGTCGGAGGTTGATGACAAAGGCCGACGCTTCGGTTAATCGTCTTCCCAATCTACTTTCTCGGGCTTTTTGGCGGATGGCTTTTCGCCGGGTCGTGTGGGTGTTTTGCCGTCATCGCGCTTGCGGAACTCGTCGCGCAGCGCCTGCCGGAATTCTGATTTCTCCTGCTTCACTCCGGCGTTGATCTTTTCCTTCACCGTGTATTTATCGTACGTGATTTTGAGGTTATCCGGGAAACCTTCCATCCGCACGTAGACACTCATCCCCTTTTTTCCATTGTCTTCATACCGGCCATCGGCGTTGTTCTTCCGCCACCCGTACTTGGCCGCCAGCAAGTCTGCCACAAGAATCCTGAAATTGTAATTCATGTGGTTATCAAAGGTATGGACCCCTGATATCTGGATGTTCAGCGCTGAATTGGATATGAGCATTTCCGGAATCTTGATGGAAGCGTTCGATATCTCAATCTGGTTCTTCAGGTTGTTGAAACGTATCTCCTTCAGCTCTTCCATCTTCACGAAACCGGAGAGCGATTGGAGCGGCGCGTAATTGCGCAGCACACCGCCTTCGATTTCCAGATCGGCATAGGCGTAAAGTTCTTTCTCGCGGAGCTTGAGGTCGCGCGTAAATGGAGCGATGAATTCTCCTGCAAAGCCGGCATTCCCTTCCAGGTGTTTGTGCGTCAGGTCGGTTTGTCCGAAGTCTTCAAAAGCGTAGAACAGGTCGGATATCCGGATATTGTCGCCGTTGTAGATTCCCCGGCAGATATATCCCTGTTTCTCGTGTTTGAAGGTGCCGCGCAGGTTCACGAATCCGCCCATGGTGCGCATGGCAAGGCCGGTGATGTTGAGGTCACCACGCCTGAAAGCTGCCGTGCCGTTCACCTCACGGGCATCGAATCGGCGGTAGATGAGTTGACCGATTTTGAGCGAAAGATCGAGCTCGATGGCATCAGAGAAGATATTGCCGCTGTTTCCGCTGCTTTCCTGGGTTTCGTTGCTCACGAAGAAGGGTGCCAGGTCGAGGCGGTCGGTTTCGAGCGAACCGTTCACTTCCAGCTTCGGATTGTCGCCGGCGAGCCAGGGCCAGAATCCCGGAATATGCCCGGTGAAACGCAACAACTGCCCTGAAACTTTACTGCTGAAACCCTGCAGTGTAAGGTCTTGCGGTGTGAACTGGCATTCGCCGCGGGTTTGTTGCAGGTCGAGCGAGCGGGCTTTGTCTTGCCAGGCAACATCGTGAAACTGCACCTTCCCATTGGCTTTTACCAGTCCCGGATTGACGCCGAAATCGCGCATCCTGCCCTGAAGTTCGAGGTTGATGTCCAGGCTGCCGGCAGCGTTGGCTTTGTCTTGCGCTGCCAGTTTGCGGATATCGTCGGCAAACAGTGAACCCTGCACCTTGCAGCTCAGTTGCGGATCGCTGAGGTTGAGCAACCTGAAATTGCCTTCCAGCTTTCCTTTGCCTACCGCCATGCTGAAGGGAGACACATCGAGGTCGTAGATATTGCGTTCCGCCTCGCGGTTGGCCAGGGCCAGGGTGCCGCGGATCTGGTGGAGTGCGTCGCTTTGCCCGGGCGGGTAAAAGCTGGCATCTACGATTTCAGCACGGGCCTGGATGCGCGGGGTGTAATTGCCACCGGCGAGGCCTTTGATGCTGGCGCTGAACCTGATTTGGCCTTCGCTGCGGTAATCTTTGATCGTACGCGTGATATCGGCCGGCAAAAGCGAAAGCAACTCACCGACACCGGTTTGCTCGGCAGCAATCTTCAGATCGAGCGAAGTCGATTTTTTGTTGATGCCAACAACCCCATTCACAGCAAATCCGGCCTTGCCCAACCCCAAGCGGGTGTCTTTGAAAGCAAACTGCTTCCCTCCTGTTGCCACAATGCTGCCGCGCAATTGCAAGGTTTTGTTGTACACGTATTCGTCGCCTGCTATACGCAACGATTTACAGGTTCCTTCGGCATCCAGGCTGGCTTCAAAATCGGCATCCATGAAGGCGCCCTTGCCACTGAATGTTTTGAGGTTGAGGAAGATATCGGTCTGATCTGCCAGTTCACGGTAGCGGAAAAGCACTGATTCCAGCACCACGTTCTGCAGGTCTACTGCTGTGGTTGAGGTGGATGCATCCGAAGAAGTGGAATCGCTCCGGATGACATCGTAGTTCCACCGGGCGCCGCGGTCGGCCATATTGATCTGGCCTTGCGAAATGACGATGCCGCGGATGGTGTAATTGCCGCGCAGCAGGTCGACCGGGCGGAAGGCAACCATCAGTTCGTCGCAAACCAGCAGCGGACTTCCGGTGATGGAATCGCTTTCTTCCATGCGCACTTTCTGCAGGCGCAGCGAAACCAGCGGAAAGCTCTTCCAGAAAACCACATCCACTTTTCCCACAGCCACTTTCGTTTTCAGGTAGCGGTTTACCTGTGCCGTGGCCATACCTGCGATGTTATCGCCGAAGAAATACAGCGCCACATTGATTCCCGTAAAGAGGAGAACCAGCACCAGGAGCAGGTAGAGGGCGATGCGGCGAAGTATGCGGAGCATGTATTCCTTTACAGAACGCAATTAATCTGCCAATCTTTTGTTCTTCCACCCTGCCTTTTTCTGCCTGTCTGAAAAAATGAGCAAAAAAAATTTGCATTGAATCCAATCCTTCCTATTTTTGCACTCCCGTTCTGAGACAAAGCACACGGCAAAACGCAAGTCAAACCGGTCAGTGCCAATTAACAGTACAAAATTGGGAGCTTAGCTCAGCTGGTTCAGAGCATCTGCCTTACAAGCAGAGGGTCGGGGGTTCGAATCCCTCAGCTCCCACAA
>JBKDBI010000375.1:0-5672 GCA_046314695.1 Bacteroidota bacterium | reverse complement strand
GGGAAAGAGATGGAAAAATTGGGAACCCATTATGCTACTTATGATTATGGTTCCCGAATTTATAGTCCTTCACTTTGTCGTTTCCTGACTACTGACCCTTTTTCCAGAAACTATGAGTATGAATCACCATACAGTTACTGCTTAAGTTCACCACTAACTTCTGTGGATGTGCAGGGAAAATGGGTTAAAATAGTTATTTGTAAGTACTGGAGGGATGATCTAGGTTTCCTTTATGAAAAGAATAAAATAAGTTTCAGACGCACCTCCCATAAGGATGTATATATTAAGGTTTACAGTATGAAAGTTGAGTTTGAGAACAGTATGGTAAGAGAATCGGTGGAGAATACAGATGAATCGGATGACGCACCATCGCGCATTACCATTCGCAGAGATCTTACAGACATAGAGAAGGATAAAACTATGAATAGTATGAAATCAGAATTGGAAAATAACTATAATACCGGATACATGGAAATTGCAAATAACAACCGGAGAAGAATTCGTTCTGTTAATGTAAGCTTTCAAGTAGTATCCGTTTCTGAAAATACTGGTATTGAAAAAGCAAAACTATTTAAACCACACACTCAATTCTATATTGGTGAGGACATCGATAAGGATGAGGATTACTTACAGTATATTGGCTTAACTACATCAAGAAATCGGCATAAAATAGATTATGATGAAATTGGGAAAGGAACAGTTAGTCATGAAATGTTGCATGGTCTACAATGGAGTATAAGAAGAATAGTATTAGATCCGAGCGGTAAGCGTGCTCATGATCAGAAGGGGCTTTTCGAAAGAAAAGGTTTAAATATTACTAATGTCTGGAAAATGCAAGAGAGAAACAAGAATAAGCATGAATAGAATATTCTTTTTATTATTAATAATAGCACCTAACTATTTGTATTGTAAGGATACTTTGAGGATAAGTTTTGCTGGATATGGCGGCTCAACAAGGGAGTCGTATATTGTGATTATAGCGAATCGTCAGTATAATTGGGAAATTGGAGCTAATGGTGGCACCTTAAGAAGATTAGATTATGTGACAGATGATAGTTTGTACATTGGCCGAATTATCCCAATTGTCATTTATAAGAAGAGATTGATTAGATTTTTGGGTTATCGGAGGATAGAGTTTGTAAGCCTTTCATACTATGGCCCAAGTATACACCACATTATATACCGTCATTGGCGTTTTAAAGCGAGATACCCGCTTATGGAAATGTACACAAGTGACCCATTTCAGCTTGATATTGTCCCAGATCGTAAATTCTGGTTTGAAAGAGAAATACCTATGAAGCAATATCTCGAGCCAATAGCAGGGCAATGAGAATTAACCTAACATATGAGGGTACTTATTGAAGTGTGTCAAAGTAGTCATTTAGTGTATCAGCCCCCTATTGTTTGGATTAAAACCCGATTTGAGTTTAGGTCTCGGCAGCTCATTAGGGGTTTGATTTTTGTTAGGTCAAGGGCAACAAAGATGATGTTTGAAGGGAAAGGAATGCCTTTCAGCGCTCCAGCCCTGTCATCTTCGTTGGCGGGGTTGTTCCTGACAGGATGCTCTCCAGCAGCGCCTGTTTCCGCTTCCCCCGCAGGGCTAAGATGATGCTTGTTATGGCTTTTTGTTTCTCGTATTGGTTCCATTTTTCTGCTGGTGTGATTCGGCCTATCGCGCAATGCTTGCGTGTATGGTTATACCATTGCAAGTGGCGCTGGAACGTGCTTATGGCTTCGTAAAAGCTGCTGAACTCGTGCCTCTTGACAACCTCCCTTTGCACGATGCTGTGAAAAGCCTCGATGTAAGCGTTCTCTTCCGGGGTCGCAATATGGGTAAATTCCTGCAACGCCTCCATTTCTTTGAGATACCGCTTAACGTCGTTGGCAATGAACGGTGAACCATTGTCATTGCGTATTCTGACGCCGATGATGCCGTATTGCAGGTTGATGGACCGGAACAGGTCTATCACATCGTGCTTGCGGATGCTTCCTTTCAAGACCTGCCGCAAGATCATGCGGGTATAGACGTCTTGCCATACTGAGCAGGTAGTAATTGCGTTTTTCGCCAGCAACCCAGACTTACTTGATGTCCAGGCACAGATACTCCATTGGCCTGGAAGCCTTGATTTTACGGTGCTCAACGAACTTACGTGACCCGCTGCTGCTGATTACCTTACCCAACAGCAGCTTACTTTCATCCATCAGACGGTAGACCTTCTTGTGGTTGATTAAATAGTCTTTGTCTCGCAATACGGACGTGACGTTGCGATATCCATAACAACAGAACTCCGTCGTTAAAATACTCCGGATATCTTCAAGCACTTGCGCGTTGTCCACGCGCGTGCCGTCTGATCGGATGGTGTAAACACTGGGCCTGGCTCCACGTTTGCCAGTTCCGGGCTTGTAATGGTACACGCTTTCCGGCAATGACAGCCATCTACACAGCTCGCTAATAGGCGCCCTGCTTCTAAAGCGATTGATTATCATCTTCTTGTCTTCGGATGAATAGGGCTTTTTTTAGCAGCTCATCCTTGACTTCGATCTCCAAGGACTGCTTGGCAATGATGCGCCTCAAACGCTCATTCTCTTCCTCCAACGCCCGCAGGTGTGGGTCAATGCGCTTGTGAGCGTTTTTCAATTCGTCGACACCGCCGTTCAGATACTTGTTCCGCCAGCGATCAAACAACGATGGTGAATGGTTGTACTACCGGATCGTCTCCAGCCGGCTTTCACGCTCGGCTTCGCGAATGATCGACAAGCGATCATCCGCCTTGAATTTTCTTCAGGTTCTCATGTTCTCCAAGCTCATCATGAGCCCTTGGTTTTTTCCACTTTTATTGGAGCCATTTACCATAACAACAGGAATAAGCTAATGCATTGATTATCTACTGGTATAGCAAGTTATTAGAAGATCGAAGTCAGAAATGGGACAATCGTTCGTTCATTCATCATCGACAACTGATATGAACAAGAAGCCAAAAGCCAGCCGAACTGTCGCCTTATTACCGCTTTTCCGAAAATTTCTAAGAGAAAGCAAAAATGGCCATAGAGTGCGAAAGAATGGTAGACGTCTAAGCAATGGCTCGATTGACAACTACCAGTCCGTATATAAATTACTCGTGATGTATGAACAACAGCTTGGAGCGCAAATTCTAATTCATTACAGTCAAAGCCACAGTATAGGATCGAACAAACGTATATCAAAGGAGTGGAATAAACTGTACCTCGGGTACACTGGATACCTTTATAAGCTAGGTTGTATTGATAATTATGTAGGCTTGCATATTGGAATTCTGCGTACCTTTTTTCACTGGGTCAGGAATCATGCCTATATTCCAATACGCGGATTTAGCCCAATCTTTAGAAAACCCTACGAAGAAACTCCGGTACTAACAATTAGCCAAGATAGGCTTAGCCTTTTAATGAACGACAATTGGGTTCTATTAACAGATCCGCGACAAAGGAAAACACGCGACTTATTACTATTTGGCTGCACAACTGGCCTGCGTTTCTCGGATCTTAGGAATCTAACAAAGAGAAATATCATTACCGTAGGAAACAATGTTTATCTGACTAACACCTCGAAGAAAACGTCAACTTCTATACGCATAAAACTTCCGGCCTATTGCATTCTGATTGTTCAAAGATATAAAGGTGATAAAAAATTACTACCGTATCCGTGTTTGTCTGCTTTCAACAAGAATATCAAAAAATTAGCCGAATTAGCGGGTTGGACCGAAGTCATGGGCAAGAGGCGGCATCAGAACAACCGTACTATAGAAATGAAAAAACCTCGCGGCGGTCCATACCGCTTCTGCGACTTGATGAGTAGTCATATAATGCGAAAAACAGCCATAACTACCTTGCTTATGGCGGGTGTGCCAGAACATGCCGTCCGAAGAATCAGCGGTCATACCAGCAATAGTAAGGAGTTTCAACGTTATGTTCTATATAGTCAGTCTTTCTTGGATGCTTACACCGATCACGCATTTGGGAGTATTAATGAAAAAGTAAATTCGAAATCGGATTTATGATATTCCGGGGCTGGGCGCAGCTCAATATCAGACCGGCATTAAAAAGGAATAATAAAACATATTCTACATTGTTCTTGCTTCTAAAAAGGCCTGATTCATGGTCTACTCAAATATAAAGTTGCCTCTTCTTGAATCGCCTAATGATAATCCGACGGTCATCACTTAAATATAAACAGAGGTTTACATTTCTTTTTCGCCATTTAAATGAGCGTTTGTAACCGTTGTATGAAACAGTAAACCTTGTTCGTGAGATGGGTAAACATATAGTTTCTGAAACACTTAAGAGCGACAAAAAGCGACGATTAGTTGAATCCAGTCGAAAAATATGGTTATATTGGATTCGGGGATTCGTTAAACTAATTTCTTGACTGTTCCAATTCGGATATATAATTCTCAGATATAAGCAAGATTCTTTTTGGCAAGTAATTTTGTTACTGTTTATGATGAACAAGATAAATATTATTAATTTTTTATTTGATAGTTCCACGATTTCCCTTGTCGTTTATAATGTTAAGAAGATTCTTATTCGAAACATAAGGATATGTGTTAGATCCTAGCCCTTCACTGCTGTATTCAAAATCCCTTCCATTACAACCTTGAGTAGCCTCCGATTGATCCTTGCAATGAATGTGCCATACTGACAATGTGTGTCCAACTTCGTGTGCGGCAACTTGTGAAAGTGTTAAACTAAAACCACTTTGGTTACGTACTGAAACAAAATTATAAGGATGGCTATATATTTGACTATTTGTCGCATAACCTCCAACGTCAGTTTCTTTATGCAACGCACGATTCACATCGCCAAGGAAATTTCTGAGTTCTGATGGCCTGATGGTGTTCCTCTCTTTGCCAACAACTTGGCCCATAATCAAACCATTCAAATTTGGCAACCATTGATTCCACTGCATTGCATCTTCTATTTTGCCACCCGGCAATGCGTAAATATTGAATTGTATTTCAACGCTAAACACTTTATCGATGCCTTTGCGCTCAAGTTTTCTTTGGGACATTCCATCCCCAGTCTCTGCCCTTTGTGCTAGTTTACTATATCTTGGTGCCAACAGGAGCATTTCACCTCGAGCCGAAGGCAGGGTAGTGGCGTACATCTTTTCCGGACCTTTACGATTTCCTGTCTGCATTATATCCTGAAAGTCCTTATATGGGAAATTATGAACTGCACCTTTTCCTTCATTTACAACCCAAAATACTTGGCTAATAGAAACGACTGCTTGTTGTACAAAGCTATTTGCTTTGTGTATAACGTTTACCTGTAACTCCTCTAATCCGTCTAGGTCTATAGATTGAATAGGAGTATTCTCGGCATATGCATATCTCGAATTCCATGGATAAGCATGTGAAAGAGGATCTACAGTCAAGAACCGGCATAATTTCGGACTACAGACTCTGAACCCATAATCTACATACTCGTATTCAATTATATTTTCCTTCCCTCCAAACCCCCACCGATACCCTATCCCACCTGCAAATTCCCTGCCCTGCATTTGCATTCCAAAGGGATAGTAGCCGAACCCGCGGGAAACGGTGGTTTTGATGGTGCGGGGTACTAGTGGTGGTGGCATGGGAAGGTATGGACTAATTGTTGAATATTATGGTTTTCTATTTTAAGTCTACAGATAC
>JBKDBI010000374.1:0-27477 GCA_046314695.1 Bacteroidota bacterium | reverse complement strand
CAGGTTCAGGGTTAGGCTTAAGCGTTTGGATATTTGTGAGGGGGCCGTTCAGGCTGAAACGGCTGAAAAATTGCCAGATTTCGGCACTGGCTGAAAAATCCATATTCGTGGTACCAACGCCCGAATTGCTTGAACCGGGCCAGGTATGCCCGCCGCTGTTTACTGCGATATGTGCCATTTCGAGCGACTGGTTGCAGGGGCCGTAGCGCTGCCATTGGGCGGTAGAACCCTCCTGAACCCGATCCGGGATATTGATTTTTGCGGGCGTCTGGTTGCAAGCTGCCTTGTTCACCCAGAACTGCATGAGCTTGTCGGCCGAGATATTCGACAGACCGCCGTTGTAAGCAACCACCAGGTCGCTCGTGCCATGGATGTGCAAAACCGGAACAGCGCGCCCCGGGTTGCAGGCCTTGAAGGCGGCATCAGACATGGTGCCGGCAACCGATGCAATGGCTGCGATGCGGTCGCTGAGTTCGCAGGCCAGGCGGTGACTCATGAATCCGCCGGCCGAAAAACCGCAGGAGTAAACCCGGTCGGCATCGATGCCATAACGGGCGATGAGGCTGTCGGTGAGGATGCGGATGAACCCGACATCGTCTGCCGTTGAACCTCCGGGGAAACCGCTGTTGGTGTTCCAGCCATTGCTGATGCCGGAAGGATAAACGGCAAAGAATCCGAAGCTGTCGGCCAGCGGATTGAATGCCGAATACCGGCTGATATCGGCTGCGGTCTGGGTAAAGCCATGCAATACATAGACCAGGGGCAACTTCTTACCTGGGGCATAGCTTTTGGGCGTATACAGGGTGTAGCTGCGGTTCGTACTTCCGATGCGGATACTTAGGGTTTGCTGCGCCCCGCCGGCCTGAATCAGGCTTAACAGCGCGAACGCTGTAGAAACAAAAAACTTCATTCTTGTCGGTATTTTTTCAATAATAGCCCGATTGCCGCAGGCAAGGCGTATTTTCAGTAAAAATATACACAGGGGGAAGGGCTGTGTGGAACGGATATGCCTGAAAGCAGAAGTTTGCCCTATGCTTCAGGCTTGTATGCAGGCTATACCGGCGGCGCTGGTTCAGGGATTGAAAGAGGGCAGTATGGGATTGGCTTTGCGGAAGCATCAGCCGGAGTTTCCACATCTGGACGGCGTTCGGCTGGCGCTTATCGGCGTAGGCAAAGGCGCAAATGCGGTGCGCCAACAGTTGTACCCGCTCCAATGGCATTTCGGCAGTTTGAAGATGGCCGATCTCGGCAACCTGCGCCCGGGTAACGATGGTGCTGCTACGGCCGCCGGTCTTGCAGAAGTGCTGAGCGAACTCCACGAATTGCAAATTACAGCAGTGGTTATCGGCGACGATGCCCTGCTGCGGAGTGCCCAATACCTGGCCTTGCGCCATGCGTCAACGCCCATCGAATTCGCCATGGTATTGCCCGGTCTGGACCCGGAAGCCGATGCCGGACTGCAGCGCATCTTACAACATCAGCCATCCTTCCTCTTCAACCTGAGTTTTTATGCTACCCAGGCTTATTTTGTGACTGAACCGGCCATCGACTGGCTGGAAGCCGGACATTACGAACACCACCGCCTGGGCGTGTTGCGCGAAAAGATGGAAGAAGCGGAGCCCGGATTGCGCAGCACGCACGTGATGAGTGTTGACCTTGCAGCTTTGCGCTATTCGGATGCGCCCGATCTGCCCATGGTTTCAGCCAACGGTTTGTATGCGGAAGAAGCCGTTGCCCTGGCGCGTTATGCCGGCCTTTCCCCCAACTTGCAGAGTTTCCTGCTCTATGGCAGTCCGTTTGAACACGCCGTGTCTGCGTCGCTTGCTGCGCAAATGGCCTGGTACTTCGTTTCAGGATATACCCAACGCTACCCGGAACAACCCAGTGAAAATGATCCCAATTTCATGGTCTACCGAACCATGATGAGCAATACCGTAAATGAAATCACATTCTACCGCAGCCAACGGAGCAACCGCTGGTGGATGGAAGTGCCGCATCCATACGAAGACCGCACAGTGCTGTTGGGTTGTTCTTATGCCGATTACCAGAAAGCCTGCGACGACGATCTGCCCGACCGCTGGTGGCGCGCCTATCAGCGGATGCTGTAAGCAGAGCTGCCTGCGATTGGATGCAATAAAAAAGCCGACTCATAAAGCCGGCTTTTTTTTATGTGTTAGGGTTTGTTATCAACGGTCTTTCATGTCGACAAACGCGCGGGGCGTGTGGCCAACATAAATCTGACGCGGGCGGCCGATGGGCTGCTTCTCGCGGCGCATTTCCTGCCATTGGCTGATCCAGCCGGGCATGCGGCCGAGGGCGAAGAGCACTGTGAAGAAATCGGTGGGGAAGCCCATGGCGCGGTAAATGATGCCGGAGTAGAAATCTACATTCGGATACAGTTTGCGCTCCACGAAATAGGGATCGGTAAGGGCGGTTTCTTCCAGCTCTTTTGCGATATCCAACACAGGATCGTGCACGCCGAGTTTGTTGAGCACGTCGTCGCAAGCTTTCTTGATGATGCGTGCGCGCGGATCAAAGTTCTTATAAACACGGTGACCGAAGCCCATCAGACGGAAATTGTCGTTCTTGTCTTTGGCCTTGTTCACCCATTTCTGCACGTCTCCGCCGTCGTTCTTGATCTGCTCCAGCATCTCGAGCACTTCCTGGTTGGCGCCGCCGTGCAGTGGTCCCCACAAAGCGGCAATACCTGCTGCGATGCTGCTGTAAAGATTGGCCTGGCTGCTGCCAACCATGCGCACGGTGCTGGCGCTGCAGTTCTGCTCGTGATCGGCGTGGAGGATGAGCAGTTTGTTCATCGCGTCCACAATTACCGGATCTACTTCGTAATCATCGAAAGTAACCTGCCCGAATGTCATGTTCAGGAAGTTGCTCACGTAATCGAGGCGGTTCTTGGGGAATACGATGGGATGCCCGTTGCGCTTTTTGTAAATCATGGCGCAGATGGTCGGCATCTTCGCCATAAGGCGAATGACGGTGCGCATGTGAGCGCCTTCTTCCCTGTGCGGATTGAGCGATTTGGGATAGTAGAGGCTCAGGGAACTGATCATGCTGATCAGCTGACCCATCGGATGGCTTCCGGTAGGGAAAGCTTTGAACATGGCTTCGATGCCTTCGTTCACCAGCGTGTGTTCCTTGATATTGTTTTCAAATTCAGTGAACTGAGCGGCTGTCGGCAGCTCCCCGTTCAGCAATAAATAGGATACTTCGAGAAAATTGGACTTTTCAGCCAGGTCTTCGATCGAATAACCTCGGTGGCGGAGTATGCCTTCCTCACCATCCAGAAAGGTTATGGCGCTGGTCGTGGCTCCCGTGTTCTTGTACCCGAGGTCAAGGGTGATGTGACCCGTTTTGGCCCTCAGATCGGAGATGTCGATGGCTTTTTCTCCTTCGGAACCTGTGATTACAGGCAGCTCATATTCCTTGTTTTTCAGTATGATTTTGGCAGTTTCGGCCATAAAAATGTGTATTTTTTGATTTAGGTGCGAAATTACTCAGGCCATCATGAATTCCCAAGTAGGCAATGAATTAACACGACAGGAATGATTTGGTTCACGGGCGGGCCGAATTACCTTTGCCATTGGTCTGCAATATGTCTGAACGCGTTCCGGAACAATTATTTCAAGCGTCCCATTATCTGGGCCGACCGGCCGATGCCGACGACCTGATCATCCACCGCCGGCTGGCCCTCACGCGCGCTGTGCCGGGTTTTTGCAAACGCGAAGCGCGTCTCCTGGAAATAGGCGCCGGCAACGGAATCACCTCCTTGCACCTCGCTGCCGATATGGGCGAAGTATGCGCTGTGGAAGTGTTCCCCGAACACCGCGAAACCTTCGAAAAACTGCGCAGTCAGATGAATGTCAGAAATTGCAACATGCAGATTTTTGATATCGAAGCCCAGCCTTTCCCCGGCGGATATGACCGCATGCTGAGCTTCGAAGTGATCGAACACCTGCGCAGCGAAGACAGCATAGCCAATTACTTCGCATCCCTTGCCCCGGGAGGCATGGCAGTGTTCAGCGTTCCCAATAAATGGTGGATTTTTGAAACCCATGGGGCCAGGCTGCCGCTGCTGCCATGGAATCGGGTGCCTTTCTTTTCCTGGCTGCCGCGCCCGCTCCACGAACGCTGGGCCAATGCCCGCATCTACACACGCAGCCGGATCGTGAAACTGCTTGAAAAACATGGCTTCACAGTGCAATCCACCGCCTACATCACCGCACCACTCGATGTGCTGCCGGCCGGTGCCTTGAAAAGATTTCTGCAACGCTGGATTTTCAAAGGCGATACGACGCGGGTGCCATTCTTCAGCACGAGCATTTTTGTGGTAGCCGTCAGGAAGTGATTCCCAGCGCTTCGAAGCCCTTTCCGGTAAGGCGATAACGGAATGCCCGCAATTCATCTACGTCGTAAAAGGCGTTGATACGCCCGTCGGCATCCACCGGTGCGATAAACTTATGGTGCAGCAATTGCCGGATAATATCGCCGAGCACGTTCAGAGGTAGCCTTGTTTCTTCCGCTAACGCGTCTATCGTCTCCGGGAATATCATCCGCATCATCACACGCTTTTCGGTCTCGTCTGGCTCCACGGTTCAAAAGTAGTGACGATTTTTCCAGCTGAACCGCTTCGAACCGGGCTGCAGGGCAATCCAGACCGGATACAATACCTGAAAAGGCTGCCAGGAGAACAATTGTATCCACCGGGAATTGAAACCGAAGAATGGCAGGATGCTCCGGTAAAATGCATATTCGGCGCTGGTTTTCAGCAGCAACACCAAACAGGCAAATCCGAAGGCATACCAGCCGGCCCAAAAGGGAGCAAGAAAAAAGCAGAGCAGCAATAAGAGGTGAAAAAGTCCGATACCCAAACGCAGGAGTTTCACATGCATTGGGTGCGCATTGCCTTTGGATAACCAGCGCTTGCGCTGTTCGATGAATTGCCTGCGATTGCTTTGTGCGGCGGTATCCACAATGGCCGCATCTGATTTCTGAAACACCACCGAACCGGGGAAATGCCTTTCTATGGCGTGCATGAGCAATTCGTCGTCGCCCGAAGCCCAATGCGCATGGCCGGTATATCCGTTTACTGCCTCCCAGGCCGATTTGCGGAACATGAGGTTGGCTCCGTTGCACATGGTTGGATGTCTGGCATCGAGGCTGCATGCGCCTATTGCAATCAATCCGGCCGATTCAATCTGCTGGAACTCCTGCATCCAGGCAGATTCTTCGCGGAAGCGCACCGGTCCGCAAACCATATTGATTCCGTCGCTTCCGGCTGCCGCCATGCTTTGCACCCAATGCGGCGTGCCGGTGCAGTCGGCGTCGGTGCTCAGGATCCACGGAAAACGGGCAGCGCGGATGCCGGTGCTGAGGGCGGCTTTTTTTCCTTCACCTTCAGCCTCCAGCACACGCCAATTGGCAAGGTGTGCTGCAGATATGAAATCCAGGCATAACTGCGCCGAGCCATCTTCGCTGTGATCGTCTGCCAGAATCACTTCAACAGGTCCGTCGAATTCCTGCCTCTTGAGCCAATCGAGCAAGTTCGGCAGGCGCTCCTTTTCATTCCGGAATGGAATCACAATGCTGATGCCTTCATCCAATGCCTTCCCGTTGGTTCTTTCCGGAATGTGCTTCCAGCGGCGGGCGCAAAACAAGAATAAGCCTGCATAGCCGGTTGCCAGTATCCCGAGTGCGGCGAAGAATAACATCAGCGAAAACGCCTGCGCAAAATAGCCAGAAGTCCGGCGAGCGATGGCAAGAGGATATTAAAGGTATAAATGCTCAAGGCGGCAGCAACCACCGGTGTTTCAGGTCTGCCGGGCAAGAGGAAGAGCGGCACAGCAACCCTTACACCGATATCGAGCGCTGCCACGGAAGGGAAAAAGCTTTGAAGGAAGAAAATCAAGGCTGCGGTCTGCCATCCGCTTCCAATGGAATCAACCAGCCCAAATTCGCGCAGAATCCAGGCGTATGAAAAGCAGAATACTCCGTAGCGGAAGAGTGAAAGCAGCGCCACCTGAATGGTCCGTTGCCAGCTCAACACGCGGATGCTTTCAGCAATCCGTTCCAGGTAATTCTTGCCGCGCGCAGGTAATCCCCTGCGGTGCAACAGGATGGCTGCACCGATGAATCCGACCAATACCAGCCCTGCCGTCCAGGCATAGGCCGGTTTATACAATTCGGCCCTGCCTGCCAGGGCGATGAGGCCAAAAAGCAAGGTGAAAACCATTTGGGAAAGGCTGCCAAAAACCGACAAGGCAGCGGCTGCAATGCGGTGACCGGCCGGAATCCACATCAATCGACCGATATACTCGCCGATCCGGAATGGAATTACATTGCTAACCGCAGCGCCGGCCAGCGTGGCCTGGGCAGATTGACGAAAGGGCAGGGGGGTGACGGCATTGGCCAACAAATGCCATTTGCCCGATTCCAGCGTCCAGTTCGCAATGGCAAGAGCCGCAGGAACTACCCAGAACAGCCAGCTTTGTCGTTTCCACCATTGCCAGAGCGCCTGTGGTTCGGGAAAGCCGCGCAGTTCGTGCAGCACCAGCCACAGGAAAACCGCAACAAAAAGCAGCCGCAAGGCGGTGATGCCATGTTTGCGGAACAGGTCAGCGATGGGCGCTGATGATTTTTCTTTCAAGGGCAGTGGTGGAATAGCCTTCTACGAAGGGAATCGTTGCCACGCGGCCGCCGCGGCCGGTGACGATGTCGTAGCCGGCGATGTCTTCCGGCTTGTAGTCGGCGCCTTTCACCAACACATCGGGCAGTAATTCGGAAATCAGTTCGCGGGGTGTGTCTTCACCAAACAAAATTACCGCTCCAACGGAGGCGAGGGACGCAATCACCAGGGCGCGTCCTTCCTCATGCTGAATGGGGCGGGAAGGCGATTTGCCCAGCCGCTGAACGGAGGCGTCGGTATTTACTCCAACGATCAAAAAATCTCCGAGGCGGGCAGCTTCTTCGAGATACAACACATGGCCGGGATGGAGCAGATCGAAGCAGCCATTGGTGAAAACCAGTTTTTTGCCTTCGGCGCGCAATGCAGCAGCGCGGGCGGCTCCTTCGGCGCGCGTCCAGACGCGGGAACGGATATCAGATACCGGCTGGTTCATCGTTGTTCATGCGCTGCAATTCCCACCAAAGCAAGCCGTAGGCGATGGCGCCGCCGACGATCATCAGGGCATTGCTGAATGCCAGATTGAGCAATGCATAGTTGTTGGCTGCCGGTTCAGCGATGCCATAAACTTCCTGGATGCCGTGAGCGATGGGAAATACGATGCCAAGTCCTGCAGGCGCGGGTATAGAGATGCCGATGGCCGAGAAGAGCACAATGCTCAGGCCGGCGGTAATCCAAAGGTGGGCAGTTTCGGGCAGGGCCTTCATGAGGCACCAGGCCGAGAAGGCGTATCCTGCCCAGATGCCGATGGAGAGGAGCAGGAAGATAAAGGGCTGTTGCAGCTTGAAAATGCTGCGCAGGCCGCCGGTGAAACGCGAGAGCAATCCGCCTTCTTTGGCTTCTGCTTTCAGGTTGCGCTTGTGGTTCCAGCGCCACAGCAAAGCCAGTCCGGCGATACCGCCCATTGCCAGCGCAGCGATGCCGGCCCATCCGATGGCATTGAAGACCGGAGTCCAGATATTGCGGTCTACATAAGAGAAAAGGTAGGAGAATTCGAAGAGCAAGGCTGCGCTGAAGGTCAGCATCAACATCAGCAGGTCAACCACGCGTTCGGTGATAACGGTTCCGACCAGGGTTTCAAATGGAACTTTTTCGCTTTTGGCGAGCAGGGCACAGCGCACTACTTCGCCGCCGCGCGAGGTTCCGGCGTTGACAAGGTAGCCGGTGAGCACTGCGTAATAGGTGCGCCTGTTGTTCATGCGGTAACCCAGCGGTTCGAGCAGATGATTCCAGCGATAGGACCGGAAGAAATGCGCGAGCAGGGTAGAAGCCGCTGCCAATCCGACCCAGAAAAGGTCAGAACTCTGAAGGGCTGCCAGGGTGCGTTGCAGATCAATCCGGCGTATGATCAGCCAGCTCAGCCCCACGGCAAGTGCGGCAAAGAGCAGGTTAGACAGTATTTTCTTGGTTTTCGGGTTCAAACCAGGCGGTTTTGGCGGTCAGGGAAGATATTCCGGGGCACGTGCTGATCGGCTTCCTCCGGTGTCATCATCCCGAAGGTCATCACAATCAGTTCGTCGCCGGGTTGTGCCTTGCGGGCGGCAGCACCGTTGATGCCGATGATGCCGCTCCCGCGTTCACCGGCAATGATATAGGTTTCAAAGCGTTCGCCGTTGTGGTTGTTCACCACGAGCACTTTTTGGTTGGGTCGCATCCCGCAGGCATCCACCAAATCCATATCGATGGTAATACTGCCGGTGTAGTTCAGTTCGGTTTGTGTAACGCGTACGTTGTGGAGTTTGGCGAGCAGAATCTCAATGAGCATGTACGTTGCGGAAAGGCTGCAAAGATACCACATAAGGAATGGATCAGGCGGGAAAGAACGGAACGCTGTTTGCATGTATGGCTTGAAATGGCTTTTTTAGCGCTTCCATGAAACAGATACTTCCGCTGATGGCCTTGGCTTTACTGGCGTCTTGTGCCGGAGAAAAGCAGCAACTGAGCTACGAAATGAACGCATCGTTCAGCTTTTCCGGTCCGCTCTTCGAAGGCAGCAATACCGCAGAAGCCGTAGTCGTTCCGGCACTCGATTCCTTCATCAAAGCCAACGGACTGGCTCCGGAGCAATTGGCTTCGGTAAAAATTTCAAGCGTTTCGATGGTTTCCGATTCCGGGAACTTTGACCTCGCGCAGTCAGCTACCCTGAGCATGGCTTCTGAAGCAGCTAAGATGCAGACCGTGGCTGTGCTTAACCCGCTACCGGCCGGAGCAGGCGAAATCGCATTGAAAGGTTCAGCGGAAAATGAGCTGAAAGACTATTTCAAGGAGAAGAAATTCAGCCTGGTTTCAGACCTGAATCTGCGCGCCGACCGCGATGCCGGTTTCTCCTGCAAGGCGAAGGTGCGCTTCGATGTGCAGGTGAACAAATAAGCCTGGCTACCGTTAACTACCGAAAACAAACCCAAATTAACCCATGAAATCAATACTACTCACGCTCAGCGCGCTGCTGCTTTTCTCCTTTGCACCTGTTCAGAATGCCGATGGCGACCGGTTGATCGGTATCTGGGAACCCAGCCACGGCAAAGCCCGGGTAAAAGTGGAGAAGATTGCCAACAAGTACTACGGTCGTATTGTATGGCTCCGCGAGCCCATCGATCCGCAAACCAAACTGCCAAAGGTGGATAAAAACAATCCCGATGTGGCTATGCGCACTGTTCCACTGAAAGGATATCGCCTGCTGAAAGACTTCGTTTACAAAGGCAGCAACGAATGGGCCGATGGCACCATTTACGATCCGGAAAATGGCAGCACATACAACTGCGTGATCAAGATGAAAGACGATAATACCCTCGATATCCGCGGGTATATCGGAATCCAGACTTTCGGTCGTACCGATGTATGGAAGCGCCTGAAGACAAATTGAAAGTTCCCGCCTTTCTAAACCTTCCGCATCGTTTTGCGTTACCTTTGCGGCCCGAACAATGGATACCGCTTTTTACACGCTCAAGGTAAGGCAGATCGTCAGAGAAACTGCCGATGCCGTAACTGTTTCCTTCGATATTCCTGCTGATCTCAGCGAGAAGTTCCGCTATACAGCGGGGCAATACCTCACCTTCCGTACCCAGATAAACGGGGAAGAAGTTCGCCGTTCGTACTCGCTCTGCACCGATCCCAATACCGATTCCTATCCTGCTGTCACCGTAAAACAGGTAGACAAAGGCCGGATGAGTACCTGGTTCAATACGGTACTGAAAGAAGGCGACAGCATCGAGGTGATGCCACCGATGGGCAAATTCACCGTATCGCCTGAACCCGGCGGCAACCGTTCGTACGTGTTGTTTGGCGGAGGAAGCGGAATCACACCTTTGATGGGTATTGCGAAAACCGTTCTGAACGGAGAACCCGGCAGCCGGATTCATCTCATCTACGCCAACCGCAACCCCGACTCGGTGATCTTCAAAAAGCAATGGGCCGATCTGGAAAGTCAGTTCGGTGCCAACAGGCTCAAGGTGCTGCTTTCTTATGACCAGGCTCCTTTCACCTGGTTCGGACTGAAGGGATTGCTCACCGAGGAAAAGGTGATGGGCATCCTGAGCAGTAAGGTAGGCGGCGATTCCATCAACCGTGAATACTTTATCTGCGGTCCGGCTCCGATGATGGACGTAGTAAAAAACGGTCTGCAGAAAGCCGGGGTGGAATCCGCCCGTATCCACACAGAATATTTTTCTGCGCCGGTCGGCAATGGAGAAGCTACCACCACCGCGGTAAGCGCAACCGAAACTTCCGAAGAATCCGCTGCGCCTTTCAATGGCAAAGCAGAGCTCACCGTAACGGTTTACGGAAAGACCACATCGTTCACGACAGACGATAAAACCAGCATCCTCGATGCTGCCATCCGCAACGATCTCGAGCCACCTTACAGCTGCACCGTAGGCGTTTGCACCACCTGCCGCGCGAAAGTGCATAAAGGCAAAGTAGAGATGAAGGAAAGGGAAGGGCTGAGCGATGAAGAAATCGAACAGGGCTATGTGCTGACTTGCCAGAGCTATTGCCGCAGTGCAGTGGTTGAACTCTCTTACGAATAAAACCTTACAGACAAATCGCAAAACCAGCTCTAAATTCGCGCCTTTCAATTATGAATACTACCGAAGCCAACGGCATACTCGAAGCCATCATACAGGAAGTGAATACTACCGGCATCAGCAGTGAATCGCTGATACCCCGCCTGCAGCAGGTGCGCGAAATGGCATTGAAGGAGGAGGATCCACTTCTTACCCGCGCCCTTCGCCTTTGCTATCAACACCTGGAAGAGAACGATGGATTCCACCTGGCTTATGTGGAAGAAGCTGAAACGCAGGAAGAAAACCTGGCGTATTTCCTGGAGCTGATGCTGCATTCGGGCAATAAATACAACCGCGACGAAATCCGCGAAATCACCAATATGTTGCAGCAAATGGGCTGATGAATAGGGTGATGGCACATACACTGCGTTTGTTTGGCATGCTGGCCTTGTTGCTGGCAGCTTTCCCTGCGCAGTTCCGCCATTTTCACCACGATGAACATCATGCCGACGAAGTAATCCACCTCCTGCCCGGCGCGGAGACGGTGCAGGAAGATTGCGATCTCTGCGATATACCTGTACTGGCCGACCGGCTGGTAAGTTTCGAAATTCCGCAGGTTCACCTGCGCAGTTTACCGCTGCAGCCCCTTCTGCTGCAGCCCTTCTGCCCCGCAGAAAGTGTTTCCTGGTTTCAGGGAAGGGCACCGCCCGCACATAGCTGAATCTTGTTGTAGTTCAGTGTCCTGCCGGCTCGCCCCGCGCCGGTGAGGATGATGTGCCAAGGGGCAAATCGTACATGTTGCAAAAAAAACGGCCCGTATGGCTGGGGATAATGCTTTTATTCCTGTTGCCGCAGGCCCTCCATTCACAAAAAAGTGACAGCCTCTGCCGCTGGCAATTGAGCGGCAAAGTGCTCGATTCTGCCTTCCACGCGCTGGAAGGAGCCGAAGTATTCCTGGAGGAAGGAAGGCAGCGTGTCTTCACCGACCAAAACGGCCGCTTCGCGTTCCGGAATCTGTGCAGCGGGAACTACCACCTGCATGTCAGCCATCAGGGTGAATCCCATGCCGATCTGGAATTGTGGCTCAGTGGCGATACTTTGCTGAATCTGTTGTTGCGCCACGAAGAGCTTGATTTGGGAACGGTGCATGTGCACCGCATCCGAAGAACAGGTCAGGCATCTGCAGCAGAATTACAGGCGCTGGCGTATCGGCAAGGTGCGGCTGCATTGGCAGAGTTGGAAGGTGTGCGCTTATTACAGCACGGCAACAGCATCTCCAAACCGATGGTGCAGGGCATGTGGGGTTTGCGGGTGCCGGTTTTTGTAAACGGTGCTGCGCTTGAAGGCCAGGCCTGGGGTATGGAACACGGTCCGGAAATGGATGTACTTGGTTTTCAGTTCGCTGAAGTTTTGCAGGGAATCCGTGCCTTGGCCCTGGGCCACGATGCCATTGGAGGCGTATTGAACCTGCGCACGCAATGGAATATCCATGCCGGCGAAACCGATCTGGTATCCCAGAGCCTTTACCACCACAATGGCCGCGGTTTTTCTCAACGCCTGGCCCTGAGTCGCCGACCGGAAGGCGGCCGGCATATCTTCCGTGTTCAGGCTGCCTGGAAAAGGGCCGGCAATCTGCAGGCACCTGCGTATTACCTCTGGAACACAGGCAGCAGCCAATACAGCGGCTCGGCCGAACTGCGCCTTTTCCGCAAGCGGTATACGCATACCCTCGGGTTCAGCGCTTTTGCGAACCGCAACGGCATTTTCGCCGGATCGCATGTGGGTAATCTCAGCGATCTGAAGGCCGCCATCGGGCGTGAAAAACCCATTACGGCAGACCGTTTTTCGTATGCCATCGGCAAACCCTGGCAGCAAAACGAACACCTTACATGGCAATGGCAGGCGCTTGGCGGCAGCAACGGAAACGTACAATGGCAAAGTTCCCTGCAATACGACCGGCGCCGCGAATTTGATTTCAACCGGCGCAGCACCGACTTCCGGCCCCAACTCGACCTGCGGCTCTGGGCCTGGCAATTGAGCCGGCAAAGCAGTTTGAACTGGAAAAACATGCAGTTCAGCCATGGCTGGCAAGTGAAGGCGCAGTGGCAGGAATACCGCCGCATCTTCCTGGTGCCCGATTACCGCGGCTTGCAGGGTGGAGCCTGGGCCATGCTGAAAGGAAGCCGGGGTGCATGGAATTGGGAAGCCTTGCTGCGTGCAGATGCCAAGGGCTTGTGGATCGATTATGTGAAGAACCGGCAAGCGTTTGCCGAATTCCGTCCGTTTGCCGGTATCGCCGGAGGGATGCAGTTCAGCCGGATGCACGGCCGTTGGCTGGGTAGTTACAGCCTGTCGCGGCTTTGGCGCAATCCATGGCTCAACGAATTGTACAGCGATGGCGTGCACCGCGGAACCGGTGCTTACGAGCTGGGCAATGTGAACCTGCGTCAGGAAGCTGCCATCAAGACCGAAGCCCTCTGGCTGCGTCAGGTGCGCAACAGCGAAACACGCATCAGCCTTTACGCCAACCGGGTAGCCCAATTCATGAATCTGGAGCCTTCCGGTGAATTGCTGCTCACCATACGGGGTGCGCTGCCCTTGTTTGTGTATCGGCAATACGATGCCGCTTTCGCAGGGTTCACGTTTGCCTGGCAAACCCAGCTGGAAACATGGCGCCTCGGATTGCGCGCGGAAGGCAGCCTGGGGCGCAACCTCGAAAGCGGCAAGCCCGTGCCATTACAGGCCCCGCCGGAAGTGCGCCTGATGCTTCAGCGCCGCATCGGCAAACTGCATTTCACCCTCGAGCCCAGCCATGTATTCAGGGCACCCTTTGCAGGGCAGCTGGAAGATTTCCTTCCACCCCCGCGCGCCTACACCTTGTTGCGGGCGAACCTGAGCTGGAAGACTCGACTCCCCGGCGGCCACGATCTCGAACTGCTGGCAGGCGGTGATAACCTCTTCAATGCCGCCTACCGCGACTACCTCAACCGCTTCCGCTATTACGCCGACGAAAGCGGAAGAAACCTCTATATCAGCCTGCGCGTTGCCATCCATCGCCACGACCATGACCACCATACCCAACCATAGAAAAACAATTAAAACCCAATATATCATGAAAAAACAAACCATTTTCACCCACCTCGGAGCCATCTTGCTCTTCTCCGCACTTCCCATGGCACAGTCTTGCAAAGACGATCACCATGATCACGACCATGAAGGCGAATTGATTACAACCGTTCAAATGGTGTTTACCGATTCAGCTACATCGACCGTTGCCGGGACCTTCGAATTCAGTGACCCGGATGGTCCGGGTGGCAATCCCCCGCAGCGCCTGGATACGATTGACCTGCAGCGCAGCAAGACCTATCTGGTTGAACTGCGCTTCATCGATGCATCCAAGAATCCTGCCCACGACATTACCCATGAAATTCGTGAAGAAGCCAAGGAGCATATTGTATGCTTCACCGATGCGGGCAGCAATGTGAGCATCCTGCGCACCGATTCAGACGGAACGCATCCCATCGGTCTCAGCTCGCGGTGGAACACACCCGATGTCATGGGCAGCGGCAAGGTAAAGGTGACGCTCAAGCACCAGCCCGTTGTGAAGAACGGACAATGCGATCCCGGCGATACCGACGTGGAAGTAGAATTCCCCGTGCGCGTGCGTTAAGTTTCTGATTGGCACGCGGCTTGTACTTTTGAAGCCGTGCCGAAAGTTTTCACATCAATCCTATTTGCAGGTGCAGGAGCGGGCCTCTTGTGGCTCGCTTCCTGTTCACCTGAAGACTTGTTCCCCGACGATCCGAATGTTGGGGGAAAAGATACCGCCACCACTTTTACCTTAAAATACACCAATCTGAGCACCAGTGCGGTTGCTTTCGCCAGTTGCTTCGACCCTGACGGTGCTGGTCCGGAGGCGCCAAGCCTGCTCAATACCATCCGCATGAAGCCCAATACCGAATACGATCTGGAGCTGGAAGTGCAGGATGATACCGACCCGCGTAAATCCATCAACCTTACCGATACCATCCTGCGGTTCCCGAAAAACTACCGCGTATGCATGGCTTCGCCGGTCAACCTCAGTTATGTGCCCCGCGACAGCGATGGTACCTGGCCGATCGGATTGCAATACCGCATGAAAACAGGCGCGGCGATGAATACAACGATGAAAGTTACCCTGCGCAATCAGCGCGGTGTGAAGAACGGAGCCTGTGAGCCGGGTACGCTGATGCTTGAAGTGAATTTCCCCCTTTCCGTTCAATAACAACCAAGGGTTTCTGCGTGTAAATTCGCCCGCAACAACCCTCGTTGCAGCGGATACTGTCCATAGTACTTCTCCTGGTGTTTTCGGCCGGTACCTCCATTTGGGGGCTCAGGCTTGCCGTGGAAAAGCGCGCCGCGCGGAAGGAGGCACGGCAATTGATTCTGCAAGGTATCGACAAAGCTAAACTCCACGTTTTGTCTTTCCGGAAGTCATCGGATGCCCTGGCGCGCCTGGAATGGAAGCATGAGGGTGAATTCAGGCTCGAAGGCCAGCTCTATGACATCGTTTCGAGCCGTGAAAGTGCTGACAGTGTGCATTATACCTGTTATCCTGACACCAGGGAGAGCAAGGTGGATGCGCGCATTGGCGCTTTGTGTAAACTGTTGTTCGGGCAACAGCCCCTGCAACAACAACGCGAACAGCAATGGGTGAGCTTCCTGCGCGGATTGATGTTGCCGCAGGAGCCCTTGCAATTGGAGGCTCTCCATGCCGATGCGGCAGGCGAAATATCTGCTGAGTTGCTTGTTGCAATGGATGGCTACCCTGAGGCATTTTTGCCTCCACCGGAAGTGTTTTTACTATTTGCAGGCTGATTTCATTCAGTCAATCTCCTTCTTTTAACAGCTGCCAAGCCCCGTGATAGGTGCATTTTGCCTCATTCAGGCGACGGCAGATCATTCCAACAAACTCAATTTTTTCCAATTTGAAAAACACATTTCAATGGATCACCCTATTGCTGGTTTGGTTTTCCATCGATAGCCCATTGAGGGCACAAATAATCAGCATAAGCGACAGCCGCACCGGCAAGGCGCTGGAGGATGTCATCGTATCATCTGACCTGCCTGCCTGGACCATACGTACCAATGCATTGGGACAGGCCGAAATCAGTCGACTGGCGGGCAGCGCGCGGATCGAGTTCAGTACCCCGGGTTATGAATCACTCGAGTTCAGCTATGAAGCCCTGCGCGGAATGGGGTTTACAGTGAAGCTCTCACCCGAAGTTCTGACCTTGGATAATGTGGCTATTTCGGTGAGCCGCTGGAATCAGCTTTCGCGAAAAACACCCGAAAAAGTCGTCGCCATTTCCAGGAAGAACACCATGTTGCAAAACCCGCAGACTGCGGCGGATTTGCTGGGGATTTCCGGCAAGGTGTTTATCCAGAAAAGTCAACAGGGCGGTGGAAGCCCGATGATACGCGGCTTTTCCACCAACCGTCTCTTGTATGCCGTTGATGGTGTCCGGATGAATACGGCCATTTTTCGATCGGGGAACCTGCAAAATGTGATTTCACTTGATCCTTTTGCCATGGAGCGCACGGAGGTGCTTTTTGGCCCGGGTTCGGTGATGTACGGCAGCGATGCCATCGGCGGCGTGATGAGTTTTACGACATTAATGCCCGAGATGGCTGCCGGAACCAAGCCGCTTGTGACGGGCAAGGCGCTGATGCGCTATTCCAGTACCAATCAGGAGAATACAGCCCATTTCGATGTCAGCGTTGGTGGCCGGAAATGGGGCATGCTTACCAGTTTCAGTACGTTTGACTTCGGTGATCTGCGCATGGGTTCTTACGGACCTGACGTATATCTCCGCCCTTTTTACACGCAGCGGCAAGGGAACCAGGATGTGGTCATTGCGAATCCCGACCCCCGGGTGCAGCGCCCAAGTGGATATTCTCAGATAAACCTGATGCAAAAAGTGCGTTTTCGCCCCACCGATGCCTGGGATTTTCAATATGGTTTCCATCATTCCGCCACCTCTTCCTATTCCCGTTACGATCGCCTCATCCGTTACCGCAATGGATTGCCCCGCAGCGGAGATTGGATGTACGGTCCCCAATTATGGACCATGCACAACCTCAGTGCCGAACACAGCGGCAAGAGCTTGTTGTGGGACCAGTTTGCTCTGCGACTGGCGTACCAGGAATTCGAAGAAAGCCGCATAGACCGCGATTTCAATAAGACAGAGGAACGTACACGCGCTGAGAAAGTGGGTGCCTGGTCTGCCAACCTCGACCTGAAAAAGACCCTCAGCGCCCGGCATGTATTCTTGTATGGCGCCGAATGGGTGCAGAACGATGTGCAATCGCGGGGCACAGACCGCGATTTGGGAACCGGACTGCGCAGGCCCGGACCGGCGCGCTACCCCCAGGCACAATGGTCTTCGGCTGGTGTATATGCCACGAGCCAGCTGGAACTGAGCAGCAAACTCCGCATCAGAACAGGTTTGCGTTACAGTCATTATGCCTTACAGGCAAGTTTTGACACCAGTTTTTACCCTTTCCCGTTTACAGATGCCTCGTTTAACCGGGGCGCATTTACGGGCAGCGCCGGCCTCGTGTACAGTCCGCGTCGCAAAACGCTGATTACCTTCAATGCCAGCACCGGTTTCCGTTCTCCCAATGTCGACGATATGGGCAAGGTGTTCGATTCACGGCCTGGTTCGGTGGTAATCCCCAATCCAAATCTCGAAGCCGAATACGCCTGGAATGCCGAAATTGGTTTTGCCCGGGTTTTCGGCGATGTGATCAAGCTGGATATTGCCTTGTACAGCACACGCCTTGACAACGCGCTGGTAACGCGCCCTTACAGCCTCAACGGGCAGGATAGCCTGTTGTATGATGGCGTAATGAGCCGGGTCGAAGCGATGCAGAATGCAGCCAGAGCCCGTGTGGTAGGTGTGCAAGCAGGTTTGGAACTGAAACTTGGCGGCGGCTTCTTGTTTACATCCGATTACAATTTTCAACAAGGGACAGAAGAACTCGACAACGGAAATACAAGTCCGTCTCGTCATGCACCACCGGCTTTTGGAGTAACGCGCCTGCAATACTCCGACGATCGCCTTACCCTTCAATGGTATGCACAATACAGCGCCGACCGTCAGTTTGAAGCATTGCCGTTCGAAGAGCAAGGGAAGCCGGAGCTGTATGCCATTGGTGCCGACGGACGTATTTACTCTCCTGCTTGGTACACGCTCAATGTAAAGGCGATGTATCAGTTGGATGAGCGGTTCACGCTGAGCGCAGGGCTGGAAAATATCACCGATGTGCGGTATCGCCCGTATTCGTCTGGTATCGCAGCGCCCGGCAGAAACTTCGTGATTTCCCTGCGCGCTTCCCTTTAAAATAAGCAGGCTTCTGTGAATAGCAGTCGGATTTGTATCCGGCTGCTATTTCTTCGCCCAGCGCAGCAAACGCGGAAGCCGGTTCATGCGCCAACGGTAATAGGGAACAGGTTCAGCGCCGAATTTGCTGTAGAAATAGGCGACGGAGGGAATCTCCGAACCTTCGAAATCGAGGGTCATGCCCGAGCCGGCGTGTAAACGGATGAAAGCATCGATCAATCCGTGTACGCCGTTGGTGTTTCCGCGCTCCAGCGGCCCGCCCAGGATATAGTGGAAATGCTCCCGGCTGCGCAGGAAAATGCCCGCTGCCAGGGTCTTGCCCTCCGGTGTATTGAGGCGGTAACTTTCAAGCGCACCTTGACGTGCTGCAGCCCGTAAGGCCAGGGTAAGCCGATGGTAATGGGCGGCAGTAATCAGCGGATTCAGCTTGCCGTATGCTTCGCGGTAGAGCGCTACAATACCATCGAAATCCAGCGTTTCCTCGAGCAGGCAATGCCCGTATTGTTCCTCCAGGCGGCGGAGGTTTTTGCGGGCATCTTTGTTGTACCCGGCGCGCAGGGTTTCATAGGATTCGCGCAGCGGCAGCCAATACGTCGGGCGGGCTGTGAAGGAATCGCCGTCGGGAAGGGTGCCGGTATGAAACTGGATGTCTGCATAGCGAAAATGCTGCGCTATGGCTGCAAGGAAACCGGGCTGCAGCTGCGGGTCTCCGAACAAGCCGAGCTGCTGGCAGAAATAAGGCTGGTAGAGATAGGAGATGCCATACTTGCGCCGGGGAACCAAAGGCATCACAGCATCGTAATCGCCCGCAACCAGGCCCGACCATGCGCTGTCGCACAAGGCGTCGAGGTACCAGGTGCAGGCATAGGCAAGCGCAACAGGCGCCTGTTCCACACAGCGGTTCCATGCGCTTTCGTTGATGTCGGCGCGGGATAACAAACGCGGTTTCAAGGACGCATCCATGCTTCAAACACCTTGGTCCAGCCTTGCCAGGGTGCAACTTCACCCAGGCTTTCGTTGTGGAAGATAAAACAGAAAATGCCTCCCACGGCAGCAATGCGCGTTTTCAATAGTTCGCCCGTCCGGATGGCCGTTTCCGGATCCATGCCCTGGTATTGACGGCAGCTTACGTCCATGATGCAGCTGGGGATGAAAACCAGCTTGCGTTCTTCCTGCTGCAACAGGTCATAAAATGCGAAGGGCTTGCTGGTGCCCGCACGAAAACCGGGCAGCGAAGGCCAGCCCATCGAATAGTCGTAGCGGATGCCTGCCTGCTCCAGGCGGCGGAAGGTGTCGGGAAAACGAAAGCGCAGGAAATGTTGGCGGGAATGCACCGGCGCATGTCCGGCCAGTTTCTGGAATGCTTCCCGTTCGCGTTCCCATTGGCCCGGTATTTCGTGGCTATCCCACGATGGGTGCATGCCGCAGGTAATCCGTTGACTTACTTCATCGAAGCGCCGGATGAAACGGGGATGCCGGATGCGCACCTGTTTGTCGTGCGGATTGCGGCCATGGTGCAGTTGCCAGAAAACGCGGGCCGCGGGAAGGTGCTGCATGTGTTCAACGAACCATGGAAAGCTGTCCCACGGGTCGTGACCCGAAACCATGGCTTTTACGCGTTGGCCGAAGAGATCCGGATGTTTCAACAGGTCGCGGGCAGTGGCGCCGAGGCTGCGCAAGGCATCACGACCGGCGAAGCGGAAAGCGATGTCGATATCGACGGTAGGAGCGGTTTCGGTTTTTAGATCCGGTTCCAAACCGAGCTGTTGCAGGTAATGGTTCACCGCCATATCCACCAAAGGAAAACCTTGCCATTCCACAGGGATGCAGGAGTCTTCCGGTGAAAAACGCCCCAGGCTGTCGCCGCGGAAAGGCTGGTATTCCTCGTAACGGCTCAGGAACCAAAAGACCATGGCGAACAAATCAAAACCCCCGCCTGCATCTTCCGGAAAGAGGCAAAGAAAACCATGCCGCAGGGCCATGGGCGGCTTGAAGTGCGGGTCGATTTCTGCGGAATGCAGCCAATGGCTGTGCGGAATCTGCACACCCGGAAGGTCTTGCTGCGAATAGTTTACCTTGCAGGCAGCCGGGTGGTTGATAAACGCCACAGGGTCGTTCAATAGCTCCCAATGCACACCTGCGCGGCGCAAAAACACCTCGTTCAGGGCATATTCCAGCCCGGGGAAAACAGCTTCGCAGAACACCGCAACCATAAGGCGTGAATGCCTATTTTTGCCGCAATTTATTTCAATCTCGCCCCATCTCCATGAAAGTTGCCCTGATTACAGGTATCACCGGTCAAGACGGCGCGTACCTCGCCGAGTTCCTTCTCAAGAAAGGCTACCGCGTGCACGGTATCAAACGCCGCAGTTCTTTGTTCAATACCGACCGTATTGACCACCTCTACCAGGATCCGCACCAGCCCGATGTAAAGCTGCACCTGCACTACGGCGATATGACCGACAGCACCAACCTGATCCGCATTATCCAGGAAGTGCAGCCCGATGAAATCTACAACCTCGCAGCCCAGAGCCATGTGCAGGTGAGCTTTGAAACACCCGAATACACAGCCAATGCCGATGCCCTCGGAACCTTGCGCATCCTCGAAGCTGTGCGCATCCTCGGCCTGAGCAATAAGACACGCATCTACCAGGCCAGTACGAGCGAACTGTACGGACTGGTGCAGGCTGTTCCGCAGTCGGAAACCACGCCTTTCTATCCGCGTTCTCCCTATGCGGTAGCCAAAATGTACGGTTACTGGATTACCGTCAACTACCGCGAAGCCTACAATATGTACGCTTGCAACGGTATCCTCTTCAACCACGAAAGTCCGATTCGCGGAGAAACTTTCGTTACCCGTAAAATTACCCGTGCCGTGGCCCGTATTGCACTCGGCATGCAGGAAGCCGTTTACCTCGGCAACCTCAACAGCCGCCGCGACTGGGGCCATGCCCGCGATTATGTGGAAGCCATGTGGCTCATGCTGCAGCAGGAAAAGCCGGAAGACTTTGTGATTGCCACCGGCCACACCACCGAAATCCGCGAGTTTGTGCGCATGGCCTTTGGTCAGGTAGGCATCGAACTCAGCTTCAGTGGCAGCGATGCGGCTGAAACAGCGGCTGTGTCGGCCATCGACCACGATAAGTTCCTCGCCACGACCGGCCAGGAGCCCGGCCTTAAGGTTGGCGATGTCGTGGTGCGTGTCGATCCCCGCTATTTCCGCCCTACAGAAGTTGACCTGCTCATCGGCGATCCCGGTAAAGCCAAGGAAAAACTTGGCTGGTCGCCCAAGTGCAGCCTCCAGGAACTCGTTACCGACATGGTGCAGAGCGACCTCAAGGTGATGCAACGCGAACGCCATATCAAAGACGGCGGCTTCGATACCATGAATTACTACGAATAAACCAATCGGCCCTGAGCTGATTTCCTTTTCTTACTTCACAGCCCCATGTATGCCACTGCGCAACATGGGGCTGTTAGGTTATTGGATGGATGATTGCCGCCGCATGTTCCGGGTTGTGGCAACCTGCTGATCATGCGGTCTTCGCGGCGGCGCGGCGTATCTTCGCCGCATGGAATTGTCTGCCAGGATTTATGTGGCCGGGCATCGCGGGATGGTAGGTTCGGCCATCGTGCGGGCGCTGGAAAACAAGGGATACACGAATATCATCACGCGCAGCAGCGGGCAGTTGGACCTGCGCCGCCAGCAGGATGTGGAAGATTTCTATGCGTCTGTCAAGCCGGAATATGTTTTCGTTGCAGCGGCAAAAGTGGGAGGTATTGTGGCGAACAATACCTATCGTGCCGAATTCCTCTACGACAACCTCTGTATCCAGAACAACCTGATCCACTATGCCTGGAAGAACGGAGTAACGAAGCTGTTGTTCCTCGGAAGCAGTTGCATTTACCCGAAGCTCGCACCGCAACCCTTGAAGGAGGAAAGCCTGTTGAGCGGCTTCCTGGAGCCGACGAATGAGCCGTATGCGATTGCCAAAATCGCCGGCATCAAGATGTGCGAAGCTTACCGCGATCAATATGGCTGCAATTTCATTTCGGCGATGCCGACGAACCTTTACGGTCCGAACGACAATTACCATCCCCAACATTCACACGTGCTGCCGGCCCTGATCCGCAAGTTCCATGAAGCAAGGGAAGGCGCTCTGCCTGAAGTGACCATTTGGGGTGATGGCACGCCGCTGCGCGAATTTCTCTATGCCGACGACCTCGCCGATGCCTGTCTTTACCTCATGGAAAACTATAACGAGAAGCAGTTTGTGAACGTAGGTTGTGGTGAAGATCTTTCCATCGCAGACCTCGCCGGAATCGTGAAGCGGGTTATCGGGTATGAAGGCGCCCTGGTTTTCGATACATCCAAGCCGAACGGCACACCGCGGAAACTGATGGATGTGAGCCGGCTTTTTGCCACCGGTTGGCGCCCCAAAGTAGGTCTGGAAGAAGGCATCGCCCTGGCGTATCAGGACTTCCTGCAGCACCGCACCGAACGCTAAGTTCCGGAATATGCGCCTCTTGTATCTGTCTCACGGTGCGGAAGAGTCGGGCGGATACCGCCACGAAAAGCAATTGGCGCAGGGAATCAGCAGCGCGATTGGAGCCGAACTGCAAGAGATTCGTTACCGGCGGCATTTCAGAGGTTTTTGGGAATGGCTGCTGCTCGCTTTTTATGCCTGGCGTGATGCAGGGAAGGCCGATACGGTCATCAGTGTAGCCCGCCTGGCCTGGCCTGTCTGGTGGCGCCTGCGGTGGAGAAAAGGGGCACGGTTTGTCCTCGTTTTGCATAACTACGACGAAACCGATGGGAAACCCCGATTATACTATTGGATACTGTCTGCATTTTTAAGGAAAGTCTCTTTAAGAAACCCAAAACGGGTATTACTGGTGGTGGATGGCGGTATTTGGCAGGATTTTTTTATGCAGCGTTTTGGTTTGGAAACAGGCCATTATCCGAATTTGTTTCCAGACGAACCTTATAAGCGCATTCGGGATGAAGCAGTTAAGGATGCGAAATTGATACACCTCGGGCAATGGTCTGCCAAGGCTGATTTGCCTGCTTACCGCCTATTAATCGATGCGCTGGAACCGCTGGGTTTTCGCTGCTATTTCTCGAGTCCGGTCCGGGTGGAAGCCCATGGTTTTCCGCTGCGGTATTTTGAAACGCAGCAAGCCTATCTGGAAAGCATGGCAGCGGCCCGGGCCACGGTAATCCTGAACCGCGTGGCAGAAGGTTGGTCGCGGGTGGCGCATGAATCCGTCCTGTGCGGGACGGTCTTGATCGGCAAACCCTTGGGCGGTTTTGCGCAATTGTTGGAGCTTTCGGGTGGAATACCGGTTGCAAATGCAGATGAAGCAGCCCGATTGCTGGCAGCGGGAAGCATGACGGAGCAGGCCGACCCGGAGCGCTTGCAAGCATTCTCCCTGCAAAAGGAACAGGTATATCTCCAACCCATACTGGAATGGCTGCAATGAAACCCGCCCTGTCGGTATTGATTCCCGCTTACAATGCGGCAGCGACCATCGGGGTGGCCATAAGAAGCATCCTGAACCAAAGTTTTGGCGACTTCGAGCTATTGGTTTGCGATGATGGTTCAAGCGACGACACCATCCGGGTAGCCGAAGGAATTGCCGACAGCAGGATGCGCATCATCCGGCATGGCACCAACCGCGGTGTGGCAGCAACGCGGAATACCTTGCTCCGGGAAGCCCGGGGCGCATACATAGCCTGGCTGGATGCGGACGATATCGCCTTGCCCGGTCGCCTGGAGCGGCAGCATGCCTATCTGGAAGCGCATCCGGAGGTGGATCTGCTTTTTGGTTGGATCAGGGTGCGGAATGCAGCGATACGACAGGTGCGTTATCCGAACGATGCAGGCTTGTTAGCTGCCTGGCTGCTGTTCCGCAATCCCTTTGCCCAGAGCACACTGATGGCGCGGAATTGCTTTGCCGCCGAAGGTGTTTATTACAATGAAGCCTTGGCCTATGCCGAAGATTACGAATGGTATCTGCGGCTGCGGCACAAGTGTTTTGCATTGTTGCCGGTTTTTCTGAGCAGTTACCTCGCGCCGCCACCCGGGGGCTATCCGGAAGCGATGGCCGAACAGGTATTGCTGCCCATGCTGCGCGAAAACTTCCGCCTGTTCGGATTGGCATACGACGACGCGCAACGCCTGGCATTCCTGCGCTTTCTGCGCAGTACCGACGCGCCGGCCGATTGCGTTCCGGCGATCTTGCAGGATCTTGAAAAGGCAAGTTGGCCTCTGGAAGCGCAGGCCGGCAAAGAGGCCTGGCTTGCGCTGCAGTATTTCCGCGGACTGCGCTGGGCGAGCGGTCGTTTACGCCGGCGTTTCTGTTGGCTGTGGCTGCGTCGCGGACCCTTGGCCTGGCTGAAAGCATGGCAGGCGCGGGTGCGGTATTGAATCGGTAGTTGATTGCCTTAGATTGACGCTGATCCGCAATTACCCTGTAGAGAAAAGCTGGTCGAGTTTAGTAGCCAGTTTATGGTCTTTCTCCGTCACCTGGTTGCCGGCGTCGTGGGTGCAAAGCCATACTTCGAGCCGGTTGTACACATTGAACCATTCGGCGTGGTGGTTCATCTTTTCCATGGCGATGCCCGCACGTACCATGAAGGCCAGGCAAGCGCTGAAGTCGGTAAAAAGAAACTGGCGGTACAGCTTGCCTTCGGTGGTGATGGTCCAATCCTGCATGCAACGAAGTTAAGTGTTTCAGGGCTTGCGCAGGGCCATCAGCAACTTGATCATCAGGCGGAATGAGCTGCCGGGTTGATGGATCTGGTTCACCGTTCCGGCGATGCTGCTGTCGCTGACCGGGTCGTAAAACGCCACAGTGCCCGACAAACCGGAATGGCCGATGAGGGGCGGAACGGTTCCGAACGGATTGAAAATCCACGGCAGGCGGAACAAATGAATGCCAATGCCGGAGCGCATGGGGAAGAATATGCGGTTCCAAACTTGCAGTTCGGGCAGGAGCGTCGCCGGAAACAGCTCCCCTTTGAAGAAGGCATCAGTGAAACGGCGGAGTTCGGCAGCGGTGGATACGATTCCGCCATCGGCGCCAAAAGAGGCCATGGCTTTCCAGGCCGGCAATTCAGCGTCGCGGTAACGCAGGCAGAGCGGACGGCGGTCTGCAGGGTCGGAATAGAGGTAGGTGTTTTGCAGTCCCAGGGGCCGGATGATTTCCAGTTCCAATTGTTCCGATAGTGCTTTGCTGCTGAGGATTTCAAGGATGCGTCCCAGCAGCTGGAAATTGGTGTCGGAATAATGGGCACGCTTTGCGGTTCCGGGCGGGAAATGCGCTGCGATGCGGCGGCTCTGTTCCACGGCCGCTTCCGTAGTCCACAGAAAATCTTCTCCCGCCAGCAACCTGCTTTGCCATGCCACACCGTCTTTGGGCGCATCGCCGAAATAATCGGGCAAGCCACTGGTATGGGCCAGCAGGTGGCGGATGGTGATTCCGGCGCTGTAGTCTTTCCCCTTGAACACATGGATTTTGCTCCAGAGCGTTTCCGGCAGAAGGGAGGCGATGGGCGTTTCAAGGCTCAGCTTGTTGCGGCTGATTTGCTGCAAAATGAGGGCTGTGACGAACAGCTTGGTGGTGCTGGCGATGAAGAAAGGCTGATCCGGCTGACAATTTCCCGCGCTGCCGGTCCAGCTTGCCTCGCCTTGGCGCAAGCTGAATAAAAGGGCTGGAAACTGTGGCTCGCGGATGGCCTGCCGGAGTATGGATTGCAGCTTGTCGGGGTTCATGGGGGAAAGTTAAACGCGAAGGAAAACGGATAACACTTCTTTCAGGTCAATCTCCCGGACCGTCCGACCAAAGGGACTATCGCCAACTGGTATTGTCAGATAAAAAATACAGCGAATTGTCAAGATTATCGGGCTTCATATTCAACCAAATCCGATCCACGATGTTTGTTCCTTATGCGGCGTATGTTCTGCACCCTCCTTACGCTGTGCATAGGGGCAAACCTACAGGCGCAGTTCCACTCCTGGGCTGTTCCCTTGTCTACTTCGCGTGCCGGTGCTTCCATCATTACCGCCAAAGCCATTGACCGTGCCGGAAACATTTATGTGGCCGGGACCTTCAGAGACTCGCTCTATTTCACGAACGATACCCTGTATTTCTCTTCCGGGGTTCAGCAGACCTTTTTCATCGCCAAGTACAATGCGGCAGGGAACCATTTATGGTCGCAGCAGTTTTCCAAATCGGCGAATGGTATCATCAAGACCCTTGCCATCAACTCCCGCAATCAGATCTTGCTTTTCGGGCAGTACGCAGGTAGTTCCATCGATTTTGGCAGCTTTTCCCTCACCAGCGGGCGCGGCATTTTCGTGGCTTTTATGGACACAGCAGGCAGTTTCACCGCTGCACGTGAAATTGCTTCGGCAAGCTCCTTCGCTGGTGCCTTCAGCATGGTGCTGGGTCCGGACGATGCCATACATGCCGGCATTTATCTGAATGGTTTTGGCGGAAGTTCAAGCATTAACGATTCTCTTTCGACGGTGGCAGGCACCAATTTCCAAGTTGCTTTGGTGAAATTCAGCCGCAATGCACAGCGCCTGCAATGGCACCATTTTTACAATTTTCAGGATTTTCCTGAGGTGGGCGGATTGGCGGTTGATAAAGACAAGCAGGTGTATTTTTCTTTGAAAGGAACGAGTGGCAAAACGCTTTTCGGTGTTTCAACCGGTACGGCCGGAACGCCGGCTTTCTTGCTGTGGTACCGCCCCAACGGTAACCTGCACAAAACACTGAACACCATGCTCACGGCGCATAGCGCGGTGTTCACAGGTGTGCAGGCGGTTGACAGCAATACCTTGTATGTGTCGGGAACCACGAACCGCGATTCCTTGATTTTTTGCGGTACCTCTATGCGCGTCCAGGGCAGAAACCGCGGACCGAATCGCCGTTTCCATTTTATTTTTCAGCTGCGGTTTTTTGATACCATCGGCTGGTTTGCCACCAGCAACCACCACGAAGGAACGTTCTTCTCGAGCACGCTGGCCGTAACAGGAAATTTTATCTACGGAAGTTTTGATCACAACAACGATACCCTCGTCATGGGCGGGTTCTTTAAACGCGCCCCAACGTTGATCCGCTGCCTGCTTTACAAGTTCGACCGTTTGGGCAATATGTTGTGGTTCATCGACAATCCCTCCCCGGTATCTGCCATCATCCATACCATACAAAGCAACGATTTGGTTTATACCGGGTTGTTCGGGGCTTCTGTATTCCTGGATCCCTTCACCCTGCGCGGTCGTTCCACTGCCAACGCCTTTCTCGCCCGAATCACCGATTACAATATCGTCCGCGGAAAAGTGAAGGCTGGCCCTTATTGCGCCGGCGATTCCCTCAAAGTGCC
>JBKDBI010000373.1:0-2256 GCA_046314695.1 Bacteroidota bacterium | reverse complement strand
TCTGAAACCGCTTAAACACTTGAATTCGTTAAATTCGTATTTCGTGTTTGTCGAAGGTTCCTGATGGTTTTGGGCATGTCCGAATACCGACGGCAAATCGACTGAACACGGTAAAACACCCGAAAATCAGCAATAAGAAATGGCAACCTTGCATCCTACATTCATTACAGACGAAAACGGAGAAAAGCTCTCTGTGGTAATTCCGATTCAAGAATATTACCAACTCCTAGAGGACTTGGAAGAACTCGAAGACATCAAATTGTATGATGAAGCGATTGCCGCAAATGAACCTTCTGTATCCATGGAAGAAGCCTTCGAATGGATTGAATCCAAACGCAAAGAAGAGAAGTAAATGGCCTATCGGGTTACCTTACGAAGGCCGGCAATGAAGGCCATTGAAAAGGTCAATGAGCCTTATTATTCCTTGTTAAAAGATGCCATTCAAAGTCTGGCCGACAACCCCAGACCAGTCGGATATATAAAACTAAAGGGACGAGAGGCATATCGAATTCGCGTGGCTGATTACAGGATCATTTACGAAATTTTCGATCAGGTTCTCCTAATAGATATCATTCAATTAGGCCACAGAAAAGATATTTATAAGTAAGTAATGGCAGCGAAGTGCAGTCGCGACTCTTTACTTTCAGAAAAACAGGAGTTCTCGAGCCTCAACGCAACCTGCAGGGTATCAGCAACCCACTCAATCCTCCAGCGGCAGCAACTCCCAGGTTTTATCAGCCAGGAGCCTCACCTTCGCCTCGCACTTTTCAAAGGGCATGGACCGGCCCCATTCGCGCGGCGCTACCATGCTGATGGTAAACCCGCCGTTCTTGCGCTCGTAGAAATAATAGACATTGCCAATCACGGGCTCAAAAGGCAAGCCGGCTTCGTAAATCCGACGGCTCACTTCCAACCTGCGCTCGATGGCCCGAACCTGCTCCATGATCAGCTCGGCCTGCTTGCGCAACAAATCCATCTGCTGCTGCGCCTGGTAGGTCATCGCTTCCACGGCGACTGCAGACAGCTGGCGCTTGTCGATCGCAGCAATCGGCGGACTGCTTACGGTCAGCGCATATGGCGCAAAGGAGGCATCGCCCTGATAAATGGCTTCGCCTGAATTATGCTCTTCTGGATTCATGGACGGTATATTCCTAAGATGAACAAACGGAATGCCCGCAGGTTTGACCCGTCAGGATGGAAGCCAGCCTTTTTGCCGCATCAGCTCGGCAATCTGCACCGCATTTGTGGCTGCACCCTTGCGCAGGTTATCCGCTACCACCCAACAGTTCAAGGTATTCGGCTGCGAAGCATCGAGGCGCAAACGGCCCACAAAAACTTCGTCTTTGCCCTCTGCCATAAGCGGCATTGGATACAGACCGGCTGCAGGATCGTCTTGCAGCACCACGCCCTCAGCCGACGACAGAATCTGCCGCACTTCGTCTATTGTAAAAGCGCGCTCAAATTCGGCGTTCACGCTCTCGCTGTGGCCGCCCATCACCGGTAAGCGCACCGCCGTGGCGGTTATGGCCAGCTCTGGCAAAGCCATGATCTTGCGCGTCTCGAGGATCATTTTCATCTCCTCCTTCGTATAGCCATTGTCCATGAACACATCGATCTGCGGAATGATATTGAGGTCGATTGGGTGCGCATAAACCGGCTGCACGGGCACAGGTTCTGAAGGATGCATGCGGTTATGCGTCTCGGCCCGCAGCTGATCCACCGCCTTGTAACCGGTTCCGGTAACCGACTGGTAGGTGCTGACAACCACGCGCTTCAATCCGAACGCGCGGTGCAGCGGGGCCAATGCAACCACCATTTGTATGGTGCTGCAATTCGGGTTGGCGACGATGAAATCGCTTTCCTGCAATACGGCACCGTTCACTTCGGGTACAATCAGCGGAATACCCGCTTCCATACGCCAGGCAGATGAATTGTCGATCACCCGCGTGCCGACATCGCGGAAACGCGGAGCCCAGATACGGCTCACATCGCCGCCGGCTGAAAACAGCGCCAGATCGGGCTGCATTTCCAGCGCGGCTTCTGCCGTGCACACCTTCCAGCTGCGGCCTGCAGCCTCCACTTCACGTCCTGCCGATGCAGCCGAAGCTACCGGAATCAGCGTATCAAATGAAAAACCGCGCGCTTCCAGCACCTTCAGCATGGCAGAACCCACCAGGCCGGTGGCGCCAACTACTGCAAGCTTCATTTTTTGCCGGTCTCAGCAGGAGGCTTAATCGGTCCCTGATGCGGATCGTG
>JBKDBI010000372.1:0-5877 GCA_046314695.1 Bacteroidota bacterium | reverse complement strand
ACCTCATCGAACATCGAAGGCGTGTCGGCACCATCCATGACGATTTCATCGAACGCAATCGACTTGTCTGGCAACTCGCAAAGCAAACACACGCAGTACGGCGAACGGTTGAAGTCAACCGCGACGACGATACGCAGCGATCCGGGATCGGGCAGTTTGAACTCGCTCGGCTGGACAACATGCAACTTGCGATCAAACGAACGGTAAACATGCCCTTTGCGGAGCGATACAAATTTGCCGTCTACTTCCTGAGCCAAGAACGTTTCGTCGTATGACTCTTCCAATCGCTGAACGAATGACTTTGGCAGATAGTCATTGTCCCGCGTCGTCATTTGAATCATGCGATGATCGGCGGTCTGTCGAGTCGCGAACCGATCGTAAATCCAGTCATACCCGTTGGGAGTCGTCGTCAGTCGGATAATGCGACGCCTAGCCTTCGGGCATCGCAATCGACCAATAACAATGTCATACGTGCCCTGCACGATATCGCGCGCTTCGTCGAGCACCGCCCACCCGAGATCAAGTCCGCGAATCGCGTCGGGGTTATCAAGCGACCGAGCGACCGCTTGGCCCCATGCGCGAACCGTAAGCACGCCGTCGTGTTTCTTGAAGTTGCTTGCAAATCCCCACTCGGCAGGCGGCTGTCGATTGAACACCCAATCGATGCCCTGCTCAAGCCCCATCTCTGACAAAAACGCCCAGAGTCGAGGCAAGACCGACTGATGCAACTGCGAGTAAGTGTTGGCGAAGATGCCGCCGATCGTCCCTGTCCCTGCCTCGGATTGCATGATGATCGTAACCGCACGCATGAGCGCATGGGTCTTACCAGAGCCGATGCCACCAACGCCAGCGATTGCGAACGTATCGAGATCGGTCAAGAACTCGTATTGCCAAGGCAAGCAAGCGAATCGATGCTCGCGGATGATCGGCCCCGTATCGCTCGCCTGCTGCTGCGTGTCGATTTCGATATTGCCGATTGTGCTTTTGCCGAAAATCATGGCACCGCCGCCTGCGGCTTGCCGCGATACCGCTCAAGTTCGCGCTGGGCTTTGAGGAGTCGCAGCGTTGCTTCGACGTGATCGGCCCGCGCCGATACAACCATTTGTGCAATCGGTCGAGTGATGAGTTCGGATACGTCAGACACGACCGAGCCGTTCGGAAGGATGATGCCCGATTCTGTTGCTTTGCGAATCACAAACAACGCAGACGGGATCGGGATGTTTGCAAGCGAAACCGCCCGCTCAACAAGTGCGTCCGCGTCTTGCTTCGTGCGTTCCCACAAGTACCACAATCGAGAGTCGGTCGTGAGTCGTTGCCAGTCGCGGATCGAAACGGGACCGTAATCCTTCGCGACCATATCGGCACTTACCGACATCCACGCAGACAGAACGACCGACCACTTCGATTCGCTTTTGACAACGCCGAATCGATACGACTCGGACGATACGGCTTTGCTGAGTTGCCCGATCGCAGTAATCCAAGGTATCGACGGGACAGCAATCGCTGGCTTGGAGTTTGATTTCGTCACGAAATCGCTTTCCTGTTAGAACTTGTAGACTCGATCCGAACCTGCGATTTCGTCAAGCCCCGGCAGCACGTCGGAGACTTTGGCGGCTTCACGCCGACCATTTGATTCAATCGACCCGGCGACTCCCATCGCCGATCCCATCGCGGGATAGGTTGAGTAAAGATACGCTCGCTCGAACTCCGAGAAGTGAGCACGAACGAAATCGGCTCGCGGCATCTTGATATCGAGCCGCCCCGTCATCATCGCTTGTACGGTCGCGGCGATTTGCGTCCGACGCAGGAAGTCTTTGATTGATTGCGTCGTAGCGCTCGCACACTCGGCGCAAACATCGAATCGCCCCGTCACGTCGAAGATGCGGACCTGATACATCGCTGACGGGCTGACAAGTTCGGCGAGTTTATCGTCCGTCGATTCGTGCGTTGCAAATGAGAACTTGTTGAGTGCCCCCGGGATGAGCACAATCGAAATCGAGAACTTGCCGACGGGGCGGCGAAACGTCTGATCGTTGATCGGGGTCATGCAACAACGATAGGCGCTTCGATTTCGTCACGAAATCGACTGAGCGAAACGGGCGATCTTGGCTTGCCACGGGGCGAGCGCTTCGGCGATTCGCTTCGTCGCAACATCGTGGTACTCGGGCAGGATTTCGCTGCCGATAAATGAGCGACCTACGTTAATCGCGGCAACGCCCGTCGTGCCGCTGCCTGCAAACGGATCGCAGACGATCCCGCCCGGCGGCGCTGCGCGGCAGAGTCGTTCCATGAGCGGCACGGGTTTGGTCGCGGGGTGATCCCAAAAAGAATCCCGACGATTATGTATATTTTCGGTCATTACGTCCGAATGCACGACAAGTTTGTGCTCGCCCTTGCCGGGCTTAGCGAACGAGCCGACTCGCCAAACGTAAATCGTTTCAAACTTGTAAAACACATTATTTGAAGAAACCGGAAGTCCTCGGTATTTCGGTGCCCAAATCATTACACGATCGGGCTTGAGTATCGCGAGATCGCGATGGAGCGTCGCCGACGCTCCAAACCAAAACACAGGGCCTCGCGACACACGGAGCATTTCGGGCAGCAAGTACGCGATTCTTGCTTCCCATCCATCACGGCGATCGTCATACTTCGAGTTCGACTCGTGATCTACGCCGTAAGGCGGATCGGTAATCACCGCATCGACCGACTTATCTCCGAGCGACGCAAGCAACTCGCGAGCGTCGCAAAGTTTGACATCCGCGGATATCGGCTTTGTACTTGCGTCGCTGGAAGCGACAGCACGCGACCAGAGATCGCTCATCGTCCGGGGCTTGCGCTTCGGGTCGGGACGCTTGCGAACTTGTGTTGTGCTCATGGTGATTCTGCGATTGATTCTTCGCACTCATCCGCGCCTTCGATAATGAACGGCGGAACGTACGCTCCCCAAGACGAACGATGCGTAGTGCTCATGCACAATATACGAAATCGCCCGCGCCGCTTTCGCTTCGCGGGCAACGATTAATTACAGTCGGTCTTCGCGCTTGATCTCGGTGATCGTGTCGGCATCGCCGGGATCAGCCTGCTTGCCGATTTCTTGCTTCGCGGCCTCGTAAGCGTCCGGGGATTGATCCTTGAGCGATGCAACGCCGCCGACGACCGCTCGCAGGGCTTCCTTGTATTGTCCGCCCTTGCGGGCGTTCCATTCGGCCCAAACGTACACGCCGCCAGCGATAGCGGCAGCCAAGCCGATCATCACCCACGCCCACGCGGGTAGGAACGATGCAACGATCAGCGAGCCGCCGACGACTCCGGCGACGATCGCAGCACGACGCAATCCGAAGTAGAAGCACGTGCCAGCGCCGAGCACGCACGCTATACCGGCGACAAGCAACCAATTGAACTCGGGCAGAGGCGTGCTGGCCTTCGACTTGCTCTTTGCATCGCCGCCGGTCGCACCGCCGCCGCCCGGGATGTCAATGCTCGGCGCTGAGCCGGTAAAGTCGCCCGAGATGTCAGTCCCGCGAGCAATCGCAGACGCGCCGGTCGCGTCGGCGTTGAACTCAATTTCTCGCGATGTAAGTTGATCCTGCACGATCGTTCGAGTCGTGCGCGACACGGGCTTGCCGCTTTCGTCGAGTTGCTCGGTGACGACAACCTGCTTCGCTGCGGGCTCGATCGGCTTGATGCGTTCGATGTTCGATACCGTCGTCTTCGCGGGCTTGATCTCGGTAAACGACTGCGGGGCCGAGCACCCGGCAAGCACGATCGCCAGCACGAACACAATCGCCGTCAAGACAGCACCGACGATCGCCCCTTCGATGCGATATCGCGTCTGCACGCGATCCCAAGCACCGAGTCCCGTCTCGTTGACCGCACGCCGCACGCTCGGCGAAATCGGCGACAGGACAGAATCAAGAATCTTGTCGAGCAACTTCCACATAACTGTCTCCTTTGTGTTGACGTAATCGACAACGACTGATGATAGGTCAAACGAAAAGCCCCGCAACACTTTCGCGCAGCGGGGCAGAGGAGAAAGAGATGCGATGTTTCGATTTCGCCGCGAAATCGATTAGATCGGGAACTGCCTTGATCGCGCGTTGTTCGCGTGCACAACGAAGTCACCGAGGCAACCAATCGCACGCTCGATGTCTTGCAGGTACTCGTCCGAATAAGACTCGGGCGCTGACACGATCTCGGCGTAAGCACGCGCGACGATTGCTTGTGCGATTCGCTCGAACGTCGCCCCGTCTTGACCCATCGGGTGAGTCGAGAAGTGCAGCACGATGCCATTGCCGACGATTTCGCCACCGCTCGGGCGACCATCGACGACCGTTGTAACGCGCGGGCGGAACTGGTTGAGATCGGGATTCTCTTTGAGTTGCATCGTGATCTGCTCGATGAACTCGGCGCGGTCGAACTCCGGCTCTTCCTGCGGCAACGGTTCGACAGCCGGGGCGGGATCGACTGGCAGGACAGGGGCTGACGGATAGATCGGATTGGCGGTTGCGGGCTCCTGTTCGGCGGTCCAAGTCGAGTTCGCCCACTTGTCATTCGGGGCAGCAGCGGCGGAACCCTTCGCAACGTTCGGTCGCGCAGGTCGGGGCGGTCGATTGGGGCTCTTACTCTGGTCGTTCACTTTGATTCCTTGTGCTCGCCTTTGCTCGTGTTCGTAATCGCGGGCGATGTCGCGACTACGGCTTTGCTTGCATCTTGTCTTGCAGTCGCTCGACTTCTCGAAGTCGAGCGTTGTACGAATCAAACGTCTTCTCGATTTTGCCGTCGATCGAATCAACACGCGATTCGATCGTTTCGATGGATTGCGCGATGCGGCCAAACAAATAGGCGACTGATAAAACCGCTGCGAGCATCGACACAACGCCGACAATCATTCCGATCGTTGCATAACTGACTTGCTGTTTCGACTCATCGGACGACATACGCACTCCCGTCTGTCTGTTGATTGTGTAGATCGGCGGGCCGTGCGTGAGTTTATGCCGAGCGATTAATCGACGATGCCGAGTATTTCATCGCAAACGATAACGGCGTACTTGGCTGTCTTTCCCGAATCGTCGGCGAACAACATATCGTGTCCGCACAAGCGGTCGATTACAACGATGTCGCCGGGGCACGGCATCGCGTCAGGGCGGGCTGCGTGTCCTTCATCGATCGGCGGCAGACCGCACGCGACAACTCGCGCCTTAGACCGCGTGCGTCGCTTCTGGTCGTACGTCTGCACGATAGCGATCGGGCCTGAGTCGGGCGAGTCGATGCGTTGCACGAGCACGCGACCACGCGCGGGCTTGAACTGGCTCGCGGGAACGCTGCTCAAGTCAATGAACGGCTTACGCAACTGCGCGAGTGTGTTACTGTCGATGTGTTCGGGGATGTTCTCAAAGCACACTGTCGTTCTCCTGATTCGATTTCGCTACGAAATCAACAAGGCCCGAGACAAGCCACAATGACTTATCCCGGGCCTGTGTGTTTAATGTCGCCGTTGGCGATGCTGGCATTACTTGGTGGTCGCGTAAGTGTTGGAACTCTTCATAGGCCACACTCCTTTCTTGATAATTGCTAATTGGTTCAAGTCGTGCTGCGGGTGGTACTCACCGAACGATCGCAACAACGAACAGGACGCACAACATACCGACAAGCATCGCATCGACGATCAGCAAAACGATCGAAGACTTCGTATTGCTTGCTGGCCTTCGGATCATCGGAACGTGCCGAGTGATTGCTGACATCGAAGAACTCCTGTTTAGATTGATCGAACGCGGTCGCCGAAGAACGTCGGCGATGATGATACGTTCGGCTGATCGCTGACGACTGCCGTGCTGATGGTTTGATTTCGTGGCGAAATCGCCCGACGCGATGTAAACA
>JBKDBI010000371.1:0-2236 GCA_046314695.1 Bacteroidota bacterium | reverse complement strand
GCCGCTCACACCATAGGACAGCTGCTACACACCCTTTCTTGTTCCGGGGAAGGAACGGATCAGGGCATCTACGATGCATGCCATCAATGTTAAGACTTTCCTGGTGGGCTAAGTGAAAGCCTTAACAACACAGAAAAGAGCTGTTTTTTGTATATTCGTTCTACCCGATGCCTTCCACCAGCACCCGTAAGAGCAGTAGCAGCCGGCATTCCGGCCTGTTCGGCTATTATCCCTTTGGAATGCAGATGCAGGGAAGGGATTTTGCAGGTGGGATGGGTTATCGGTGGGGGTTTCAAAACCAGGAAGTGGATAATGAGATAAGGGGTGATGGAAATGCCGTGAATTACTCTTACCGAATCCATGATCCTCGAATCGCCAGATTCTCGGCAGTAGATCCACTTGCATCCAGCTACCCCTGGAATTCAACTTATGCCTTTTCCGAAAACAGGGTCGTCAGTGCAATCGAAATGGAGGGATTGGAAGCATGGGATCTGAACGGTGACCAAGGCACGGTTTACGGACCCTTTAAAGATCAGGAATCTGCCGAAGAAGCTGCATTGGACCACAATACCTCCATAACCATGAAGGAGGTATTAATAAAAGTACCGCCAAAACCATTAGAAGAATATGGCGGAGTTCAGGGTGATAAAAACACCTTGGATATTATCGAGATTTCCGCTATTTCTGGTATCATTCCTGGGAATTCCAGTGGGTTTAGTTTCGGTGTTGACCTTGGGACTGGCAAACACTGGCTTGGGCCAACGCTAATTCTGGCAGGGCAGCCAATCAACGCGCTTAAACCTGTAGGAGTTTTAGGTTCGCGGCCAGGATCATCTATAGCTTCACGAACATTGTCTAAGGCAATACCACATACATTTACTAATACATTAGGTAAAGAAATAGGCACAAAAGTAGCAAGTACAGTGGGGACAAATGTAATTGGCCGGGCCATGGGTAGGTTTGTTCCCTACGTAGGATGGGGAATTACTGCTTACGATATATGGGATAACAGGAATCTAGTCCATGGTTATATTGAAAGCTTGCAAACAACAAATTTTGATCATAAATACAGGATCGATGGTACATGGAATACTGAATGGCATGTTCGCTGATATAATAACATAGCTTGTGGATGCGTTTCAGAAAATAAAAAACTTCGTCATTCAGCAGAGGTGGGAATTCAAGGAAGAATTATCCGAGTATACTGATTTAAGAAGGGACTTGCAATTATGGGGTGATGATGCTGTTGAATTCCTAGTTTCGTTCAGTCGAGAATTCAATGTTGATATTTCGGATTTTGTTTTTTCCAAGTACTTTCCTCCTGAAGGCGATAGACTCGTACCAAAGTTGTTAGGTTTTATTGGTTTGAATGCTGAACCCGAGTACCATTCATTAACCTTAGGGGACTTATTGTCGGCTATAGTCAATGGAAAATTGAGCTAAATAATGTATCAAACCCCACTGTATCAGCCCCTATTGTTTAGAGTAAAACCCGATTTGAGTATCGGTCTCAACAGCTCATTCGGCCAATTCTTTTAGGTCAAGGGCGACAAAGTTGATGTTTGAAGGGAGGGAGCGCCGTACGAGGGTGCGCGATGAAATGCATCAAAGTTGTGGCCCGGCTTTTAGCGACGTTTTTGTGGATGAAGCCACCATATAGCAGGCCGGCTCTTTGTGTCATGGTATCTGAACCGGTCTTGATTGTGGGCATTCCTGGCACAGGCCGCTCACACCATAGGACAGCTGCTAAACACCCTTTCTTGTCCCGGGGAAGGAACGGATCAGGCATCCACGATGGATGCCACCAAAGCTGCGACCTTCCTGGTGGCTAAGTGAAAGCCTTAAGAACACAGAAAGGAGCTGTTTTTCGTATATTCGTTCTACCCGATGCCTTCCACCAACACCCGCAACAGCAGTAGCAACCGGCATTCCGGCTTGTTCGGCTATTATCCCTTTGGAATGCAAATGCAGGGAAGGGGTTTTGCAGGTGGGATTGGGTATCGGTGGGGGTTTAATGGTATGGAGTGTGATCAAGGTGATCAAAGTATTTATAACACCTTTTACCGAACATATTCTGCCAGTTTGTGTATTTGGCTGAGTATTGATCCTAAACAGAGTTCGTTTCCATCCTTTACTCCATACAATTTCACTCTGAACAACCCTCTGGTTTTAAGTGATCCATTTGGAGATGATCCCATATCTGGAAATCGGAAAGAAGGACGAAGTATAAGAAAAT
>JBKDBI010000370.1:0-5821 GCA_046314695.1 Bacteroidota bacterium | reverse complement strand
ATTGCTTTCGTTGATGGGCATGAGGGCGGTCCGAGCAGTATCGTTGGCAGCATGCAGGGAGAGGGCCAGTTGCACGCCGGTGTTGTCATCGGCGAGGCGTTTGATCATTTTGGCGATGCCGGCTGTGGAAACGGTGATGCGTTGCGGCGACATCCCCAGGCCAAGCGGTGAAGTAAGCAATTCCACGCTGCGCATCACTTCCTGGTAATTCAGGAGCGGCTCGCCCATGCCCATGTACACAATATTGGAGAGGCCTTTACCGGTGTGTTCCCTGGCCAGGCGGTCGAGCATCCGCACCTGATCTACAATCTCTGCGGCATCGAGGTTCCGTTGACGATCGAGATAACCGGTTGCACAAAACTTACAGTTCAGGCTGCAACCTACTTGTGAAGAAACGCAGGCGGTGTTGCGACCCCCGGAAGGGATCATCACACCTTCTATCTGATTGCCATCGTGGAGGCGAAAAGCCGTTTTGATGGTTCCATCGCGGCTGATCTGTTGAGCGGATATTTGGATGGGCTTTATTTCAAACGCATCAGCCAGCTGTTGACGCAAAGGCAGCGGCAGGTCAGTCATCTCAGCGAAACCGAGTGCGCCTTTCTGCCAAAGCCAGGCATAAATCTGTCTGGCACGATAAGCAGGAACTCCGGCTTCCAGAGCCCAGGCATTCAATGTTTCCGGCGTTTGTTTCCGAATATCCTTCTTCATCGCTGTCTGATTAAATATGCTTTCACACGCAAAGGCCAGGCACAGTTCCAAAGGTACTTCATCCACCGCCATTGCCTCCACAACTGTGGTGCATCGGGTTGGGCTGCGATATGGTGCGCCATTACGGTACAGAGCACGGTATAAAAATCGTCTGCAAAAGGCTTCCCGCTATTTTGGTACCAGGCATGGAGCGTTTCAACGCGGGTGGCCAGATCGTTCAGTTTTCCGGGAGGGAGAGCAACAGGAATTGCGGCCAGTTCCAGGTGAGCGAAATCGTCTTTGGTTCCACAGAATTTGTCCCACAGTTGCATTCGGAGATCGTTGGCGAACCTGGCTTCCTCTTCCCTGCCGGCGGCGTTGGGGTTATAGTTGTACTTCACGGTTACGCCGCGCATGGAGGCGAAAATGTAGCTTTCTGAAGCGCGGGTATAGAAATCATAATCTTCCGCGCGCTGTAACGAAGTGTCAAAGCGCAGGCCTTCATCAAAAACGCGGCGGCGAAACATGATGGTGGGACTGTTGACCGGGTTTCGGAACATGAAAGCTAAACGGATCTGGTTGGGTTCACGGAATACAGGTGAAACCGGTCGGCCATCACCAAAAACCATATCCGTACCGAGGAAATCGATTTCCGGATGTTTGCGGAAGTGGTGCAATTGGGCAGACAATCGGCCGGGCAGGGATATATCATCGTCGTCTGCCCAGGCGATAAATTTCCCTTCAGCAGCCGCAAGACCGGTGTTTCTTGCGGCACTGCGGCCCAAATTATGTTCGTGGCGGATCAGCTTGACCCGTTTATCGGCGCTAAACAAGGTTCCGCGCAAGGGATCGCTGCAGCCATCGTCTATTACTATGAGTTCCAGCAAGCGATGCGACTGCCGGAGTATAGAATCTACAGCCGCGCGTAAGGCGGCCGGATCTGGTTCAAAGACCGGCATGATAACTGAAACCAGCGCGCGCGAAGGGTTCAAGGCAGGGCTTTATCCTCCTTGAATTTCTGTTTTTGGTCGCGCAAGTATTGACTACCGAAGTAGACACCGACAAGCACGATAATACCCAAAATAAAGCCGGCGACTGCACCTATCCCGCCCATAAAGACCGGCCGTCCAGTAACGCTCGACAGGGGTGAACGTGCGTCATCTACTATAGAAATGAGCGGTTTTCGTTTTTCGTATTCGAATTTTGCCATGTTAAAGGCAGCCATAGCTTCAACGTATTGGGTACTGAGCAACTCGATATTGCGGGTGTAGGTTAATTCTGGAACCATGGCTCTTGTCATTACAGTACCGAAACTGGCATCCCGAAGGTTAGCAAGACCATATTCCTGGCCGGAAAGGGCGGCTCTCAGGCTATCGACTTTTCTTCTGCTCAATGTAAGGAGAGAGACAGCTTTTTCCATGCGCTTTTCTATGTAAAAGGCGCTGATCTGTCCGATATGTTCCGCGGCAAAAACGCGGGCAAATTCCTCATTCCAGAAGGTAAAGCGGTGTTCGATGAGGCCGGACTCTTTCACCTTGGCTGTGATATTAGGCCGGAGTGTCAGTGCCAGCTGACGCAGGAGAAAATCAAAATCGGGGCGCAGGCCATATTGGTAGGTCGAATCGAGATTAAAAGATTTAAATTTGGTATCACTGCTCAACATTTTCCGTTTCCCGGTTAGTTCGAGGTAATAATTACCCAGGCTTTGCCATTTCCCGTTGATCATGGCAGAACCGAGCAAAGTTTTTTCGAACAATTTGCTACTGAGTGCAATTTCAACAATCACGGCCTTATTGCTTGCGCTTCCCTGGCCCTGCAACATACCCAGAATACCACCGGCTCCGGCTCCGCCTTGCACATCGCCCATGATTTCATCCTCAAGCATGAACGTATTGACTGCGGTAAACTGGGTTGGCTTATTGGCTTCTCTCCGGAATAAAAACCCTCCGATTATCAATCCCACCAAAAGCGGCAGCCACCATTTTTTGCGCACGAAACGCCATACTTTCCTTGCTATTTCAAGTATTGCAAAGACGTTTATGGCTTTAGGTTGTTCGAGGGCTTCCATTGCTACTTTGGCAGATTAGAATCTTGTTGCGATGCGGTACATACCGATGATACTGAACAGCGCAGTGGTTCTAACGATCAGCTTATTAAGCATTTCATCGAGGTTGATACGCTGTCGTGTTCGGCCCACGCCCGGTCCACCGGAAGTTTCTTTTGCAGGAACATTGACGACAGCGCCTTTTGACAGTTTCGGATACGTTTTAAACAATACGAAGTTCCTGCTTTGAGAGACCCTGCCATTTTTGTGTATGACTGTCACCTTGCGGCGCAGGGCATTTTCTGTAAAACCACCGGCTATATTTCTCACATAGTAACCTGCTCGTTTCCCGGCAATGAAATAGGATGCCAGACGTTGGTTGTCTGGCGTATTGATTTCACCTGTCAGAATAACAAGTTCCTCAGCATAAGGGATATCAATTTTGTCGCCGTTCTTGAGTGTGTAGTTGTAATCGGAGCGTTTGCGCATGAGCGCCCGCTTAAGATCAATTACCACATTCATATAATTCCCCTCCTGGTCTTTCCTTTTAAATGTGGCTCCGGGAGAATAGGCTTCAGGTCGCAGGCCGCCGGCACGCTTCACGACAGAGGAGATACGTTCACCGTTCCCCATAAGGGTGTACTGTCCAGGGAACATAACGGCACCATTGAGGGTAACCACCTGATTCGGTACATATTCCGGGTTGGCACGCACGAATACCTGATCGAAAGGCACGAGTTTAAACTTATCTGATTCGCGGTCTGCAATCAGATCGACAGGCACGGAAGACGTAAACACCAGCGTTTTAGTAGGGATCCAGTATACCGGTTCGATTGGTGCGCTGTGCCGCACGATTTCTATTTTCGCATTGGCGGCGGCGTAGGTAAAACCACCGGCGATATAAATAAGATCCTTCAGACTCAGATCGTCTGAGTAATCGTAATCGCCCGGTTTGCGCACTTCCCCGGAAATCGAAACCTTCAGTTTGTCGCGCATTTCGAGTTTGTTGAAGATTCGTAGCACGTCGCGCGGCTGCAGGAGTAAATCTTCTTCAGAACCCGGGTTCTCCATAATTTCTCTCAAGTTGAGCGATTTGGTTGTTTGGATGAGGTAAATTGGGTCTACCCGAATGAGGAGTGCACGTTCGAGAAAAGCGCCTTCGAGTAATCCACCGCCCAAGTATACCATATCAGAAACCCGCACGTTTTCGGTATAATCGATCGTCACTGGTTTGCGCACCGCGCCTTCGATTTTGCAGGTGAAGAAGTCCTGGTACTCTTTTCGGGAATAAATTTTCACTGAATCGCTAGGTTCAAGCACGGGGTCTTTTTCAGAGCCCGGATAGCTGAACGCCTCTTGAGGAGAAAAGGAGATAAGTTTCTTGTTATAGTTTTCATCGGTCCTAACAATAAAACCTTTGGTGCGTTCAGCCTCTTCTGTAAAGCCACCACCCATGAAAATCAGCTGACTCATTCGCAAGCCATTCACGTACTCGATTTCGAGTGGTTTGCGTACTTCTCCACCTAGTGTCACTGAAAAAGAATCGAGCAGTTCTCTGCGGGAGTAGATGTTCACGATATCGCGTTCTTCAAGCACCATATCTTCTTCTGCACCTGGGTTGGCCAATACGTTTCTGGGGGAGAACGCGAGGAAGGATCGGGTGAGGTCTGCATTGGTACGGATCAGATACGCCTTTTCCGCATATGCAGTCGACATCAGCCCGTTGCTCAACTTCAAAACTTTGCTGATTCTGTCGCCTTTGCGAATTTTATATTCACCGGGAATATTGACAGCACCAATTACTTTGACCAGGTAATTCTTATCGTCACGAATGGTTCTAAAAACCACTTCATCGCCGTTTTTGAGTTCAAAATCCTTACCTGACTTCTGCAAGGAATCATAATTGACACTGATACGTTCAAAGTATTGATTATCAACGATTCGGGTTACAAGCACATCCCGGGTATAAGAAACCGGCATGATACCTCCGGCAAAGCGAATCAAATCACCGAGCTTTTCCTTGGCTTTAAGTTCGTAGACGCCAGGCTTGTGGATTCCTCCTGAAATTTGGACAATTTTTTGAGCCGGCCCGACAACAATTGCGTCCTGGTTTTGCAGATACAATTCGCGTCCATCGCTAAGGTATTTATATACGTCGAGCGAATCTATAACCAAACCACTGCGTTTAATGTAAATACTCCTGACCGTGCCTATATCGGTTGGTCCGCCGGTTGCGGCAAGAATATTAAAAGCTGAGTTAAGGGCGGTTATGTTTACAGCGCCCGGGTTAAAGACTTCACCGAGCAGATTCACAGTAATGTTTCTCGGTTTATTGACGGTCACAAGATAACTTGTGCTGCCGCTGGCTCCGATTCGGTTTCCAATTATTTCGCGGGCTTGTCTGAGGGTAAGGCCTTTAACAAATATTTTCTGATAGCCGCTGATATCAATAGATCCGGATTCACCAACAATATATGAACCGCTCCAGTACCTGAAGCCCCACACCTCGATATGCACCATATCACCTGTTCCCAAGACATATCCATCGGGCACATTCATGCTGGAACCTGCATCAATGAGCCTTGCCGGCCCGCTTCGAAAGTACTGTTGTCCATGGACAGCTGCTACCGGAAAATCGCGGGAAACGGCCCGCGCTGCAGTCAGTTCTTCAAGGAGAAGGATTCGTTCTTTTTCATAGATTAATCTGAGGTTCTGATTTTTGATATCGATGAGTTCCTTATCTAGTCCAGTTAAGGAATCCTTGCGTTTTAATTCTGCCAGTTCTTTTTCAATTTTACCTTTCCGGGCCTGGATTTCCAGCTTTTGCACTTCGCGTTCAGCCTGTTGTATTTTCAGCACATCCGGATCGCCCGGTTTTTGGCCTGCGGTATCCCTTTTGGCATTATTGGATTGAAGAATTTGGAGATTTCGGTTGACTTTTGGTGTATCTACCGGCATCATGAGGTTGCCGAGCCCCCCCATTCCGCCCATTCCTGGCATCATGAATTGGGCTGACAACAGTCTGCTGCCTGAAACCAACAACAGCAATAAGGCTGTTCTGATCGGTATTTTCATCATTTAACGAGATTC
>JBKDBI010000369.1:0-11674 GCA_046314695.1 Bacteroidota bacterium | reverse complement strand
GCCGACAATAAAACGCTCATCAGCTGCAGCCACGACAAAACCGTAATCGTTTGGGATGTGATGAATGGCAAGGCCCTGCGCACGTTGAAAGGCCATAACTGGAAAGTGACCAGCGTTATTCTCAGTGCAGACGGCCGTTATATCGTGAGCGGTGGCAACGATGGAGAAGTGCGCGTGTGGGAAACCGCCACCGGAACACAATTGGCCCTTGTGAAAGGCATGTGCGTGAATGTGCGCGGTGTGTCCCTTTCTCCAAACCAGACCCGCCTTTTTGTGGGTGGATACCTGCCGGAAGGAAGTTTTGGCGTGCTCATGTACGAAACACCTTTGGTACGTGTTCAGGCAACGCCTGTCAGGCCTGGAGCCACGCCTGCGAAGCCCGGAACGACTCCGGCCAAACCGGGGACTGGACCTGTGAAGCCCGTTACGACTCCGGCAAAGCCGACCGCGCCACCTGCCAGGCCGGGAACGGCAACCGCTCCGCGTGCGAAGCCCTGATCTGCTGAAAGCTGCTCATTTCTGTTTGTGCTGCTGAATTGAAACCGGGCTAGCAGCGGTAAATTTGCTGCCATGAGCGAGGAAAAAGAATTCAATTCATCCAAAGCACCCGAACCCGTTGGCCTGTATCCGCATGCGCGCCGGGTTGGCAATCTGCTGTTCCTGAGCGGCGTTGGTCCGCGCGAAAGAGGTACGAAGAAAATACCCGGAGTGGAGCTGGATGAAAACGGTAAAATCGTTTCCTATGACATCGAAACCCAATGCCACAGCGTGTTCAGGAATGTGCGTTATATACTGGAAGATGCAGGCAGCAGCTGGGACCGTATCGTAGACGTGACCGTCTTCCTCACCAATATGAAAGACGATTTCCCGACCTATAACCGCCTTTGGGCAGAATACTTCGGTGAAAATCCGCCCTGCAGAACCACCCTCGAAATCAATTGCCTGCCTACGCCAATCGCCATTGAACTCAAGGTGATGGCCACCATTGGCGACGATTGAAGCTGAATGCTGATTGCTTCCCGTGAGGCTTGGGTTGCAGTTTGAATCGCAGGTTTGCCTTCAATCCATTTCAGCCTCGCCGAAGCGGATGCCTTCCTCTTCCAGCCAGCCTAAAATCGGCTCGTACCATTGCGCTTCCACCGGTATCATGACGCCTTTGCCTTTGATGCGGTCTTCCGCCAGCAAACGAACGCCCATCGCCAGGGGTAATCCTACGGTGCGCGACATGGCTGTCTTGCGTTGGTCTTCGCCTTCCACCGTCATCCAGCTGCGCAGGGTCTTTTCCTTGCCATCCAGGCGGTAGCGGAATTCGTGGAGCATAGCAACCAGATCGCGGTCGCCGGGCTGCATGGCCCAACGCTGTTGCAACAGGGCTTGTAAAATATCGGCCGGACTGCCTTCGCAAAGTGGGAGCGGTGTTGGATCCATCAGGCCCAGCCAGCGTATCGCTTCAATGCTGCTGTCGGAAGCCCCGGTGAGATTGCGCAGGCGTTCGGCAGGACTGCTGCCGCTGTCTGGCAGGAAAATCTCGAGGAACCCGAGACCTGTCAGGCCGGGAATCTTCAATTGGGTCTGGTTATCGGTCATGCCGAGGCGAACCAGGGTCTGCCAGGCGTCGCAGAATCCGGCCTTGCGCAGGGTGCCGCGGTACAAGGTCGGAACGCCTTCCAGGCGGTAAGCGCGCTCGTAGCCCAGGCTGTCGCGGTTGGCATAGGCTTCAAACAAGCCATATCCCGGAATATCGTAGGTGTCGTAACGGCTGAAAAGGGTATTGTAAGGAATGCATTTCAGATGCCCGTGATGGCGGTAAACTGCCATGCCTGCCTGCCCTGCGAGCACGACGTTCCGCGGATTCCAGGTGAATTTGTACTTCCATGGATTATCGCGAACGGAATCCTCGCAGATCAGTCCGCCGCAGAAACTTTCAAACCCGAGTATCTCTGCACCCTGGGCACGCAAACGATCCAGGGTCTGCATGGCGCTCAGGTGGTCGATGCCCGGATCCAATCCCAGTTCGTTGATGAATACCAATCCGTTGATCAGCGCTTCGTGGTGCAAGGCCTGCATCTCGGGAGAAACGTACGAAGCCGTGGCCAGGTGCTTGCCATGTTCGATGCAGAATCGCGCCACGTTCATGTGCAGCGCAGGAGGGAGCATGCTCACGGCGATATCGCATCCCATGATGGCGTGCTGCACCGCCAGCGCACTTCCCACATCAATCGGATGGCTCGAGATATGCGGCAGGTCGTGCAGCTGGTAATTCAGGTTGTCTTCGCTGTTATCGTAGACCTTCACCGTCAGCGCATGCCCATCGGCAATCAGGCGGTTGAGGTAGGAAAATAAATAATGGGTACTGCGGCCGGCGCCGAATATGGCGATCTTCTTCACAGCGCGAAGATAGGAATGTGGTATTGCCTTTTCGTGTTCTTATTGTCAAAAAGACACTAAGAATGCGGCGCATCTTTCCGGAATCCGGCTTGTGCTGCCTTTCGGGGCGGTTTATTCGTAGCGCACCGCAGCCTCAAAGCGATAACCGGCCGGCAGTTGCGGACCCAGCACCCAGTTCGGGTCACGGAATTTGGTGCCGCATTCTCCGCAGCGTTGCACCACCACCGTGTATTTGTACACCTTGGCGGCAGTGTCAAGCGATATTTCGCGGTCGTAGGCGAGGTTGCAGGCAGTAGTTTGCGTATTGAGGCCGATGAGCATGTGCCGGCTGAAATCGACGGCCGGCAAGCGCCCGGAATCCGGACAATTCTTCAGGAAGTTTTGCTTGAAGTTGCTGAACTCTGTGGCATTGCGGATCAGCTGTTCGCCTTGCAGTGAATTGGCGTAGAAGAAACAGGTGCCGAAATCGTAACTGCCGGCAATGGCGCCGCGGTTGCTGTCTTCCAGTCCGGAACAGGGCTGTTCGCAGGCGGCGGCAATGAGCAAGCCAGGCAGGATAGCGGCGAAGAGTAAATTTTTCATGGATTGTTGGGGCTGGGTTGCAGGGCCTGGTGGATGCGCAGGAGGGTTTCGAGCAGCGGCTCCAGCTGGTCGAGTTGCAACATATTGGCGCCGTCGCTTTTGGCTTCGGCGGGTCGCGGATGGGTTTCGATGAACAGGCCATCGGCGCCGGCTGCGATGGCGGCGCGGGCAATGGTGGAAATGAGTTCGGGCTTGCCGCCTGTCACACCGCTTTCCTGGTTGGGCTGCTGCAGGCTGTGCGTGATGTCCATCACCACCGGCGCGCCCAAGGCCTGCATGGCGGGGATATTCCTGAAATCGACGATCAGATCGCCGTAGCCAAACATGTTTCCGCGTTCGGTGAGCATCACGCGGTCGTTGCCGCTGTCCAGGCATTTCTGCAGGGCAAAGCGCATGGCACCGGCCGAAGCAAATTGTCCTTTCTTGATGTTCACCACTTTACCGGTCTTGGCTGCCGCCACCAGCAAATCGGTTTGGCGGAAGAGGAAGGCCGGAATCTGCAGCACATCCACATAATCAGCCGCCATGGCCGCTTCGCTGCTTTCGTGGATATCGGTGACGGTAGGCAAACCGTAGGCTTCTCCCGCTTTGCGCAGGATGGCTAGCGCTTTTTCGTCGCCGATGCCCGTGAAAGAATCAATCCGGCTGCGGTTGGCTTTGCGGTAGCTGCCTTTGAGTATCAGCGGGATGCGCAGGCGGTCTGAAATTGCGCGCAGGCGTTCGGCAATCTCAAAAACAACCTCTTCGCCTTCGATGGCACAGGGACCGGCCATCATAAAAAAATGCCCGCTGTCGGTATGCCTGAGGCCGGGTATGACAAATGGAAGTGACATGGTTCAGTATCCGTAAAAGTTATAGGTGAATGCACCGCCGCCGGGGTTGACACCCTCGATGGTGATGCGGCCGCGTGCCGACTCCAGATCGCTGATCAGGTCTTCGGCCTTGCTGTAGGTTTTGCCGTTGAAGCGCGTGATGATGGTGCCGTCTTTCAGGCCCATCGACGCCATGCTGCCGCCGCGGATATTGTCGATCTTGATGCCTGAGGTGATGCGGTATTTCTGCAATTCCTGTTGTGTTGCCGGCTGGAAATCGGCTCCCAGCACCCGCGAACTTACCACATTCCTGCGCAGCAAAGCGGTATTGCCTTCCTGGTTGATGAGGGTAACTTCAGCCTGCACCTCCGTGCCATTGCGCATGAGCGTGAATTTCACCTTGCTGCCCGGGCGGTAATAGGCGAGGTATTCTTCATAAAACGCCTTATTGCTCACCGGGCGGTTGTCGATCTTCACCACCACATCGCCCGCCTGTATGCCTGCCTTGGCCGCCGGTCCGTCTTCGATCACCGAACCAACCCTGGCGCCTTCCGCACCTTCCATCCCCTGGTTCTGCAAGGTTGCATTGCTGAGGTCTTCTGTGCTCATGCCCGGGAAACCGCGCTGCACGCTGCCAAACTCAATGAAATCCTTCACAATCTTCGCCACCATGTTGGCCGGAATCGCAAAACCGTAGCCTGAATACGAACCGGTATTGCTGGCGATGGCGGTATTGATGCCCACCAGTTCACCGTTCAGGTTGACCAGCGCGCCGCCGCTGTTACCGGGGTTGATGGCCGCATCGGTCTGGATGAAGCTTTCAATCGGAAACTGGTTGTTCACGATATTGATATTCCTTCCTTTGGCACTCACTATCCCGGCTGTTACGGTGCTCGTGAGGTTGAAGGGATTGCCGACGGCCAGCACCCATTCTCCGGTTTCCAATACGTCAGAATTGCCGAACACGATGGCCGGCAGGTCGCCTGCTTCGATCTTCAGCAGCGCCAGGTCGGTGCTCGGATCTTTTCCTATCACCCGCGCAGCATACTCTTTCTTGTTGCGGCTCAGGACAACGGAAATTTTGTCAGCCCCTTGTATGACATGGTTGTTGGTGACGATGTATCCGTCTTTGCTGACAATCACGCCGCTGCCGGATGAAGATACCTGTCCGCGGCTGCCAAAGGGATCGAAATCCCAGAACCAGTTGGAGCGGTATTCCACCGTGCTCACGGTTTTGATGAAAACCACCGCAGGCGTGCTGATGCGCGATGCCTTCACAAACCCCGCCGGCATTTCCTTCAGGTTCACCTCTTGCATCGGGCTGTTGGCTGCGCCGAAAGTCAATACCGGTCCGGAAACTTCGGCCTGCCGGCTAAACAACCAGGCTCCGGCGAACCCTGCTCCAAGGGGAAGTAACAAGCTCAATAAGAAAGTCTTCATGATGTTCATAACGCGTTGTGCCTCCTTTTGCTTGGAAGCCAACAACAAAAAAGGTGCCGTGTGTCTCAGCCTAACCAAGCAGAATACATCCAAACGAGCTTCTCTTGCTCACGGATATAATCACTCATCAAGGCATTGGTTCCTTCGTCGCCAGCCGCTGCTGCAAGTTCCAGAATTTCTCGCTGACGCAGCAACAGAATGCGGAAAGCCTGCAAAATTTCAGTTATTGCGGCCCGGCCATCTGCTGTTTCTTTTGACTGTGCAATGGCAGACGCTGTCAGATACACAGAAAATCTAAACTCCGGTCTATGCCCCAGTGTCAGAATCCGTTCAGCCAGCTCGTCAATTTTAAGTAACAGATTGTTGTATAATTCTTCGAATTTGAGATGCAACTCGAAGAATTTTTCGCCCTGGATATGCCAATGGTAACCTCGGGCATTCTGGTAAAACACTGAATAGTTGGCCAGTAGTATGTTCAGTTGTTCTGCGATTGCGGCAGCGTCTTGTTCGGGCAAACCAATCCGGTTTAAATCTGTCTTCATCTTTCAAAGATAAATTCTGCGTTATCGCGAATCTGTGACATATCGCACATTATTGACTGTTTTCCATTTTTTCATCCACCTTCAGCTGCCGGTCGAACCAGAAGGTGCCCAGCGGAACGAGGGAGCAGATGCCGGCCGTGATCCAGCGTTTCCAGTGCCAGCCTTTGCGCAGCCAGGCGACGGTAGCGAGGCCATTGTACAGGATGAAAAGGAAACCATGGGCCCAACCGGTGTACAGCACCGCTGTAGGGTTGCCGGCCCAGTACTTGAGCGGCATGGCAATGAGCAGCAATACGAGAAAGGAAATGCCTTCGGCCAAACCGGCCATGCGCAGGGAACGGATCAGGTTCATGGGCGCAAATTACGCCGCTTCACCGGCTGAATCCGGTTAGCTCAGGGTAAAACCTGCGCCTTCAGGTAAAAGGTGATCTCCGACTGGTCAGGGTCATTGCTCACGATGCGCACCGGCCGCATTTGCAAGCCGGTCCGGAAGACGGTATCGAACTTCACCTTCAGTTCCAGGCTGGCACCCGGCTCCAGGGTTCCCGCATTGGGTGTCACTTCAACGCAGGCACAATCGGTGACCATATCGCGGATCACCAGTGGCGAACGCCCCGTATTGCGCAATTGGAAAGTAGTATGCAGGATGGCCCCTTCCTTGTGGGCTCCAAATGCATGGTCTGTGCGGTCGAGCTGAATATTGGGCGCCTGTTTGAGGCTTTTTTTGTCTTTGGGAGGGAAATACTCCTTGATCTGCGCGGTGATAAAAATCTGTTTGTAGGGCTGCATCGGATCGTCGGTGAGCAGGTTGATCTGGTCGCTGATCCAACCCCATTTGCCCACCTTGCGGCCGTCCATCACTACCTTGAAGATGGCAGTTTCGCCGGGTTCCACGGCTTCGGGCAATTGAAGCAAGGTGATGTAATGCGGCAACTTCACCACTTCAAGCACCTGCACCGTTTGGTTGCCGTGGTTGATGAAACGGGCGCTGAGGGTATCGCTGCGGTCGTTGTAAAGCGGGTCAGAGGTGATGGTTTGTTCGACCAGGCGCAGGTCTCCGTACCATTCGCGGTTGCGGTTTTCGGTGCTTTCATCGTAAGGCAAAAAGACGTCGCCTTTCACGCGGATGATGATGGCGCCCTGCGGCGTATTCGCAAATATGGCAATGGTTTTGTCGAATTCGCCGGGCCGTGCATAGGTCTGATAGGCGGCACTCACATAGCCGGTATCGCCGGGCATGATGGTATCGTGGGTCCATTCCGGACTCGTGCAGGCGCAGCTCGGTTCTACCTTGGTCAGCCAAAGTGGCGCATCGCCGTCGTTGACAAACGGAAAGCTGTGTTTGAGGATACCGGTGCGTTCGCTCACCTTGCCGAAGTTCCATTCGTCGTGCAGGAATTGCAGGAGCGGACCACGGCGTTGTGCCTGCATATTGCCGGCAGCGGAGAAGGAGAGGAGAAGCAAAAGGAATAGCCGCATAGGGTGTCTGTGGTGCAAAAACTTTGCCACGAAGACGAAGGGAGCGGGGGAGGGGTTGCCTGAAACAACGCAAACCCTTGCCTCTCCTCAACAGCCCAGATTGGCCGGAAGCTGACCACAGGCAAGGATAGTCGGGAGACAGTGCGATGTAAGTGTTTGAAAATCATTTGGTTAAAAGCAATCCATGCCCATGTTTCAGACTTTGGTGCTCTGCTTCCGGCTAATCTGTTCTCAGAGGGAAAAGCAGTGAAAGTTGGCCCTGGAACTTTGTCGGGCTGTCTGAGTTCGTCTCCGTACAACAAAATTGTACAAACCGGGCAAACAGGTTTATGCCGCTGGACACTGCGGGAGCATTCCTGCTACAACCCACAACAGGTAGGACGATTTTACCACGCGCCGACATACACGATACCTGCTTGAACATATCTACCTTTGGGTGTTGGAATAGGTCGATAAACAAGGAGTTGAAAGGATGAGGGCTGCAAAGTACTGATGGTCGCAGCTGAAGGATCGCTTGAGTTTTGGACGTTTTTTTCGCTGGTATTTTCTGTTGCCGAGGGAGAAAGTGTCGGTAATACGCAGGAATTTCTATATTTTTGATTTTTATGCTTTGGACTCATATGATACAATCACAATTTTGCAATCCGGCGGAGCAATTGAAGAGGTCTACGGTTGGGTTCGACGGGGACCAGCATGGGACAGTTTTTTTCAAGCGCTTTTCTGTTCATGCTGTTACCGGTCAAATCCCCATGATGTCGACCCCGAACATGATGCTGCGTTTTATTGATGAAGAAGAGAACGAGCAATTTGCATGGGTTGGTTATCGGAGGCAGGGTACTGTCACTACTTCGAACGCCCCTTACAATTGGGAAGTAGATGTGATTACAACTACCGCACCCGGTAACGGAGTTTCCAACTGCGATTGGTTTGAAGTTGACTATGCATCCGGTGGTTTTCAATGGGAGACAGTTGATTTGTTGCCGGTGATTGTAGGGTTTCCTGTATCTGGAAATCAGTATTATTATAAAGCGAAATATGGTCTGAGAGGCGATCCTTGTGACGGCCTGATTGATTAATATGTCGGATAGCATCGACAGAGCGTCGTTGTACATAGTGGGCCAGTAATAAGAAAATGAATACTACTTCGCAAAACAACATACAATCAAGGATAACGCTAAATAGCCTGATTGCATGTGTTTTTCTGTTGTTTGCGCTTGTGGGAGTCAGCACAACATCATTCGGTCAGACTTCACGACACGTAATCTCACTTGCCTATAAATCCATCGGTAGCCACTCTTATTGGCCTTGGGGTGATGATTCGTTTGAGAATCGTAGGTTCATTGATAGCAATGTGAACATTTATATTTATGGAAGACCTGGTACCAGTGTTAGAATGTATAATGAACAAGCGGTTTACTTCTACAGGCCGCTGATGCGAAATGAGGACAGTATTAAGTTGAACCCATTGTCATTGGATACTATCATTCCTCAGTCAGGATTCTTGCATGTGAGAATTAAGGAGCTGTACTTTATTGCCAATGGCATTCATGATGGGGATTATGTGAATTATATTTATGTTGAATCCAAGATACCGATAAAAGTATTTTATACCTATTGGAGCGATATATTCGTCGGATCCATTTACTCAAGGCTTGTACGAACGACTCTTAGCTCAGAATATTGGGGTTCCGAGTACATATCACCCCGATTTGATTTACCCCTTCAATATGCCTCCAAGGCAATAACCTACAACCTGTTGGCAACTAATGCAAATGCAAAAACAAATTTTGTTCCATATGGCGATACCAGAAATGGTTTGAAGGCAGGAGTTTCCTATAATCTGGAGCTTTCAACTGATTCTGTTTACTGGTTGTATGGGCATGGCTATTCAAAAAAAATGTTTTCAACTGTCAAGGCTGAGTGCGGGCAATCCGGATTTTTGTTTGGCATGGATGACATGGGGTTTGTTTGGGGAAATATCGGAGATATAATCACTACCAGTGGTAGGCGTCCATTATCCACCTATCTCCAATTGTTGCCAACCGAAAGAAGTTCCAGGAGTTATTTGGTGCCGCTTTGGCGGGTGCCCGAAATTATGGAACCCGGTTACGACTACGCGGGCAAATGGGTTGGGTTATTGTGTACCGCTATTCAACCCAATACACAAGTGCGCATTGGGAACCGCGTTCATACACTGCAAAACATAGGTGATTGCGTGGTAGACACTGTCCATCGTACGAGCTTAATTACAGGGACCAAGCCATTTCAACTGGTATTGGTGAATGAAAATACCAGGGGTTATTATCAAGGGATACCATTTGGGTTGGAACATGCAATGCGGGCCGAAGGGTTGATTTTTGATACCATTTGGGCCAATACCACCGCCTATACCCATCAGACTATAAGGAAGGACCCCCGTGCGTTTGCAGCATCATTTCAACCCATTGGTTCAGCACATTTGGCTTTTGTTTTCACCAAAATTGAAGGCAGAGACAGTCTCTATATCAGTAGCAGGGGAAAAACAAGAAGGTTGCGATACGTGGTCCCCAATTCTGGTAATGCCTGGGTTTGGGATACTTTTTGGTTGAAAGTGGGAGTAGGCCAAGTGGCTGATAAATTGTGGAATCCCCAAGGGCTTTTGGTACAGTCCAATTTCACATCGAATTCAGAGATGCATTCCAGAACTTTAGATAGCAATTTGTTAAGTTTTGGCACCATACCCATGCGCATCCAATACCACGAGTTTCCGAAACTCAGCGTTCGGATGGCAGCCAATGGAGAGGTGAACACGAGCCTGGGCGGCCGCAAACCGATCTACCGCTTCTGCGCCGGAAGTCCGGTAAACTTCAGAAGCATCACCGAACACTATCCACCAACCCGTATACGTTGGGAGTTTGGGGGTGGCGATACCGCGACGGTGGTAAACCCGGTACGCATATTCAAGGATACCGGCAGGTTCAGCCTGCGCCTGATAGCCTTCAGACAGGAGCGCGATTGCGAAGGCCGTCCCTGGGCCGATACGCTGGTGGTTCCTTATGAAGTGTATGCCGCACCTGCCCTGCAGTTTGCGCGCAGCCAAAACCTCTGCGCAGGCGATACGGCAAGCCTCAGGGTGTCAGCAGACCGCGGACCGCTGAGGGTGCAATGGGAGGCATCGCCGGCGCTGTCTTGTCTGCAATGCCCCGCTCCCAAAGCCTGGCCCGACAGCACCAGTCGTTTTGTGTTCAGAACCACCTACCGCGATTGCGCTGTGCGTCCCGACACGCTCACAGTGAAAGTATCCAGGCCTTTGCAACTGAGCACTTCTTTCGACAGCCTGCTTTGCAATGGCAACGCGGCAAAGTTGAAGGTGCTGCCCTCCGGCGGTCTGGATTCCGGCTACCGCTACTTCTGGAACGGCAACGAAGGGGCAGACAGCCTGCAAACGCCTTTGCTCACCGGCGATACGGCCTGGCTATTCACCCTGCGCCACGGCTGCAACGACAGCCTGAACCATATTTTCAACTTGAAAGTGCTGCCCGCCCTGCGAGCGCAGGCCCCGTCCGATACGCTGCTTTGCCGCCAGGTGCCGGTATGGCTGCGCGGCACAAGCGGCGGGGGCTCAGCATTTTATCCGCTTCAAGGCCGCTGGGCACAACAAGCGCCGGGCGACAGCCTGCAACTCATGCCGCAACAGGATACCACCCTCTACTGGATCGCCTACGACGGCTGTTCCAGAGAAGACACTGCTGCTGTGCGTGTGCACCTGCGCTCCCCGCTGCGCTGGCAACAGACGCCGCGCGATACCTTGCTCTGCCGCAACGACAGCCTGCGGGTGTCATGGCAAACTTCGGGAGCCGACAGCAGTGCCCATGCGTGGACGCTCACAGGCCCGTCTATCAGCCTAATCGGCATCACCACGCCAGGTTTTGTCAGCTGGCTGCGACCGGGAACCTACCGCATGACGCTGTTCAATGCTTGTGAACAAACCGTCTTGCGCGACACCTTACACCTACTTGTGCCCGCACCTGAACTTCTGGCTGGCTGGCAGGAAGGAGATACGTTTTGCCCGGGCCGGCAGTCCATCAACCTGAACCTGTCTGCCGACGCCTCCCTTGCCATAGAAGTGGCCGGAAACCGGGTTTACAATGCCAGGGTCTCTGCAGGCATTAACCCCATCAATCTGACCCTTCCCGAAGGCAATCACCGCCTGTTGTTTACGGCCGACGATGGCTGCGGCAAGATCGACAGCAACTGGCGTGAGGTCGTGGTGCGGCAGTCTGTAAGATGGCAACTGCCATCAACTACAAGCTATTGCGCCGGTGAACGCTGGGACGGTGAGCTGTTCCCCGGAACTGGCGCTGTCAGCCAGACCTGGTATTGGAATGACCGGGCGGTGAGCAACAACACAAGCTACAGCAGGGTGCTTGACAGCAGTGGAACCATCCGCCT
>JBKDBI010000368.1:0-2607 GCA_046314695.1 Bacteroidota bacterium | reverse complement strand
CAGGCAGCAGCACGGCTTCCTGCACGGTGGCGTAACGGCGACGGTAAGCGACCTGGTTACCGGTTTTGCGGCCTGGACGCTCATCAGCAAACAGGAAAGCGTGGTTACTGCCGATCTGAAAATCAATTACCTGTACCCGGGAAAAGGCAATCTGCTCAGTGCCAGGGGTCGTGTAATGAAAACCGGCAACCTGTTGCATTTCTGCGAAGCCGAGCTGTGGATAGACGAAGGCCCGGTCATAGCCCGGGCCAACGCCATCATGTGCACAGTGCCGATTCAGGTTTGAACCGCCTGGAATACCCTGTTTACTTCTTGTATGGTTTAAGGAGCTTTTTCAGTTCCTTGTTCTTGAGCGCCTTGGCCAGGTCGTAGGCATTCTTGCCGTTGCGGTCGCGCAGGCGGGCGTTGATGCCTGCTGAAAGTAATTCGCGGGCCGCAGCAACATTGCCCAGGCGCACGGCCATGTGCAGCGCTGTTTCGCCTTCGCTGCTCTGTTGGTTGATTTTAGCACCGAGACGCTGCAAGTTGCCGATCATGGAAATCCGGTTGTATTCGACCGCCTGGAAATAAGCGGATCGTCCGGACTGGTCGAATGCATTGATATCGAATTCATCCAGCAAGAGCGCTTTTTTCAACGCATCGTTCATGCTGTTGCGTACCAGAAGATGCACAAGTGAGAATCCATCATTGGTTTTGGTTGACAAATCGAGCAGGCCGGTATTGGCAATGCCGATGCCGAGAATCGTATCCACAATGGCTTCCCTGCCTTGCGCAGCAGCCATCAGCAGCAGATCGGGTTTATCGCGCAGGCGGTGTTCTTTTCCGAATATCCAGGTGTACACACTCCAATCGAAGAAGGCCGCGGGGGTATTCCTTTCAATCGCATAACGCAGGTTGCTGTAAACGCCTTCCTTACGCCATTGCAAAGGCAAAGCGGTGATGCGGAAGACGCCATTGCCGAGATAGGTGCTGCCACCGATGCCATAATCGCGGCGAACGGAGTATTCATCCCACCAAACGTCGGGCTTCACACAATCGCAGGTGGCATCGTAATGGAAATCCTGTGTTTGGGTTTTGCTCGGTCCGCGTACCAGGATGCCTTCAATCCAGCCATTGAGGTTGAATACCGGCCCGCCGGAGTTACCGCCAAAGGCATCCAGGTTAGTGAGGAAGGAATACATGCCGTCGTTATTGGTAACACGGGCGCTGTCTGAAATTTTCAAGGGCAAACCGCGGGGTGAGCCTACCATGGCCAACAGGTCGTCGACCGTAACACTCTGACCTACACGGTACATGAAGGGTTTGCGGTCGGTGGGGCGATCCAGCCGTACGATGGCATAATCCATGTCAACACCGCGCAATCCGGTAAATGATGCGTCGATGATTTCGGCGATGCGGTACTGGTTGTTTTTGGGAATGTTCACATAGCGCAACCCACCGTTGGTGCCGCCAGGCACGTCGTTGGTATAGTCAAAAATCCAAACATATTCTGACTTATTGCCCACGTTCGGTGCCGACAGGTTGCTGAATGTCTGACCGTCTCTGGAAAAGCAATGGCCGGCAGTCACCAGCAAATCGGGCGCAATCAGGAAGCCGGTGCAAAAGGACGCAATTGGCTGATCGAGAAAACGTATGGAAGGGTCTGCAGGTTTCCCAAAGGCGCGTTGCAGCGATTCGCGCAGGGTGCTGGCATATACCAGGTCTCCTTTGATTTGAGAGGCGCGGACGAGCGAGGCGGTGGCGCGCACATAGTCGCGGTATTGCCACTTCTCTTTGGCTTCCAGGCGGTTATCCGTGCCGAAGACGCCGCGTGGCGGTTGCCCGTCGAGACTAAAGGGCCAGCGTGACTGGGCCTGAACGCCGTGGCTCAGCATTAAGCCGGTCAATAAGGATAATGCGAACCTGGATAATTGATTTGCCGTTTTCATGGTGTAAAACTAAGGTTTGGTTGGAAATGAAGGGTGATTTCTCCGATTGATACGTTTCGCCCGAAAAGCGGTAAACGACCGACAGGCAAAATGACTGAAATAATGGAAATTAAAAAAGCCGGCTATGGCAAGCCGGCTTTTCTATGCAATGGGGGAAGATTAGCGGTTCTTTTTGAGGAACTTCTTGATTTCCTTGTATTTCAGCTTCTTGGCCAGATCGTAAGCTGTTTGGCCTGAACTGTTCGTGGTTGAAGTGTAAGATCCACTCCAAACAAGCTTCATGACAGCTGTAAGGTTGTTGCTGCGCACGGCATAGTGCAGGGGCGTTTCACCGTAGTTGTCTTGTGCATTGACATCGGCCTTGAGGCGGATCAGTTCGTCCATCGCGTCAAGCGCGCCGTATTCGGCAGCATAGTGAAGGACGCTGCGCTTCGAATTGTCGCGGATTTTAAGGTCAAGATCATCCCACAACGAAGCTTTTTTAATGGCGTCTACGTTGTTGTACCGTGCCAGATAGTGCGACATGGTTGCACCATTGTTGTCAACTGCATTCAGGTCAACCTTGCCGGTATACCCTTTCCGGTCCAGGCAGATGCCGATAATCGTATCAACGATAGCAGTACGGTTATAGGAGGCCGCCATGGGAATCAGGTTCTCGCGTGTCTTGGGTTGTACTTCG
>JBKDBI010000367.1:0-5337 GCA_046314695.1 Bacteroidota bacterium | reverse complement strand
AGGAACAGAAACAAGGCCGCTGCGAGAAGGATGCCTTTTTTCATGGATTTGCAAAGTAAAGATATCCGGGGCATTCAAACACGCACCCGGAGCGCATACAACTCATGTGTTCGTAATGATGGCGTGATAGACCGGCAATCCGACGCTGATATTGAACGGGAATGTAAGCCCGAGGGTCATGGGAATGTACAATCCGGGATCGGCCTGGGGTGCCGCCATGCGCATCGCCGCAGGAACCGCAATATAGGAAGCACTCGCCGCCAATACTGCGAGCAGCAGGCGGTTCCCGGTATCTTCCATGACCCAGCTGCTGAGCCAGGCAACAGCACAACCATTGATGGCCGGAATGAGGATGGCAAAGGCCGACAAGAAGAAGCCGTAATTGAGAAACGCTTTGAAACGCCGCGCGGTGACCATGCCCATTTCCAACAGGAAAATGGCGAGAAAGCCTTTGAAAATATCCGTGGTAAAAGGCTTGATGCCTTCAGCCTGTTTGGAGTCTGCAATGATGCCAATCAGCAAACTGCCCAGAACCATGAGTACGCTGCCGTTCGTGGTGGCATGGTGTATGACGGAGCGCACAGAGCCGCCTCCGGCCGAGGTATCGTAACGCCGGATCAGCATGACGCCCACCACAATGGCCGGTGCTTCCATCAATGCCATGACTGCTACCATGTGGCCGTGGTAAGCAATTTCCTTGGCTTCAAGAAATGCTACCGCTGAAACGAATGTAACGGCAGAAACAGAACCATACGCCGCCGCCACCGCGCCTGCATTGCTCGGATCGAGGCGCAAACGCAGCAGGTAAAAGGTGTAGAAAGGTATGATCGACGCGATGGCCAGCCCAAGCACCAATGACCAGGCAATTTCGCTGCTGAAGGTGCTGTGCGCCAGCTCCTGGCCGCCTTTGAAGCCAATGGCGAACAACAGGTAAAGGGATATAAACTTGCTCGATGAAGCCGGTATTTCCAGGTCGCTTTTGAGACTTACGGCTACGATACCCAACAAGAAAAAAAGCAGGGTCGGGTTGGTGAGGTTGCTGATGAGTATTTGAAAGTCCATCGCGGGTTGTCTATTGGTCAGATGCCCTGAATCATGGCCGCATTGGTAAACATCCGCTGTCCTTCCCATCCGGCTCCGGCAGCACGCTGCATCGATTCGGCGACGCGATCGGATGCTATCCCTTTCCAGGACGTCGGAAGGAAGCGGTTTATAGCACCGAAGATCCGTTTGGCGAATTGCTCGCCCGGTCGCTTCTCCGCCCGCTCACCCAATAGCAGGCCCGGACGAAAGATACCCAGGCTTTCGAAGCCAAGTGCCGCGAGGTCGCGTTCGAGTTCGCCCTTCACCCGGTTGTAAAACACCATGGAATCGGGATTGGCTCCCATGGCTGAAATCAGGAAGAAGCGCTTCGCACCTGCAGCCTTGGCTTCGCGCGCAAAACGCATCGGCAATTCGTAGTCGACAGCGCGAAATGCTTCCTTGCTGCCGGCTTTGGCCATGGTGGTTCCCAGACAGCAGAATACATCCGCTCCTGCCATTGCCTCCCGATCGGGGAAAGTTCCATCGATCGGAAACTCCTGCAGGGATGAATGCCCGACCGAAAGCGGCCGGCGCACCGCCGCATAGATCGACTTGTACATTCCGGCTTCAAGCAGGCGTTTGAGCAAACAAGCGCCGGTAACGCCGCTGGCTCCGAGTATCAAGGCATTGCGTGTAGGTATCATGTCGCTGTTCCGGTGCTGCAAAATAAACCCTGCAACGGCGATTGACCCGCCTAAAAACGGTTTTCGGCTCAATTCCTGCTTGCCCGGCTGCGGCAGCTTCGCAGCAAAGCGTTTGGAAAATCGTCTCAGAAGAATACGAACTCCTTGTTAAACAAGGGTTTGCGTATGTGCTTGTCTGGAAAGGTATAGGCGAAACCCCATTCAACATAATCGGCAGTAAACAGGTGCACGCGCAGGCGGTTCATGAAATAAAGTCTCGGTGAGGCGTAATACTTGAAACCAACTGCCTCGTAATACATGCGCTTGCTTTCCGTCGGGCGATAGAGGTAAAAACCAAGGTCGGCGGTGAGACCAATGCGGCCAACGCGGTACTCGTGGCCTGCAAACAGCGCCACTTCGCTCACATCGCCCGGTTTGCGGTTGCGAACCGGCCAGACGCCAAAATTGGTGTAGGGATAAATGGGGTCGAAAAAGTAATTCAATCCGAAACGCCATAAGCGGTTGCGGCTTTGGGGGTAATGGTAGACCAGATCAGCTGTATACAGCTGAAAATTCCGGCGGTCGTCGATGGCAATCTGCCGCTTTCCTGTGCGCACACTGAAAGCCAAGAAACCGCGCAAAGCCGGCGTGTCACTGTTGTACTTCGGCCAGGGCTTATCGTACGTTTTGCCTGTCCATGGAAACCAGGTGAGGCCCGTATGCAGCATCACCATGTTCACACCCCAGTTCGGATAGCGCCAGTTGCCGTTGGAATAATGGGTAATTCCTGCACCACCCTGCCATTCCAAACTCTTGCCCAGCGTATGGCGCCGGGTAACAAGTACCTGCATCAACCCGTTGATATGGGATCCGTTGGAGCGGTTGCGCGGGTTTACAAGCGGGTCAAAAGGGCGCGTGAAATAGCCCGGACCGGTGGCAACACGCAAAGTGGTATTGTGCTTCTGTTTCCGGTGCAGATCGAATTCGATGAACACATGCGGGCCAAACACCTTGCCGTTGACACTGTCGCCGAGGTTGATAAACAATCCGCCCACACCCCAGCGCGGGTTCCAGAAATGCCGGTCCATGCCCGCATACCCGGTTCCCTTGGCATACCATGAAACTTCGAGACCATGCACATGCTGCTCCTGGCGTTTCATCTCTTCGTGGTGCGGAAAGAGAAAACCGCCATACGCCTGTGCCGTTATGCCGCGATCGTGCTGTGCCGCCACAGGCAAGCCAGCAAGAATCGAGATGACAGGCAGGAGCCGTTTCAAGGTGTTCAGATATCGAAACGAATGCCTTGAGCGAGGGGGAGGCTCGTGCTGTAATTGATGGTATTGGTTTGCCGGCGCATATACGCTTTCCAGCTGTCGCTGCCGCTTTCGCGGCCACCGCCGGTTTCTTTTTCTCCGCCAAAAGCACCGCCGATTTCAGCACCGCTGGTTCCGATGTTCACGTTGGCGATACCGCAATCGCTGCCGCCGGCTGAGAGGTACAACTCTGCTTCGCGGAGGTCGGTTGTAAAAATGGCACTGCTCAGGCCCTGCTTCACATCGTTTTGCATGGCGATGGCTTCACTGAGTTCATTGAATTTCAGCAGGTAAAGTATCGGTGCAAAGGTTTCTTCCTGCACAATCTGGTAATGGTTCATGGCTTCGCAGACCGCCGGTTCCACATAACAACCTCCTTCGTAACCCTTTCCTTCCAGCACATTCCCGCCGTAGATCACGTTTCCGCCTTCTTTCTTGAGGTGGATCAAGGCACGCACATAGTTCTCAACTGCCTGGCGATCGATCAGCGGACCGATATGGTTGTTTTCGTCGAGCGGTGAACCAATACGCAATTGTCCGTATGCTTTGAGCAGCCGCTCTTTGAATGTATCGTAAACGCTTTCGTGTATGATGACACGGCGGGTAGAAGTACAGCGTTGCCCTGTCGTTCCGACCGCACCGAAGATCACGGCGCGCAGGGCCAGATCAAGGTCAGCATTCCGGGTGATTATGATGGCGTTGTTGCCGCCGAGTTCCAGCAAACTCTTGCCAAGCCGACGCGCTACCGTTTCTGCCACAGCCTTGCCCATGCGGGTGCTGCCGGTAGCCGAAACCAGGGCCACACGCGGATCTGCGGCAAGGGCCTGACCGATGCGGTAATCGCCATTGACCAGGGTGAACAGGCCTTCCGGCAGGTTATGCTCTTTCATGACGCGGGCTACCATTTGCATCACGGCAACGGCACTCAATGGCGTCTTTTCACTCGGCTTCCAAATGGTGGCGTTTCCGCAAACGGCTGCAATCATGGCATTCCAGCTCCAAACGGCAACAGGGAAATTGAAGGCAGAGATTACCCCTACCACCCCGAGCGGATGCCATTGCTCGTACATGCGGTGCCCGGGCCTCTCGCTGTGCATGGTGAGGCCGTAAAGCTGGCGGCTCAGACCGGTGGCGAAATCGCAGATATCGATCATCTCCTGCACTTCGCCCAGGCCTTCTTGCAGGCTCTTGCCCATTTCCATGCTCACCAGCGCGCCAAGAGCGTCTTTGTTCTCGCGGAAAGCATTGCCGATCAGGCGCACAATCTCACCCCTGCGCGGTGCCGGTACATCTTTCCAGACAGCAGCGGCTTGTGTAGCGCGCTTCATCACCGCTTCGTATTCAGTTTCGGTGGCAAAAACCACTTCGCCGAGCTTCTTGCCGTCAACCGGACTCACGATATCACGGTGCACGGAGCCCACCGCGGTGATCCAGCCAGTACCGGTGCATACGCTTTCCGCCACAGCGGGAACCTGCAAAGTTTTCAGAATCTGCTCAGGTTTGATTTTGCTTGCCATTAACGGCAAAGTTCAGAAAATCCATGCAAGTTGCCCAACAGAGAATAGCCTTTCTGCGGCAGTTTGGGTTTCCTTTTACGCAAAGCTGTGAATGGATCTAAGGTGGCCGCTTACCAAGGTGACCGAGGGAAATTATCTGAAGCCCAATCCATCCGGAAACACCGGAGCCAATCGCCGGAGCTAAGCCATTTCAGCGCTCGTACTCACCAAATGATCGTCATTTCGGGGATTACAATCTCCGTAAATACTTGATTTCGGGGATTACGTTCGCCGTAATTACCGGTTTCCGGAGATTAGCATCAAACTCCGTGGTTTCAGAAATGCTCAAGCACCTGCCCAACAACAACATGCAGGTTTCGGGCAATTGCTGGCGCAATACCCTGCAACACGAGATCGACTATCTCGAAACTGGAGGAAAGGAACTGCGGGCCTGGGAAATCACATTCAATCCGAACGCGCGTTTCCGCGTAACACCTTTGTTTGAAGCTACTTATAGCGTCAAACCTGGCTTGATACGCCGGGAGCTGGCTGTGCGACCGATCAGCGCTTCATCACCAGCCAGACACCGGCCAGGCAAAGCAGCAATCCGCCAATGATATGCCAGCCGAATGGTTCATGAAAAACCAAGCCCCAGCCAACCGACACAACGGGAATGATGAAGGTATTGGTGCTCGCAAACAAGGCCGTCGTGCGTTGCACCAGCACATTGAAAACAACGAGCGAGAGGGCCGATCCAACAATACCGAGCAAGGCCAGGTAGGCCAGCGAAGACCAGGCTGTGTCGGGATGGGCGGCCATCGC
>JBKDBI010000366.1:0-3529 GCA_046314695.1 Bacteroidota bacterium | reverse complement strand
GAAGATTCTAGAACAGGATCTACCTATACTAAGATTATTGAAGGATATAATTTTAATACAGGCTACTTATCTCCGTACTTTGTTAATAAGTTTGATAAGTCTGAAGTAGTACTTGAGAATCCGTATATTCTTGTTACTGATAAAAAGATTAGAGGTACTGATGAGATTATACCTGTTATGGAAGCTGCGCATCGTGAAAACCGTGCATTAGCTGTTATATGTGATGAGATTGAAGCTCAGGCATTGTCTGTAGTAATAGTTAATAAGTTGAGGTTTAATCTCCCGCTAGTAGTAATTAAAGCTCCTGCATATGGAGAAAGAAGATATGAAATGTTGAGAGATATTGCTACTGTTACAGGTGCTAAATATATTTCTGATACTACTTCGGATCTATTGAATACTATTACTACTCAACAGCTAGGTACATGTTCTAAAATTATAGTTTCTAAAACTGAAACTACTATTGTAGATCCTAAAGGATCCCAAGAAGATATTGATAACAGAGTAAGTGAGATTCAAGGATTACTGGAAACTGAAACTCAGTCTTATGTTATTGAGAAACTAAAAGAACGACTAGCTAAACTTATTTCTAAAGTTGCTGTTATCTACGTAGGTGCTGCAACCGAAACTGAAGGAAAAGAAATTAAGGATAGAATAGATGATGCTATACGAGCTGTGCGCTCTTCCGTTGTAAAAGGTTATGTAGAAGGTGCAGGCCACACTCTTGTACGAGTGTCTAACACTATTAAAAGTACTATACAGAGCTCTAGAGAACTAGATGATATAGATAATGCTTATTTTGAATCTCTTCTTCACCCATCTAAATTGATAAGATCTAATGCTGGAGTATCTCAAGAAGACTTGTTAACTCCTATTAATTCTCTCACGGGCAATCCTTCTAATCTTATTGAGGATGGTATCATTGATCCTACACTAGTAGTTGAGCAGGGTATTATTAATGCGGTATCTGTATCTAATATGATTACCTTATCCGAGGTAACTATCTACGATACTAAAGAGAAATATTCACCGCCATCTCCAGATGATGTTCCCCAATCATAAAGATTTCTTAGTTGAAATCCCTAAATTACATCCATTATCACTTGAATATGTTAAGTTCTGGGCTAATCAGAAGAAGCTATCTACAGAAGGTACTTGGGTAAATGGTAGGTACATTCCATCATCACTTTATACTTATATTAATCATCTTAACATTAGAAAAAATGAGAAAGGATCTAAAGCTAAAGTATTTGGTAGGCCTAATCTTCGAGATCTAGAATGGAAGATACATCATTACTATAATGCGTGTAGAGGATTCTCTGGATTTGAACTAGATGATACTTATTCGTCTCACTATATACTACTTGATGAGTTCGTTACTGATGATATTCTATTAGATAGATTCCCTGAAACTTTAGACTCTAATAATAAGCGTAAGCAGTTTATGCACCCTATTACTAATCTTACACGCACATCTCCTCTACCACTGGGTAGAGCATTATACACTAATAATATGTGGAATGGATTAGTTATGGGATCTCGCGATACTGGTAAATCTTATATTGCAGCAGGACTTATCGCTAAAGAGTTTTTATTTGATGGAGCTACTAAGTATGTTAAAGGTGCTACTCCTTCACCAGTAGATATAACTGTAGGAGCTGAAGATTCTTCTAAATCTTCTCTCTTACTATCTAAGGTTAAGGATATGCTGGACTTACTTCCTGGTGAAGTATTTTCACAGAATAAGTATTTTCCTGCTCCGTTTTATAAACAGTATCAAGGCTCTTTTGTAGTAGGTAAACATATTATTGCTGAATACGAGAAAAAGCTTGATGGTGGTTGGAAAACATTCGGATCTAAATCTGTAATAAAGCATAGATCATTTAAAGATAATCCTTTCGCGGATCAAGGTGCTCGTAACCTTATAATAGTGCTTGAAGAGGTAGGTCTTTTCAATCTACTTAAACAGGTGTATCACAATACTAAAGATAACCTTATGTCTGGTGATGAAAAAACTGGTATGCTATGGATGATGGGTACTGGTGGTGATATGGATGGAGGTACACTAGATTCTCAAGATATGTTCTATTCTCCAGAAGAGTATAACATATTTTATTACGATGATGTGTTCGAACATGCGGGTAAGATAGCATATTTTATACCTGCGTACGAATCCCTTAATAATTACAAGGACTCTAATTACGTTACTAAGGTTGAGGAAGCTAAAAACTATTTAATGTCGCAACGGGCGATAATATCTAAAAATCCTGAGACTCTCTCTAAGCATATACAATATCGCCCTTTAGTTCCTTCTGAGATGTTCTTATCTAAATCAGCTTCTATATTCCCTGCTGCAGAAATTCAGAATAGGTTAACAGAGATACAGAATTATAAGCTGCTAGAGTATTCACAAAAGAAAGTAGATTTATTCTTCGATCCTAACTCTGATACTGGTGTATCATATCGTATTAATAATGATATTGCGATAGATAAGTTTCCTTGGAATTCTGATAATATTGAAGGAACTGTAGTGATATATGAGATGCCTAAGTATATAGATAATAAGATACAGAAAGATTCTTATATTATAGGGTATGACGCTTTTAAAGCTAACTCTAATTCAGGAGAATCTTTAGCTGCTATATATGTTATGAAGACTAATAAGTATTTTAGTCAGATAGGATATTCTGAAATAGTAGCTTCTTTTATTGGTAGGCCCTATTATGGTATAGATGAAGTAAATGAGATTCTATATAAGTTGTCCTTGTTCTATGGCAATGCTAAAATATTCTTCGAGAACACTGCTGGTAACACTAAAGATTATTTTGAGAAAATTAAAAGATTAGATCTGCTAGCTCTTCAACCAACTTATGTTCTTAATAAGAAAGCATCTTACAACACTAATCCGTCACTAGTTTATGGGTATCCAATGTCTAATGATAAGGTTAAGTGGGAAGCCATCAAGTATCTTAAATCGTGGGTATTTGAAATCAGAGAGAATAATAATGATAAGATTAAACGAAATTTAGATTTTATTACTGATAGATATTTACTACAGCAATTAAAATCTTTTAATATGAAAGGAAACTTTGACGCAGTTATGGCTTTAGTAGGTTGTATAATAGGGTTAAATGAACTTTCTTTTTACACAAAGTCCGAAGTAGAAGTTGACAGACTATCTCAACTGGATAAAGATATACAAAAATTTATAACTAACAATGAAAGATTTTTTAAGACAAAGACTAAGTTATAAAGATAAAATTAAAGATGATTATGCTTGGGCTAAGAAGGTAATAGATTCTATACTTGTTGATACTTCTTCTAATATAGCTGTTACGAATGTTTCGGATTATAACAGAATGCTTGCTAATTATCAGTTTTATAATAATATTATAAATCAAAAAGATTTTGAAGCTGAGTGCAATCCGTTAGGATTAGATGTTACTGTTGGTGATGAAGTTAAACCTTACAATAAAACACCTAATAAGATTAATGTTCTTTTAACTGAAGAATCTAATCGACCTTTTGA
>JBKDBI010000365.1:0-2476 GCA_046314695.1 Bacteroidota bacterium | reverse complement strand
GGGATATACGGTGAAGGTAGCTGTGCCGTCGAAGAACTTGTCGCTTGACAGGGCAGGTGTACCGTCCCAACCGCTGATGGCATAGGTAAGCGAGTTATTGTAAGGAGGCGTATTGGTTACAGCCGGGTGCTGGCTATTGATGAGCATGGTCTTGCTGTCGATGGCAATGGCTCCGGTAATCTCTGCACCGGGAGGGCAGGCGGTGATACGCACCAGATCAGCCAGTGTAGGGTTCGCAACATCCATGTCAAGCAAGTACGTTTCGCACATCACGGGAATACCTGCAGGCATGCGGTTGAACGAAGTTCCGTTCAGGTCTTCCTGGATGATCATATAGGTTTTGCCTTTGATGGTCATGAAGTCCAGACCATCGGGGTTACTGAGGTGTACCATCGGGTAACCTGCCGTGCGCACTTGTGAAGTGGAAGCAGCGAAGAAGGGACCGCCTTCGAGGAATGAACGCACTTCATTGGTCGCGAGATCGAGTTCGAGCACACGGCCATAATAATCGAAGAAGCGGCCATTGCGCACTGAGTCGGCCGCCTGGGCATCGGTACCGGGAAAGCTATTGCCGGTAAGCACCCGGTAGCGGGCTTTGTAACCATCGATCAGGCCTTTGCTGATGACACCATAACGCGCGTTACCGCTGTTGAAGGTGAACTGGTCGCGGCCGGTTTCGGTAATGTAGACCTTGCCATCGTGATACGCACCCCATTCGAGGCGATTGAACATGCTGGCACCGCGGCGAATGGCAACCGTATTGAGTTCGAGCAGGGTGTCCAGGTTGTTCTCGATGGTGATCCACTTAGCGGGAGCATCGTGCTTGTAAACATAGAGCTGACCGCTGGTGAAGTCGCCGGCGTTGGTAGCGACGAACTTGGCGAGGATTCCGGGCGAACCGTCTTCGAACAGAAACACCGTCTTGTTGTCGGGCAGCACTACACCACCTTCCCAGCCTGCGCGACCCCAGTTGTACTGTTTACGGATTGCCTTGGCGTTCACCGGATCGATTTCCACCATCCAGTTCAGGTTCTGAAAACGCTGGATCGTCTTTCCATTAAAACCTGGGAAACCGGCAGGAGTGGTTACACCAATCGTGAAGTTGTTGGTATCGCGAAAGTTAGCGCCATTATTAAAAATGTTGCGGTTGCTGCTCTGCATCCATTCTTCGGCTGTCCAGATACGGCCATTGGCGCGGTCGGTTATTCCTCCGCAGTTCATGCCGGTTTCACCAACGGTGTTCACAAAATCAACGTTGAAGAACTTGCCTTTGCGGCCATCTGCGAGGGTTTGTTCAACCACTTCCAGCTTGTCGCCGTCGGTGCGCTTGAGTTTGAAAACGGTCATTCCACCGCCATCACCCACATAATCATTGCGCTGGGTCATTTCGTGGTTCACGGAAACCCAGCCAAGGTCGCCACTGTTCGTTTTGTCGGGTGTGAAGCCGATGAAGTCATGCCATTGCTTGGCGTAGGTCTGGCCAGCGGCATTGCCGTAGGTGGCAGTGGTTTTTACCACATCCACACCGCCGGTGAAGATAACCTGCTGCTTGAGCGGGCTTTTGGGCATCCACACAGTCTTGGCCGTCCAGGCGGTGTCGATGTTCACCGGGAAGGGAATCTGTGCTGTGAGCAGGGCCGAAGAGGCGGCCACGCCCATAGTAAGGAGAAGTTGTTTTTTCATACTTGCTGAATCTGCGCTGCGAAATACCCCTGAGCCTGTTAGGACAAGCCTATGCAGTTGTTACGCTTCCTTTAATTCACAAACACTTGACATTCTGCGACTTAATCCAGAAGCAGTCACTTTACAAGGTCAATTACCTGGTCAATTCACAACCCCTTAAAACTCCCTTCACACCAGTGCAACTTTCCGTAAATCAAATTCGCACATGCTTCGTCTTCTCAGCGCATTGCTTGCGCTTCATTGCCTCGCTGCCTGTCAGTCAAAACCGGCTGATGGTGAAAAGCTGGCCCGGCAATACTGCGCTTCCTGCCATCTGTTTCCGGAACCGGAACTCCTGCCGCGTTCGCAATGGGCAAATCATGTATTGCCGCAAATGGCCCGTTTCATGGGTATATACGAAAACGACAGCGTGCGCCTGGCGTGGCAAGAGAGCATGCAGGCAGCAGGTAACAGCCGCAGCCAACAAGTGTTTCCAAATGAAGCTATGATCGACGATGCGAACTGGCAGGCAATTGTAGACTGGTACCTGGCAAAGGCACCCGCAGAAGCCCATGAGCCATCTTATCCGGAACTCGTGGCTTGTAATCAATTAGAAGTTGTGCTTCCCCCCAACCGATTCGGCATACCAAGCACCACCCTGGTTCGCTTCACGCCCGACGGATACTGGCTTTCAGATGCCAACAACAAAAGCTGGATGGAACTGCGCAAAGATTTCAGCGTATCCAAAGCAGGTGAAATTGCTGAAGGTGGTGTGGATGTTCAACACTGGGGCCCTCACCTTTACAGTTTGTTC
>JBKDBI010000364.1:0-4283 GCA_046314695.1 Bacteroidota bacterium | reverse complement strand
GACGTAAGTAACGCTTACAATGACGTGGACACCGAAGAAGAAAAAGCAGTTAAGGCATCAAAGGAAAGGGAAGAAATGCGAAATAGAACCTTTGTTCCAACTGACAAGAAAAATTATCATCAAAAGAAAGACCCCGATAATCCAATTGACTATTTAAAAAACAAACTAAAAGTTAACAGCATTTTCCGGTTCATAATTTCACATCCAGACATGGACCACTTGGACGGCATCAAGGATTTATTTGATGAATTTGAAATTACAAATACTTGGGACACTGATAATGATAAATACATAAGCCTAACTGGATTCTTTGCTGGCTACAATAAAGAAGACTGGAAATTTTATACAAACCTAAGAGCTGGAAAAAATACAAATACAAAACGGCTAACTTATTTTTCAAAAACTAATAATTTATACTTCAACGAAGACGACATCACAATTTTATGCCCAACTCCTGAATTAGTAAAACAAGGTAACGAAACGGAAGATTACAATGATTCTTCCTATGCTATATTGTTTACTCCACCCAAAAAGAATGGCGGAAAATGGAAAATACTTTTAGCAGGCGACACGCATGATGATTCATGGGAATACATTTTGAAAAATCATAAAGCTGCTGTTTCAAATATTGATGTTTTGTTTGCTCCGCATCATGGAAGAGATTCAAGCCGTAACTATGATTTTTTAGAAACACTTACCCCGACAATCACACTCTTTGGAAATGCAAGTTCAGAACATTTAGCATATTCAAAATATCCAGAAACAAGAATTACGAATAATCAAGCTGGTCATATAATTTTAGACACATCAACTGAATATCTTAAAATCTATGTGAAAAATTTTGAATTTGCAAAGGACTTCGGTGCAAAAAAGAAATTCGCAGTTCCGACTTTAAATGCAACTCATAAGGCATATTTCATTGGACAATTAACAGCAAAATAATGGCAATCAATAGTTACTACCTAAAAGCAAGACTTTTTCCAACTGTATTGACATCAATACCTGCAATAATTCTATACAACAAATTTGTTGCTAATCTATACCACGACAAACTTGAAAATATATATTCAGCACTTCCAACAGTTACTGACATTATACTTTCATCTGCAATTGTGTTTTTGCTTGTCCAAATAAATCGGTTCATTTCAAAGGAAATATTTCAAAGACTTTATTTCAAGGATGAAATTAATATGCCGACTACCAACCTATTACTTAAATCAAATGTTGAACTTGAAACAAGTATAAAGCAAAAAATTGAAGATAAAATAAAAGGCAAATTTGACATAAGTCTTTTGACCTCAATTGAAGAATCTGCTGACGAACCAAGAGCAAGAAAATTAATTGCTACAACTGTTTCTCAAATTAGAAATGTTCTTAGAGACAATTCTTTACTGTTACAACACAATATCGAATATGGCTTTTTTAGAAATTTAATTGGTGGCTCATTCTTAGCGTTTATTATTTCACTAATTATTCTTATTTATTCGCATTGCACAGGAGACTTAACAACAAGAAATTTAGGTTGGATATTAACCTCGATTTACTTTTTACCCATTTTACTTAGCAAAGTCATTATTGACAGGTACGGAAAATACTATGCTAAAATTCTGTATGAACAATTCTTAACAATATGAGAAATGGACGAGCAACAGAAAAAATCCATAGTATTACAACGTCAAAATAAACGACTCAATTAAAATTAAACATTAACATAAAAAATAAAACAAAATGAAAAAACAATCAATTACACTTGCTCTGATGATTCTTTCATCAGTATTTGCTTTCGGACAAGATTGGATTACAATGACAACTCCACAGTCAGCGATTCTTGGAGCACCTGTTTCTGAAATTAAAAACGGAGACATTGATTTTGACTTCAAGATAAAGTATGACAAAAACCCAACGCTTGAGACTCGAGAGAGTGCAGAAAGTTTACAAGAGTATCAAGATAAGTTCAGAAACTTTGTAACAAAGTATTTCAATACAAGTAAAGTTTCATTGCAAACAATTACTGCAAACAATTTAAAAGTTCGGACGCTTAGTCAAGAATCAATTGACAAACTTCAAGTTGGTTCTAAATATATCTATGAAGGTGTTGCTGCTGATTCAGTAACAATTACATTATCAACCAAAAAAGAATTTTCTGCTGACATCTCAAAAGCTGTTAAAGATATTTCCACTGCTATAACTGGACCTCAAGCAAGCCAAATTGTAGAAAAAGTACCTCCGTTTCTTGACTCTATAAGCTATACGCAAAAAGACAGTATTTTTTATAAATTAACAATTAAAAACCCCAATGTTTACTACAAGGTAAAGGTAATCAAGTTGAAAAAAAATGGAAACCTTTGCAACTGTGATTGGGAGAAAAATTGCTTTTTATATTTTACTAACCGAGTGAATGATGATTTTCCTAGAACATTGAAATTAGAAGATGATTTTACTGGTGATAAAAGTACAACTGTTTCTCGATACCCTGAATTTTGCGGCAAGGACAGGAAAGATGTTCAATATTCGTTGAAAGTTATAAAAGAAACTGACGGACTTCATTTGTGGGTTTATGAAACAAATGCAACTATTGACAATTCGGCTAAACAAAAAATAGAAGTTCCTTATAAAGACAAGTTAAGTAATGGTAAAACTATAAGGGAATGGAGGCTTGAGAGAACATATATGTATCGTTTTGCAAAAAGAGGAATAATTAAAAACATTTTTATTGAAGTATCGGCTAGACAAGTAGATGAAAATAGCTTGGAAATTCTCAATTGGAAAGATGGCAAAAACAGTTTAGGAGACAATGCATTAACTTGCTTAAAATATCCAGAATTTAAGGGTAAATATGTAACAAAGTAGCCTTTAGTGTAAAGGAAAAATTGGTTCATTGCCATTAAATGTGGGTAAAGTACCTTTCGAGCATGAAACAGGAAGAGCTTTTTACGCTGGCGTTGGGATTGCAAGCGCCTTGGTTCGTAGACCGTGTAGAGTTCATCAATGCAGGAGAGAGAGAAGTGCTGCATCTATATGTAGACTATAAGCGCGGGATAGAGTTGGCTGGCTTGGATGGTGGGAAGTACAAGGCATACGACCATAGAGAGCGGACGTGGCGTCATTTGAACTTCTTTCAGCATGAATGTTACCTACACGCCAATGTACCGCGCGTAAAACAGGCAGATGGCACAATACAGCAAGTACATGTTCCGTGGGCAGCAGAAGGCAGTAGTTTCACCCTGTTGTTTGAAGGCTACGCATTAGCGCTTTGTAAGTACGGGTTGAGCCTAAGCGCAACTGGTGCTATGCTGGGTGTAGATGGTCGCGTTATTGGTCGAATAATACGCCGCTATGTGACCGAGGCTTTGCACGCCCAGCCCTTGGCTCAGGTAAAAGTCATGGGTATTGACGAAACTTCTTCACGCAAGGGGCACAATTACCTCACCATTCTAACAGATATGGACAGAAAAAAGGTGGTAGGTATAGGAGAGGGTAAAGACGAAGAAGCCTTTCTTCAAGCCATTGAACAAGCCACCTTGCGCGGAGTTTCTGCCCAGCATGTAGAAACGGTAGTTATGGACCTTTCACCATCCTATAGAGCAGCCGCCAGGGAGCACCTGCCGCATGCTGATATCGTCTTTGATCGTTTTCACCTCGAGCAAATGATAAGCAAAGCGGTCGATGAAGTACGTAAACAGGAGGCTCAGCACACCGTCGAGTTGAAGAAAACCAAGTACTTATGGCTGCGAAACGAAAGTTCTCTCACAGCCAAACAACGACTGGAAGTCAAATTTCTTTGTTACACATATCCCACGCTCGGCAAGGCTTATCGCTTCAAAGAATGGTTCAAGCAGATTGCCAATAACAATGAACCAGTCGAAGCTACAGCCTTGCTGAAAGAGTGGATCAAACTGGCCAACAGAAGCAAGATAGAACCCATCAAGAAAGTGGCTAAATCCTTCAAAGCTCACTGGACGGGCATCTTACATTACTTCAACACCAGAATAACCTCGGCTTTCGTCGAAAGGGTTAATCTCAAAATCCAGGAAATCAAAAGACTCGCTAAAGGATACAGAAACATCAAAAACTTCATCACCATGATTTACTTTCATCTTGGCAACTTAGACCTGCCTACCCACATAAAACGGTAAAGAACCATTTTCTTATACTTCGTCCTTCTTTCCGATTTCCAGATATGGGATCATCTCCAAATGGATCACTTAAAACCAGAGGGTTGTTCAGAGTGAAATTGTATGGAGTAAAGGATGGAAACGAACTCTGTTTAGGATCAATACTCA
>JBKDBI010000363.1:0-4072 GCA_046314695.1 Bacteroidota bacterium | reverse complement strand
AAATGACCCAGCGCAACGATTATGTGGGTGATGGCGGTGGAATGACCGTTTTCAAACTCAAGCGCACCGACGGCGACAAGCTGGACGTGGTTGAACAAACCCTCGCAGACGGCCGCAAGGGCAAGTATTTTAACGTCGATTTCGCCAACACCGTTGGTGAAACCGGCATGAACTGCGGTGGCATAACCGACCGCGCCAGTGGCCGCATCTGGACCGCTGAGGAATGGCTGCAAACCAGCAACCGTACTTTTTCTAACGGTGGTGCCAACTTCCGCGATACCAGCAACTTTACCATCGGTGTAACAGCGCCTGCAGGTTTCCCCGGTTTCAATGGCAAGGTTATCAAGCGCTTTCAGAACGTAAACTGGATGGTTGAAATCGATCCGGTAAACGCCAAAGCTATCCGCAAGCAGTACAACTGGGGCCGCGCCGGCTGGGAAGGTGGCGTAGTGCTGCCAGACAATAAGACCGTGTTCCTGTTTGAAGATGGTTCTCCCGGCATTCTTGCCAAGTTCGTGGCTGTCACTGCAGGTGATTTCACCAGCGGCCAGTTGTATGTCTACAAGCAAGATGCTCCGGGCAAATGGATTACCATCGAGAACAACCTCGATACACTCCTCGAACTCAATACGGTTGCTGTTCGCCGCGGTGCCAGCATGTTCAACCGCCTCGAATGGGGTGCTTACCACAACGGCAAAGTGTATATCACTGAAACCGGCCGCGACCAATTCACCTTCAACAGCGGCAATGCGAAGAATGGTGTAATCAGCAAAGGCCTGATCGACGGATACAAAGCCCGTTACCGCGTGATTACCGGCAACAGCTTCCCCGGTACCGATGCCCAGGCTGCCGACTCCGTGCGCAATGGTCGTTTCTTCGATTATTATGGCCGTGTACTTGAGTTCGATTTGGCTACCAACGAAGTACGTTCCTTCCTTGAAGGCGGTCCCTTCTTCGCTGCTTCCACTTCACAAGTGCGCACTGCAGGTTACCCGATGGTGCACCTCAGCAACCCCGACGGTCTGGACTTCATGACCATCAAAGGCAAAACCTACATGATCATCCAGGAAGACCTGAACGGCACATCTTTCAACCGCATGCCCGCGGGCGTGACGGTGGTGTGCGAGACTTACCTTCTCGACATGAATGTGTCTAACCCAAGCCTTGCCGATCTTGTGCGCATCACCGCCTGCCCTCCCGGTGCGGAGATTACCGGAGCCATTGCTATCGACAGCAAGACCATGCTCATCAATAGCCAGCACCCGGCTGTAACCAATACGCCTCCTTACAATAACTCGCTTACCTATGCCATCAGCGGTTGGGACGGTACGCCTGCCCTGTCAAGCGACAAGTTCTTCGACGGCACAGCTACCTTCACCGTATATCCCAACCCTACCGCCCGCGAACTGCACCTCAGCCGCCGCATGGACGTAGCGATTTACGATGCCCTCGGCAAGCGCATGCGTGTTGAACGCGATGTGGAACTGGTGAATGTGAGCGACTTCACTCCCGGTGTGTACTTCATCCGCAATACCGAAGGCGAAACCTTGCGTTTCGTGGTAGAATAAGTTCTTTCCTGTTAACCTTTCGAGCGGCCGGAGATTCCGAAAGGGGTCTCCGGTCGTTTTGTGAACCCCGATTACAAGCAAAATCTGAAAATGAAACGCCTTTACCCGATGCTGGCCATTATGCTGGCCACTATAGTCTTCTACTCTTTCCGCCAATCAGGTGCCGAAATTCAATCAGCCGTTGTCTTTACGGCGCGTTACAATCAGCGGCTGGACAGTTTTAAGCAGCGTCTGGATGTGTTGATCAGCCAACTTGAAGCTGCCGGGAATAAGAAGAAGCCGGATATTGGGCAACTCGGCCGGCAGTATCGGGCTTTGCGCCAGGCTTTCAAGCGTTGGGAATACCTCGCAGAGTACAAAGACCCTCAATTCGTAAAAGACCATGTAAACGGGGTTCCGTTGCCCAAACCAGAACGCAACAGTTTTGGCCTGAACACGGTCGAACCGCATGGTTTGCAGGTGATGGATGAAGCCGCCGCTGAGATGATGAAGCCTGAACAGCGCCTGGAACTGCTGGAACAGGCGACGATGTTGCAGGAAAAGTTGAATCAATACCGCCCTGATTTTCGGATTTATTCTTCTGATGTATTTGAGGCTTCGCGTCAGGCCATATTGCGCGCACTGAGCATGGGGCTCAGCGCATTCGATGTACCCGGACTCGGGAATTCACTGCCCGATACCCGTGAAGCGCTGCTTGCCGTTTGGGAAGATTTGCAACACCTCGGCACCCTGGCCCCGCATGCCGCGTTTCTTTCCATGCAACAGAAGTTCCCGCTTGCCCTGGCTTACCTGGAACAGCACAACGACTTTGACCGTTTTGACCGCGCCGGCTTCACCCGCGATTATCTTTTGCCTTTGTACCGGCTTTGTGGTGAATGGCATCGTGCCTCTGGGTTTGAACTGCCCGAGGAAAGGCGCAGCCAACCGGTTGCCGTGAATTATGCCGACGATGCTGTGTTTTCCGATGGATTCCTCAATGCCTATTGGTACAGCCAGCTTCCGGCAGCACTCGAAACGCGGGAGATGAAAGAACTCGGCCGGCTCTTGTTCTATGACCCAATTCTCTCGCACGATAACCAGCGGGCTTGTTCGGGTTGTCATGCGCCGGGTAAGGGCTTTGCAGATGGATTACCCAAAAGTTTGTCAGGCGACCGTAAATCGGTTGTGCAGCGCAATGCAGCAGGTTTGTTGAACTGCGTGTACAGCGAGCGTTTCTTTCACGACCTGCGCGCCGAATCGCTCATCGATCAGCAGGAACACGTGATCAGCGACCCCAAGGAGTTCAATACCGATTACTTCAAAATCATCGAAAAACTATCCGGCAGCAGTGCGTATCAGCGCATGTTCAGGGAAGCTTTCCCGGAACAGGGCGATGCGGCTTTGAATGCCCAGAACCTGCGACTGGCCATTGCCCAATATGTGGCCGGTCTGCGTAGTTTCAACTCCGGTTTCGACCGCTGGATGCGCGGGGAAATCAGGGATATTGATCCGTTGGTGCGTGAAGGCTATAATCTTTTCATGGGGAAGGCTGCCTGCGGAACCTGCCATTTTGCACCGGTTTTCAATGGCACCGTGCCGCCGCTTTACCAGGAAACCGAAAGCGAAGTGTTGGGTGTTCCGGAAAATCCGAATGCCAAACCCTTGAAACTCGATTCAGACCCCGGGCGTGGTGCGGGTAAGTTGAAAGAAGCTGCTCCATATTACCTGTATTCCTTCAAAACACCCACCGTGAGAAACATTGTCGCCACTGCCCCGTATATGCACAATGGTGCTTACAATACCCTGGAATCGGTGATGGATTTCTATAACCGGGGAGGCGGAATCGGGCATGGATTGCAAGTGCCTTATCAAACCCTGCCATCCGACAAACTGGGCCTGAATAAGCGCGAAATCGAAGCCATCATCGCTTTCATGAAAGCATTGGAAGACAATCCGTTCAGCGCTTCGATTCCGGAAAGTTTGCCAGCGATTGAAGCACAACCCGCGCTCAATAGCCGGAAACCGGGCGGCGTATTCTGATTCGGTCCGGGATTTTCGTTGGTTAATTCCATATCATGCGTTAGAAAACCTATTCGGGTTCGGAATCAAGAAAGAACCGGAGGTGAACAGGAGTTATTGTTTTCCTGTTTGAAGTCTGTTGGCTTTCGCAGGGGAGCGTCTATTCCGAAGGTTGAGGGAATGGGTGATTGACTCCATAACGAATTGGAGATGCGCGCAAGGTAGTAAGGGGAGACTGGAGGCGAAGTAGGAGTGAGGGATGATGCTTTGTAGTGCAATTAAAGTATAAGTTAAACGTTTATAAGCATGTAATTTCAGGCCAGATTATGCGCAAGCCGACTAACGGACTTTGTGGTGTGTGTTTCTACCCCTATATTGCGACTGTATTCTAATCATTTTTAATTATGGACTTTGTTACTTTTATCCAAACTTACAACACCGAAGAACGCTGCATCCTTTTGTGGAAGAATTTGCGGGATAAGCACGGTGTATTCTGTAACCGCTGC
>JBKDBI010000362.1:0-21375 GCA_046314695.1 Bacteroidota bacterium | reverse complement strand
GCTACACGATGATGGACGAGCTGTTGGCCAGTCCGACCGAGCCTTTGCCGCAGGCTTGGCGGACGCACCAGCTCACCAAGATGTACGAAGGCCTGCACCAGCTCGAGCAAGGCGACGATCCGCAGCCGAACGACTGGAGGCTTGTCAGCGACGCCGTGAACCTGGTCGAGACGCTGGTGGTGGAGATGAAAATCTGCGAGGATGCCAACGGCCTGCTGATGGACGCCATCACGGCCTTGGCCAAGGCAGGCAAGCGCAGCAAGGCCGGACAGACCCTGCGACTGGACGGTGAAGGCATTGTGGCCGTGCGCTCAATCCTGCGCGACTACGCCGAGCTTATCGACGTGCTGCCAGCCAGGACGATGGTGCGCTGCCACCGGCTGACCGAGAAGCGCATCCAGGACATGCTGGATGGAAAGCGCAGGCCGCATGATGTTGAAGTTCTTAATCTCTGATTGGTAAAAACCCCTACAAAATAATTTTGCAGGTTTGTGGGTGAATGTGGTACTATCAAGGCATCAACACAGGAGAACTCGATGAAGCACTGGAAACACACCCAACACCCTTACAGCGACGAGATCAAGCGCCGTCTGTTTGTCACCAAGACACAGCGCCGTTGCGAGGCTGCTGCAGACTACCTGCTGGCCTTGGCCATAGGATGCGGCCTGGCCGCCCTGCTGGTTGCATGGTGGAGCTCATGATGGAAATCGAAAGCCGCATCTCAGGAATCCCCTGCCTCATCCGAGTGACACACTTCGAGAGCGTGCGCGGGTCGTACAGCTACAACGCGCCCAGCGACATGGACTATTACGGCTACAGCGAGTGCGAGTGGGAAGTGCTCGACCGCAATGGCCGACCAGCTGCCTGGTTGGAGCGCAAGCTCACGGACGCAGACCGCAGTCGCATCGATCAGGAGATCGAGGAAGCCATGACCGAGGATGCGTACTGATGGACGCGCTCAGCCACTACAACAGGCTGTATGGCGACCTGGGCCTGTCTCCAAAGGACGCCGCCCAGTGGGTGTTTGTCTCAGGCTGGAACAGCGCCATGCAAGAGGCTCTGGAGCGCATCCAGGCCATGCCGCTGCAGCCGGATACCAGGGCATCGTTTGCGGTCTATTTCCAGCAGATGATGCACATCGACCCATCTACCATTCAAGCGAGGATGCAATGACTGAACTTGAAAAGGCAGCGCGAGAGGCGTTGGAAACACTCGAGGCTTTGAAAAAACATGGCGACATCGCAGTTGTAGTCGCGCCAGAGCGTGAGTATCGCTTGCCAGAAGTCATCGTCGCCCTACGCACCACCATCGAGCAAGCAGAGACAGCGCAGGGGCAGGAGCCGGTGGGGTGGGCATGGCGAGCGTTCGACCCGGATGATGGGCACTTTGGTAGGTGGGGTACTTGGCATATCTCTGATTACAAACCTCCCCGCCAACAAAGCCGGTGGTTTCAGGTCGTTCCGTTGCCGGACACCACCCCACCCATCGTGGCTACGCCACTGGCAGCACAGCGGCAATGGGTTGGGATTTCAGAGGGAGAAATCGACAAACTCAAACACCTAATCGACTGGACAGCAACTTGGTCACATGGCCGGTTTGCTTACGAGATTGAGCAACTTTTGAAGGAGAAAAACGCATGAACTTCACACTTGAGCAAGCAATGGAAAAATTCCCACAGATCAAACATTGGCATGAGCAATACATGAAATCAAACACAACATTTGTTGATTTGTACGCAAGCGAGGCTGATACAGCAGAACTGTTGCGCTTAGGCCAAATGCCCAAACCTTTGCGCCTTGCTGCCGGACTGGAAAAGACGATGCAATGGCCTTTGCATGGCAAAGCTGCCGACTGCTTGCGTGAGATGTATGACTTGCTGCAAGGCTGCGAAACTGAGATGCGCTACGCAGGATGGGATAAACGGGAAGCCGACAACCCTGCAAGGAATGATGTGTACGAGGAAGTCAAAAGCCTTCTGGAAAAAAATATATGAGCAACGTCATCCCATTCAACGGCATCACAAAGCTCGACCTCAATCCGGACATCGTGCTGGAGAACACCAAGGGCAAGCTGGAAGGCTTTGTCATCTGCGGATACGACAAAGACGGCCAGGAGTATTTCGCCAGCACCTATGCCGACGGTGGCGATGTGCTTTGGCTGCTGGAGCGCATGAAGCTGCGCCTGCTGACGGTAGAGGTGGATTAACGCTTTCCAGCCCTATGCCTGGCGTTGGCATCAGCCTGCCACTGATCGCGGCACTCAGGGCCACAGAAGCGCCTGTCAGCGGCCACAGGCTCTTCGCAGTAGTGGCACAGGCCAGTCGGCTCAAGTCGCTGGTGCGGCTGCCTGGCGAAGGTAAGGCAGGCCTCGCGTTCTTGCTCTTCGCGTAGGGTGGCTTGATCGGAAATATCGGTCATAAAAAAGACCCGGCACAGAGGCCGGGGAATGCTGCCGAAGCAGCAGGGAGACAACCTGCTATCGCTTCATGGCTGCTGCAATGGATGGGGCCACCTTCTCAACGCTGCGGCCAACGACATACCCACCAAGGCCAAACTCGACAATGCTCCAGAGCTTGAGGTATTCAGCCTCTTGCAGCCCAGGAGCAGCCCAGCCAAACCACCTGGCCACGATCAGGCCGACAAACACCAGCATGGTAAGTGGTCGCCAGTTGGCCGCCAGCCAGTGCGTGCTGGCTGCCTCGGTCTTCACGATGTCAGCTTGCGCAACAAAGACAGCCAAGAAGGTTTGCACCTTTTGACGTTCTGCCTCATTTGCATCTGGCCAGAACTTGTCGATCAGAGTTTTACCGGCTTCGAGCGCCGCTGTCAGTGGATCGAGTGCCATTATGTGTACTCCCAGATCACGTTGGACGGAAGGCCATGGCCACCAAGGCCAAGGTGCACGAAGTTCTTTGCAATGCCGATGCGGTGGAATCCGTGCTTGAGCGCCAGGCGGATCAGGTCGAATCTGTCGCTGCCAGAGGTGCACGCAATATCGCAGCACATGCCACGGGTATGCTCGCCATCAGATCGGCCTTTCCTGGCCTCCACGGGGTGCGTTGGGTGCCTGTATCCGCTGGTGATGGTCATGGGCCGACAGTACTCTGTGCGCAGGGCCTGAAGGCGCTCCATGAAGTCAGGAAGCATTCCATTCAGGCCGGTGTGCTTGCAGTCGAACTCGGCCTTGGTGAAATTGGGGTAGTCCGACCAGTTCACTTGTCTGCCTTGCGGTCGATCTTTTCTTCGATGTGGTCAAGTTTCTGGAATATGCGATTCAGCGCGTCGTCGAACGAATCGCGCTTGACGTAGTTTCCAGCGACCAGCACCTCAATAGAGTTGACCTTTTCGGCCAGCGACTTGTCGGAGGACTGAAGGTCTTTGACTGCCTGCCAAACAGCGTTCAGTAGGAATCCGATCAGGCCACCAAAGCCTGCTAACAGCCAGTTGATGATGGTCTGATCCATGCGTTAGAGTCCTTGGCCGGGCGTGACGTAGACGGTAGTCGCGCCAGAGGCAAGACCGCTGAAGTAGGTGTCCTTGTTGAAGCGCAAGATTTCAACTGCACCAGGCACCAGCACGACGGCAGGCGATGGGTTTCCATCCACTGGAGCAACGGCATTGGCCTGGGCCGCAGCAGCAGTTGGGCCAGTGCCCAAAAACACCGTGTCACTGCCTGCATTCACGAAACGGTACTGGCCAGCATTCTGCGGGTTGAACTTCTCATAGACAGGGGCTTGGACGCCAGTGGGAGCGACAGCTGCAGCCGCAACGACGACGGTCTCGCCTTGCGGGTTAAATGCGATCTGAGAATTCGTTGACATATCAGACTCCTTTCGCAGCGATGGCTGCCTTGTATGCGTCGATCACTTCAGGGGTGTGCGTTGCAGCACAGATGGCATGAACGCGAGAATCTTCTGCGCTGTAGTCATCGCCAGGCGCTACGACGTGGCGATGGTATGTGCCACTGATTTGTTTTCCATCTTCCATGATTGCGGTCTTAGTGCGAACTTGCACACAGCCATTTTCCAAGACCTCAATGCGGTCAACAATTTCAATTTTCTCAAGCATGATGCTCTCCTAGTCTGACCCAAGAATCCACTTGGGCTTTGGTTTAACAATCGGTTGCGCCAGCAAATTCTGGCTGCGTTTTCAAGTGTTGATAGGCTTGGGCGAGTGGGTTTGCACCATCCAAGTCATACGGAGAATAAATGACGGTTTCATTGAATGGTTTGTTTGCTGTGCTTGCATAGCTTCGCACAAAAAAACTAACCTGATCTTTTTGAGTCAACGTCAGGTTTTCAACCCGGTGATAAGCATCCGTGCAGGTCAATCCATGAACGGTGGTTACAGTTTTTCTCAAAGCCATTTTCTATTCCTTCCAAAAATTATTTTCCGACCCAGCCAGTGTTTCCAGAACCTGACTGTTTGACGTACAAAGTCGTTCCAGCGCCACCGGCGTTGTTGCAATACAAAGAACCAGGGTCGGCTGTTACAACGCCTTCTGGTGATCCAGAGCCTACGAAAAGCCCTCGATCATTTCTTGTGCCACTGCTGGTAGACCAGCGAAGTCCACTTTCAGCATAAGCACGAAGGACTGACACAATTTCACCTTCGCCAGTTATCCATGCTTTGTCTGTGCCAAATGTATCACGGGCCGTATAAATCTTTGCGTTGCTTGTTGCTGTTGATTGGCCCGAGTGAACAGACTCACCTGCGCCGGTTGCAGTTTGCGCTTTATACGTTGTGCCTTGTCTGGTTACGTATGAGTTTGTGTCTCCAAGGTCGCTGATGTTGCTGTTTTGAATGGTAAAGCCGTTGCCAATGATTTGACATTCCCGCGAATTGGCTGTGAATTGAATCTCGTATGTGCTTTGGCTAACAGATCGTTCAAGTCGAGGATGAAAAATAATGTTGTTGTCACCATTGATGACAGCAGCAACAGCCAGCAAAGAATTGTCTTCCAGTGATGGGCTAAAAAATCGGTTGTTGTTGTTACGGTAAACGCCGTCATAGTCCAAATAAATATTGGTCGTTGTAACGGCGGGGTAGCCGGAACTGTGATTGAAGCTGCCGCCAAAAAACAAGTTTTCGTTGACGTATCCACCGGCAGTTCCGTCTGCCTGAATCAGCAAATTGGTACGGTTGTCGTGCAGTTGACCAAAATGGGTTTCGTTGTAGCTAACTCCACCGTTTCCTTGGTCGGCGAAAACATAAACACCTTGCACAAAATTTGTAACAGATCGAATGTCAATGTATGACCAGGCAATATTTCGCAATTGAACGCCGACAGATGTCCCAGCAGTGTCAACAGTTGTGCGGCTTACCTTAATTCCGGTGACTCGATAGCCAAAGCGGTTTGCTGATGCGCTGCCGATACGAATCGCAGGCTGACCGCCAGCAGTCACAAAGGAGCCAATGAACTCCATTGTTGAGTAATTCGGTAAATCAAAAATCGCCGTGTTGCTGATCGTGTATTCGCCAGCAGGAATGACCAGTTTGGGACGGGTCATCGTATTGCACTTGGCAACAGCAGCAACGATTGCCGCATCGTTTGTTGCTGCGCTTGCAGATGGGCTTGCACCAAAGTCAACAATGTTGACAGGCGCAGCCTCAATCATTGAGTATGATACTTTTGTAAGGCTCATTGGTTTACCTTAAACGTAATACGTCAAGCTGAAATTGAACGACACAGTTGCCGAAAAATCAGATGCCACCGCCAAAGCAGACGACCCTGCCGAGTTCTTCACGCCTTGCAAACTAGACCCGTTTGTTCTAAACATTCCATAACTGGCGATAAAAGTTAAAGCGCCTACCCAATCACCCTCAATAAAACACGAGGCTCGTTGATAGGCGTCATTTGGGTCAGCAGATGCGTAAGGCAACCCACTAATTGAAACTGCGCTTGCACCACTTGCACCACTGAAATGCAATTTGCCTGTGATATGCACAAGGTTGCCGACCTTTGTATATTTTCCGGTTTGCGTGATGTAAGTCGGTGAGCCGAAACCAGACACGGCTGGCGTCCAGGTTCCTTCCTCATAATCATTCAACAACTCACTTGTCATTCCAGCAGGATGTGGCGTAGCAGAAAAATCAATGCCTTTGCCAGATGTGCCGATGACGAGGTTGCCATTGACGATTGTCTGATCGCCTGTACGTGTTGATGGGAATCCAACTGTTTTGAGCATTGCTTTCTCCTTAGATCAGGAATTCGATAACGGATGTGGCTGGTGGCGCTTCTGAGAACGTCACATTCCCGCCGGACACTGTGTAGGTGTTCTGATTCTGGTACACGCCGTTGATGTAGATGGCCGATGGTGTAGACGAGACAGGGAAGATCAACTGCACACCGTCGCCTGTTGCGTTTGTGGCAACAGTGCCAGAATCTATGTTGCCATTAAACGAGGTGTAGACCACGCTTCCCTTGCTGTCCAGCACCTGGATGCTGTAGTCGCTGCCAACGTAGAAGCGCGATGGGGTGCCCTGGTAAACAGGGTATCCATTAAGCGTGCGGATTGGCAAAGCTGCTGGGATGGTTAAGGCTGAATCCCAATAGACTGCGATCGGATTAACTTGTGGGCTGAGATTTACTGTGCCAACCCAGATGTAACCATTATCCAAAGGCTGTCCGTCAGCACCTGCAAATGCCGGATAAGGCGGTTTGATTGAAAGTGCGGACATTACTGGTTCTCCTGGTCGAATTGCTCCTGGGCCTGCAGCGATTGAACGATGAACTTCTCACGCGCACTCATTTCGCGTGGGAGTTTCACCGCGTCGGCAAACTTCTGGAAAGATTGTGACATCAAGACAGCCTTTACGGTAGCCTTGGATGGTTGGTTGCCTGTGGAAACTGTCTCGACAGCCAGACGCTGAAACTCAGGCGATGAGATCAGCTCATCGGCTGCTTTCAGTGCGCCAGGCTTGGTCTTGGTCAGCGCAGCGGCCAGGCTGGACGCAATGCCAGCACCAGGCAAGCCGACAGCAGATGTGGCCGCCTCGATGGGCAGGCCGACTGCAGCACGCTTAGCCACGCCGTAGATGTTGGTCAGCAGGTTATCAGCACCTTGCAGCTCTTGCTGGACAGCCTGGATGCGGCCAGTGGTGATACGCTCGCGGGTGGCCTTGCTGACGTTGCTGGCCACACGGTACAGGTCGGACAGCTGCTTGCGTGCAGGCTGCGGAAGGTTGGCCATCAGGGCAGCATAGGCCTGCTTGTTGGCCAGCAGGCCTTCATACCACTTGGCGTAGGTGTTGAAGTTCAGAGCTCCATTCTGGGTTGCCTTGCCGAAGGCGGTGTTCAGAGCCGAGGCCGTGACCATCTGGCGCATGTCCTTCGGGATGGCGGTCAGAATCTTGGCCAGCTTGTCGGAATCGCCTTTGGTCAGGGACATGGTGGCCGATTCCAGCTTGCCCACCAGGCTCTGGTCGAGCTGGCGGCCGAACAGGGACACCATGTCATCTTCAAAGCCCTTGCGCATCTGCACCAGGCTCTTGGCCAGGCGGTAGCTTTCACCTTGGCCAGCGCCTTGGGCCAGTGCGAACTGGTCATCATCGATCAGGCGGTAGAGCTGCTTTGCAAGGCCGGTGTCAGCATCAGCGAACGGGCCAGCCTGGCGTGCGGCTGCGCCAACATCGCGCCGGACGTCATCGATCAGGGCATAGGTCGGTGCACGGGTGCCGATCACATTGCCAGCATCGTCCTTGATGGGCTTAGGCGTCAGCTTGCTGCGCACCATCTTCTCCAAGGCCGACAGGTTTTCAGCGCCGTCCAGGTCATCGGCGCGACGCTGCACAAATTCCAGCACGTTGGTGGCCTCGCCACGGGTCTGCGACGGAATCTGCGTGCGCAGCGCCTTGTAGGCGTCGTCTGCCTGGTTGGACAGGTTGGTCACGGTCTGGTCGAGCTGCGTGCGCACGGCCTGGTTGAGCTTGCTCAGGTCGGTCGTGCCGCCAATCTCGTTGATCAAGCGGTCGGCACGCAGGCCAACTTGCTCGAGGCCCTGAATCTCGGCTGCGCGGGTCTGGCTGCCAGGAATGGACTTCACAGCCTGGGCCAGCTCGCGGTAGGCTTGGTTTGAGGTCAGGTGGTCGGGCTGCAGGTATTCGTCGATGCCAAGGCGTCGGGCAGCCTCCAGCACCTTCGGGTCTGGCGCGGCCTGGCCAGCCAGCACGGATGTGGCTCGGGTTGCGCCCATGCCACCCTCAGCGGCCGTGCGTGCGGTCGTGGCCAGCTCCTGCGGGGTCATGGCGGCAGCTGGAGCAGCCGGTGGTGTGACTTGCATGGCAGAAGGCTGGACTTCAGGCGCGGCAGCGGCAGCACGGATAGGTGCAGCAGGTGCAGCTGGAGCCATTGCCGTGCCCATTGGAGCACCAGCAGGAGCCGCAGGGCCAGCAGCAGGTGCAACGGGCGCACGGGCAGCGCGGACGGCCTGCACGCCGCGCACAGTGGCCGGGAGGACTGGAGCCAGCGCAGCAGTCGTGGCCACCTCGCCAGCGTCGAATCGTCCGCCAGTGGCAGCCTGTGTGGCCTCGATGGCGGCCTGGGTTCCACCAGCAGCAGCGGCCATGCCGGGCAGCGTGGTGGCACGGCCAGCCGGGGTGAAGGCGGCCAAAGCGCCAGCAGCGCGGGGAATGTCGCTCACCTGGAAGCCAGGCTTGATGGCGTACAGCTGGCCGTTGATCGACGACTGCAGCACGAAGTTGCCCTTCTCGTCCTGGCTGACTTGCACGCCAGGGAAGTTGGACTGGATGACCTGCACAGTTTCCTGCGGGTTGGTCATCATCGTACCCAGGGCCGACTTGAAGCTGGCCATGCTGAAGGTGTTGAGCTCGGGCATCGATGCCCAGTCAGGCAGGGCTTGAGTTGTGGGCGTTTCGCGCTCAGTGCCAGTGATGGCTTCTCGGATGCCGCCAAGCACGCCCAAGGCCTCGGTGCCTTTGAGCTGCATGCCAGCCGGTGCACGCACCATGCCGTTCTTGACGTCGGCCTCCAAGTCCATCATTTCCTGGCGGGTCATGCGGCCGGTGTTGTAGGCTTCGACCACGGCAGGCGGTAGCTCAGCGACCTGCGTGCTGGGCTTTGTGCCTTGTGCTGGCGCAGGCTGCTGGCCGCGCAGGGCAGCGCCACGGGGCAGCATGATCGCGCCGGACTGGACGTCGGCCTCGAACTCTGCCGCCTCTTCAGGCGTCATCTGGCCGGAGCTGTAGGCGTTAAAGATGTTTTGAATCGAGCCAGGGGCCATAGCAGGGCCACCAGCAGCAGCGCCAGCACCACCTCGGGCTGCCATGACGCGTTGAAACGTGCTGTCCCCACCTCCGGGGAGCGTGGCTTGTTGCTCTTGGCCGACACCGGCAGTCACGCGCTCAATGTAGGACTTCGTGCGAGGCCCCCAGTTTTTCGGGTCGGTGCCACCGTGATACTCGGCAGCGGCCAGCTTGATGTCGCCTTTGTTGCGCTGCAGGGATTCCTTGAGCAGCAAACCAGCAGCCTCGGCAGCGTTTTGTGGGCTGAGGTAGGCGTCGACGCCGTACTTGTCCAGCACAGCCTTGCGGGTGGCCGGGATGATCTGGAATGGCGTCTTGGCATTGGCCTCGGACACCTGGTCAGCATTGCTGCGCTCGCCATAAAGCAGCACCGACTTGAGCAGACCAGACGGCAGGCCGAGCTTCTGCTCGGTGCTGGACGCCAGGTCAGACCAGAACGGGTCTTTGTAGCTGTTTGGGGCTTGTGTCGCCATCTGTTGTCCTTATTGACCAGGGACTTGGAAGGTGCCGCTGCCCATGGTGCCGGGTGCAGGAACTTGGCCAGTTTGCGGGTTGGCCCAGCGCATGTAGCCACGTTGGCCAGTGACCACGTTGGCCTGCTGTGCAGCCAAGCCCTGGGCACGTTGCTCGCCGTACTGGCGCATGAAGTCCACGAAGGTCGTGCCAGCAGGCACCTGGATGCCGCCGATGTTGATGTCTGTCTTGGCGCGGCCAAGTGAGCCGGTCGAGTTGACCCATTCGGCCTCGGCAGATTTTGCCGCAGCCTCAAATTGCTGCAGTTTGGCCATGCCACGCAAGAACGACCCAATGGTCTGCGCGTTGGCAGTCTCCTCGGGAAAACCCTTAAGAGCCATCTGAATGTCTTTGTCGGTTGCAGGGCCAGGTGGGAGGGACTTGATCGCCTGGGTGTTGCGCAGGCGGGTGTATTCCTGGCGCATCTGCGTCCACTCATCCTGGCGGCCGGTTGCACCTGCGAACCATTCGCTGGCTTTTGTCAGTGCACCCTTGCCGCCCTGCGCGGATTCGATGCGTCCTGCCAGATCAAGCATTCGGCCAGCAGACTGCTCAGAGCCGACCGAAGCGATGGTGGCATCGTTCACGATCTTGCGTGCGTCTGGGTCGAGCTTTGTTCCAGCCTGGCCAAGTTCAAACAGCTTCATCTCGACGTCCGTCTGCAACCTGTCGCGGTCAAGTGCCAGGCGGCCAGAGCGATCTGCGATCTGACTGTCGATGTTGCGAATCTGTGCGCCTGTGTTGGCGTTTTCCAAGGCCAAGCGGGTCGGCGTGTTGGCCGTGATCAGCTCTTTCTCGGTCGCGCCAGCCTCGCCAGTGCGAATCTCAGCCGGAGCCTTGAGCGCCTTGATCGAGGATTCCAGCACCTTGTCGCCACCAGGCAAAGTGCCAAGCATGATGCCAAGCGTTTTTTGTGCCGTGTTCGGATTCATTTCGGCCAGCTGCGCATAGGTCTCAAAGGTTCGAGCCTTATCAACACGGCCAGCATTACGTTCAGCCTCGGCACGCTGCTTGAGCAGATCAATGCCGACTTGTGGTGCGCCAGAAGTGAAAGCGGAAACCACCTGACCACCGAAGCGCAGCTCGGAATCCTGCTGTTCCTTGTTGAGCGTGTCCCAATTCGCACGGATGCTGGCCGCTTCTTTTTCTGGCAGCAGCATGGCCAAATTCGTGAAGTCGCGTGCGGTTGGATTGGGATTGCTCATGAGTGCCTTGTAGCCCTGATTGAGCATTTCCTGGCGCTGCATTGCTTGTTGCTGCGCCTGTTGCTTGGCGATCTGTTCCTGCCGGAAGGCCTCGGAGGTCATGCCGATCTGGTAACCGCGCAAGGCCTCCACGAACGGCTGAGCGACATTGATCGAATAGTCTGGAAGTGTTGCCATGTCAGAACCCTGCCATTTGTGCTTGCAGCATCGAAGTCTGCTGCGAACCAGGCGTGGTTCCAAACTGCGATGCGATGTTTTGATTCGCCAGGGCTTGGCGGCCAAAGTACTGGCCTGCAACGTTCGACAAGCCGCTGATGGTCTGGCCGTAGGCTTGTGCCTGGCCAAGAGCGCCAGCAGCCTGAGCTGCGCCTTGCTGGCCGAGCAGATTGGCCACATTCGTGCCCATTGCTTGGCCTGCGGTGCCAACACCAGCAGCAGACTGCTGGCCGAGTGAAGTCAAGCCACCGAGGCGGCTGTATTGCTGCTCGATCAGGCTGGACAAAAGCTGTGGACGGAACTGTGCAAGTGCTGCTTGGACGTTTCCGCCACGCAGGCCACCAGTTGCTGAGGCGCGTTGAAGAATTGCCTCTTCGCCTTGTCGCGCAAGCGCTTGGAATGTCTCGCCACCTCGGATGCGCTCAATGGCTGCACGTTCAGCCTCAGGGCCTTGCATGCCAAGAAGTGCCTGCTGTTGCGCAAGCGCAGGCTCGCCAACAGCCACAAATGGCTTGAGAAGCTCTTGAATTTTGTCAAACTGACGACGCTGTTCTGCGATGCCAGCTTCAGCCGAACCGGCCTGTGCAGCAGCCGCGTCACCAGCAGCCTCTGCGCCCATATAACCTGTGACGAGCGTAGCTCCAGCCACAGCAACCAAACCCCATGTCATTTCAGAACCTCCTGTTGAGTTGGTGCACCAAGACCCAGAATCTCCGGGTCGATGTGCTCAGCTTCAATTACTGCCAAGTCTTGCGAGTCGTTCTTGTTGACATGCACGGTCACGAATTGCGTGTCCTCCAAAGCAAGAACCACACGTTTGACGCCAGCGGGGGAAATTGAAATGTGTCCAGCCTCCACCACCATTCGTCCAAACTCGCTGATGACTTCAGCCTTACCTTTGAGCACCAGCAAGAAATGCTCGTGCTTGTGGATTTTGCCGACCATCAACATGCCAGCAGGCACGACCAACTCTCGAAGGTACATGCCTGGCGCAAAGAAATGACGGGGTTCTGGCTGCTCTGACTGCAGTGGAAGCATTGCCTCTTGCAGCCGCTGGATTTTTTCACGAGTTGGTGCCAAAGCCTCTACGGCTTCGACTTCGTGATTTTCCGAGACAGTCAGCATCGTTTCTTCATCCTTGGACGAGTGAGCTACTGGCTGCTCGGACGGCTCAGTAAGGCTATTGTCCCACATTTGCATTGCCTGTCAATCCATCTCAAAGTCGCGCTCTTCCCAGGCTTGGCAGGAACGCAGATCGTGACAGATGAAATCGAACTTGCGGCAGAAGCCACGGAAACCAGCGTCGGTGTCCCAATCGTTGCGCGGGATGCGCTCCATCAAGGCCTGCTTGTAGGTGCTGTTGTCGTAATACTCGCAGTTCGAGCAGCGACGACGCCGGGCCTCTTTCTCGTCCACCTGCATGGCCTTGCCAAGTGCAACCCAGTAGACCTTGTTTGCCATTGGCTCATTGCTTGGGTTCTCTGGGCCGAGCATCCAGTCGTCGATCACCACTTGGGTGTTCTTCTTGTTCTCGGCCGCCGTGATGAACGGCATGGATTCTGGCAGGCCGGTGAAGCCAGCCATCATGATCTTTGGCATTTCCATGGTGGTCTCCTTAAGTGATTTCACGGCCAGAGGCGCGGATGGTCAGGGCTGTGGCCGTACCAGTAGTCGAGATGAACCCACCATTGGCAAGCACTTGGCCAACCAGCTCTGGGAAGGTGTAGGTCTCGTCCGGTGCAATGGCGCGGCTGTCCACGATCAGGTTGGTCGGGCCTGCGCTGCCTCCGCTGCTCACCAGGTGCACGCTGATCACAGCATTGCTGGCGCTGGTGTTGGTTGCGGTGAATTTGTCGATGATGGCCGTGCAGTTGGTGGCGGTGTATTGCGTGGTCTGCGCCGCCTCCATCTGCTTGGAGCCAATGAGGGGTTTTGCTGTGACTGCCATGGTTTCTCCTTAGACGGCCTCTGCGCCGCTTGCTGTGATTGTCAGGCCTGCTGACGCCGCCTGCACCTGGATGGTTTCGCCTGCGTTCATGACTTGCACGCCGTTGTACTGCAGGGCGTTGTTTGCCGGGACGGATACGTCGTACAGGAAAGCGTTACCAGTGCCAGCAGCGCCAGCCGACGGAACCAGAAACACTCGCACATTGATGGCCGCGCCTGTGGTGTTGGCGATGCTGAACTCCTTGAGCAGCGTGCGAGTGCTGGCCGGGACGGTGTACAGCGTGGTGACGCCAGTCGTGATGGCGGATTGGCCAAGTTTAGTTGGTGTGATTACATCGAAAGCCATGTGAGCACCAGGTTAGATTGGACGGAGGCTGGCAAAGAGCTTGGGGTCAGCGGTCCGCTTTCCCATCGTTGCTGGACGCCATCGTAAACCAGCACGTCGCCTGTAGCCGGAGCTGGCGCATACACATCGGAGAGCTGGCCGACCAGCGGCTCGGCCTGGACTCGAACAAAAACAGAGCCAGAGCCTGCAGTGGCCGCATTGACCACCGCCGCCACAACCACATGAGGGGTTGGAGCTGCAGGCAGGTTCTTTGTCAGGCCACCAGGGAATGATGGGTTGTAGTACAGGATGTCGCCGTCTGCCCATGTCTCGCCGTAGGGCGTGCCGGTGGTGTTGAAGCCACGCACCAATCCAAAGCTGGAGACCAGGCCAAAACCATTGTTGGCGATGGCTTCTGCGGCCACACCCATGACGAGCTGGCCATTGGTCAAACCTGTGGATGGTTTGCCCTTCAAGACGCCAGACGAGCCGACGGAGCCGTCAAACATGACCAGTTGGCCTTTGGCGATTGCTGCCGAGGCTTTGATGTAGTAATACTGCGACTCGCCAATGGCCTGGTTGACGTTTGGAGTCATTTCCAGGTTAAGTGTGTAGCCCCCATTCCAGTGCACACGTCCAACTTTGACGGTTGGCGCTGGCGTGTTGGTGTTGAAGTCGATGTAATCAGTTTCCACCGAGTTGTTATTCTGGATCACCGGCGCAGTAGCCAGCATCTCCAGAGCATTGGCAATACGGCCAAGCGTGTCCAGTGCCTGCACGGCCTTCTGGTCTGCGTTGCCTGCGTTGATGGCCACATCTCTGGCCAGGCTCACAATCTGAGCCAGTGCCTCATTTGCCGATGCGTCCGCATTCCCAGCCTCGATGCTGATGCCTTCCGTGTCAGTTGCTGGAGATACCTCGTCAGCGACCTGAAACAGGCGCTCGAACTGCCTGATCTGCTCGTGGTTCTTGAGGAACGTGGCGAGCTGGTCGCGGGTGAGGTTGAGCTTCTGCGTTGCCATCAGTAGACCAATGGCTCGATCTGAGCCTCAAGACGGATGAATGACAAGTGCGCTTGGCTGTCGCCACGGAAGCGTTGGATGCGCCAGTTGCGCATGTGGCCCTGCTGGAACCAGGCCAGACGCTTGCGGCTGCCGGTCGTGCCCGCACGGATGCTGCGGTCTTGGCTCCAAGCCTGACCGTCCACGCTGTAGCTGGTCGAGATCATTGGGTCGATGCCAAGAGCCACGCTTCCGGTCAAGCTGACCAGCTCCAGCTCATTGAAGATCGCGCCATTGCTCTCGTTGTAGACGATCAACGTGCCAAACTCCCAGCGCACGATTTGGCCCCAGTGGTCGCCTCGCGTGTCCACCAGGTAGCCAATGGCGCTGGACTGCGGGTCACCGATCAGCCACTTGTCGTAGGCCCAGACTAGATTCCTTGCGCGATACTGACTGAAGCCGACCTGGCTGGTGGTCAGCGTGAACCAGACGGGCTGGCTCAGCTCTCCAGTTGCAGCAGCATCGAACACCAGCGTGCGGTCGGGCAGGTGGACGTACAGGTGCTGGTGAGCCTTGTCGTTGCGTGCCTCCAGCTTGACGCCAGCCAGCTGCGCTTCGGTGTAGCCGAGCAGAATCTGGTCGATCTCCTGCGTGCTTATTTTTTGAGCAGTCGCGTTTGCGCCGAGGTAGATGCCTGGCGCTTCATTGCGGCCTGAGCCAAGGAAGGCGACGCTCTCAACGAACACACAGCAGCCGAACGTGCCGATCACGCCCTTCTGAATCTGTGCGCCATCAATGCGCTGGAACGGGAAAAACTCGCCGCCCACGTTGTCAAACACCTCGATGGTGTTGCGGTTCAGCGCATAAACCTCGTTGCGCAGCTTGAGCAGCGCCACCACGGGATCGGGGTCGACTTCGCTGGAGCCGTACTTCAGCGGGTTGACCTGGGTCGGGTCGGACAGCTCTGTCACCACCAAGAACTCGCCGTCGGTGGTCATGAAGTAGCCGTCCACCCAAACAACATCCAGCACCAGGCCAAGATCGGGGTCGGTCACTTGCGTGAGGACGCCGTTCCAGTAGTACAGGCGGCCACCAGACGCGATAGCCAGGCGGTCGAAGCTGTAATCCATCGTCACCAGGGTGTTGACAGGACCGCCCACATCGCCCAGCACGGTCACAGCGCCATTGCTGGCCACGGTCACGAGCTTGGTGCCCATGACGCGGTAGCAGACGCCGTTCCAGTTGATGCCGCCACGGTCGATGCCTGGGCCGGTGCCGTTGCTGACAATGCCGTCACCAGGACGCAGAAAACCGGCACTGATGCCGGACTGCTTTGGGACTGGCACCAGGTTGACCGGGTACGACGTGCGCAGGTCTGGCCCGTTGTCAGCGTAGATGCCGTTGAGGATTGGAATCTGCATTCAGGTCACCACTTCACCTTTGAAGCCCACCACGCTGCGCTCATCTTGCCCTTGGCGATGTTCTCAGCGTGCCTGGCCATGAATGATTCGCGCCGGGCTTTGTCCGCCTTGGACTCGCCTTCGCGCTTCGGAGACCCGGACACGCCCTGCTGGCCAAAACGGATGGTCTTGACCTGGTCGCCATCCTTGGCCACCACGACGTGGGATTTGGTCGGGTGCGACGGTGTGCGCTTGGGCTTGTTGTAGCCTTCCACACCAACGCGAGCCAGACGCGGGTCTTTCTTTGTGGCCATCAGGCGATCCTGTACCAACTGTTTAGAGACTGCACGAAGCGCATGCGGAAGAACGCATTGGCGGCCAGCGTTGTTGGAGCGCCATAGGCAGCCGATGCACCGTTCAGCGCCAGCGTAAATGTGGTGATGATTTGCGTGGTCGTGACAAGCACCTCGGTGCCATCAGGAACACCAGTGTTCAAAGGCAAAGTTATCGTGCCAGCGGCCAGAGTTCCAGCAGGCTGCAAAAGCATCCACTGCTGCTGGCTGACTGGGGTCGGCACGGTGATGTTGAAGCCGGTGCCGGGCGTCGAGATGCTGGTGGCCAGCGTCGGGGCCGCGAAGGTCTGCTGGAAAAGCGCCAGCAAGGAGCCGATCGGAAGGCGTCGTGCATCGCCGTTGTTTGGGGTGTAGACGGGAATCTGGTCGCCGGGCGATGCCTGGAGCAGCAGCGGGAGTTGGTTGATTTGTGGCATGGTTTGTCCTCAGTTGTACTCGATGGGGCCGTCCGGGCCTGCGGTGACCGGATCGACCGGAGGACGCAGGAATGGGTTGTCGTACACGCGCCAGGGCTTGTTGCCAGCGCCAGACGGCATGGTGACGGGCATCTGCTGCGGGATGGGTGCGGTCGCACGCTGCAGCAGGGTGTTGTAGCTGTCCTTGGCCACGGCCTTGGTCTCTGGCATCACAACCTTTCCGTAGCCAGGCGCAATGCGGATGGCCAGATTGGTGATGATGGCCTCGTTCGCGCTGTCTGGCACTTCGGACGGCTCGTCAAGGTCGCTGTACTGTGGGCTGCCTGGCAGTGGGTAGCCCAGACGGATGCCTTTGCCGTTCCAGTCAGCGATCATGGCATCGAGGCGACGCAGTGCGGACTGGAGTTGCTCTGGTTGCAGATCGAAGACATAGGATGCAAGGCCGATTTCCTCGAATGCGGCTGCAACGAACTGGCGCTTGCTGTAACCCATATCAGGCCTCCTGCTTGCTGAGTGCTTCGGTGATCATGGCCAGCAGCTTCTCGTCGCTGGTGCGCTTGGTGAACGTCAGGCCGAGTTCTTTGGCCTTCTCGATCAGCTCGATGCGGGTGGGCGCTGCGTTGTCATCGGGCACGGCCGAGACTTCGGCTGCGACTTCTTGCAGCACCTTCGTGACCTGCTCGGCCATCAGGCGGTGGTTAATTCCGTCGATTGGGTTGGACGGCTTGCGCTTTTTTATGGGCTTTTTGTTCTTGGCCCACTTGGGCGCGAGGATGTTCTCTTCCATCACTTGGCCTTCTTTCTGGTCTTGGCTGCGGCCTTGAAAGCGGCAGCGGTTGGCGCACCTTTTGTGCCTGGCTTGCGCATGCGCTCAGGCGTCTTTCCTGCAGCCTTCTGGCGCTCAATGCGCTCACGCTTGGCGTGAATGTTGGCGTACAGGCCGGACTTCATTTCTTGGCCTTCTTGGGCGCTTTGCTGGGCTTGCCAGCAGCCTTGGCGGCCTTGGTGGCGACGTTCAAAGCGATGGCAACAGCCTGCTTTTGCGGCTTGCCAGACTTCATTTCCTTCGAGATGTTCTTCCCGATGGACTTGCTTGAGTAACCTTTGGTCAGTGGCATTTTGAGCTCCTATGCAGAAAGGGGGGCCGGAGCCCCCCAGTCTTTCGCCAGTTTACTGGTTGAACAACAAGATGCCGGACATCTCGGGGTTCTTGTTCACGACGCCGAACAGCGTGTCCATGCGGTACTTGATGGTCATGCTGTCAATGTCGTAGAACTTCTGCATCACCAGCTCGATGCCCTGGTCGGTGGTGGCACGCATCACTGCGACGCCAGCATCGGAAGGCACGGCATAACGGCCAGGCAGAATTTCCAGAGAATCACGCTGCCAGAACACGTTGACCTGTGCGGTGTTCACGTTCAGGAAGGTGATAGCAGCTGTGTTCGAAGGCGTGGCAACTTCCACGTTCTTGTACTGCAGCTGGGCGTCGGTCGGAGTCAAGCCTTGTGCGCCGATGATCGGGGGAGTGATCACCAGGGTGGTGCCGCCTGCAGGCACGCTCACGACGCGGAAGGTCTTGAGCTGGCCAGTGGACTGCTTGGTGATGTGATGCACAGCGAACACGCCGCCGATGGTGAACGAGTCACCAGCACGGACGTTGGCCGAAGAGCTCACGGTCACGGTCTGGAAGCGGTTGTCCACGTTGATCTGACCGCCGACCGAGGTCGAGGTGGCCTGAGGCGTGTAGTTGGCCTGAGTGCCTGTGCCATCGGTGTCGATGGTGATGGAGCCACCACCGGCAGCAGCGAGCTGACGGTTGGCGTAGTCCATCTTGTAGGTCTCGAAGCCAGCGACCATGCCGACGTAAGAGCGCTCGTAAGCCTTGTCAGACTTCTGGTTGCCGAACGAACGTGCGGTGCCAACCAGATTGCCAGCCAGACCGTTGTAGTCGCGGCTGGACAGGGCCATGAAGCGGTCGTAGTCAGGCACGCCTTGCTCGTTCATGATGGCGTCGCACAGGGCCACGTCGTCATAATCACCAGCAGCAGCGGCAATCGGCACCACCAGCGAACCCAGACCAGCGGCTGCGTTCATGATAGCGACGTTGATGTCGCTGGCCAGCTTTTGCTTGGCGCTCTCGCCCAGGCGGCCTTCTTGCAGCGCATCGCGCAGCTCGAGGGAGGTCATTTCCCAAGGCACGGTCTTGCTGAAGCCCAGGGTCGCAGGCACGGCCAACTGCGTCATTCCCTGGTAGCCGGGGATCGGCGTTCCAGGAGTGCTGTTGATCGACTGAGCGATGTAGGGCTGGGGACGCCAGATGGTGTTGTTGGCACGTTCCATCATCGTCTGGTCGGTCTGGTAGACCGAGACGTTACGGGAAAGCACCAGCGCGTCTTGGAAGCCTTCGAGGAGGTCTTCAAACGCAACGCGCTCTTCTTTGGAAAAACTATTCGACATGATTCGGTTCCTTTAAAAATTGGATCAGTTTTTTGCCGCTTTCTGTCGCTTGTACTGGAGCACTTTCGTGTAGTTGCCAGTCTTTTCAGCTTCAGCTCGCAGCCGTTCAAGGGTTGAGTCCACAGCGCCAGAAACTCGGCCAGTTGAGCTGACCATCCTTTCGGGTGCAGGGGCTGCCTTTCGGTTCGTAACTTTCAATTCCTTCTCCAGTTTCGCTACCGCAAAGGCAAACTTTACGGGGTCTTCGATCTTGGCCAGCTCTGCCGCCTTCTTCGGGTTTTTTCCGAGTGCGTAAATCACCAGTGCCGGATTGTCCGCGCCTTGCAGCACAACGCCCTGTTGCGTGACGTTGAAGAGTTCCTGGGCCACAGCCTCGGCGTCCTCAAAGTCTCGCACGCGCAGCTCAGCTTTCGCCTTGCCATACCCTTCGAGCTTTTCCTGCCAGGCTCGTTGTTGCGCTTGCTCGGCCTGGCGAGATTTTTCAACCTCGGCGTCGGCTTGGCGCTTGCGCTCGAACCAGTCTGCCAGTGCAGTCTCGAATCGGTCTGCGTCGTATTCGTAGTCCTCCAGCTTTGGCTTGGCACCAAGTGCGACCGGCTTTTTCTCAGTCGTCTGGTTCAGCTTCGCTTCGAGTTCTCGAATGCGTTTTTCCTTCTCACGGTTTGCCTTACGCAGCTCTTTCACCCAACCAGGTGCCTGAGCGTGCTCATCGGGAGGTGGCGCTTCCTCACCAATGGAAACGATCACTTCGTCGTCGTCGCCTTCGTTGTCGCCGGATTCGGCATCGTCCTGGTCGCCGGTGGAATCTTGCTCACCAGCCACTTGCTCAGTCTCGATTTCCTCTTCCTGATCTTCGACCACTACGGTTTCGTCGTCGTTGCTCTCATCTCCAAATTCTGCCTTTTTGTTCATTCAAATACCCCATTTAACTCACCCATTTGAAACGGCTGGGTGGGATTCCGTATAACCACATTCTCCACTAAAACGCTGTCATCTGACAACGGGTTGCACTTGTTCACCAAGCGCAGCCTGCTGAATCGCCTCGGCAGCGGTCAGCGCCATGTTCTGATCGATCTCGCCAGTCTTGGCCAAGGTCTCGGCCGTGCGTGCGCGGGACAGCTCTGCGTCTGCCACGGTCTTGATGGTGTTGGCGCGTGCCTGGGCAGCCTTGGCCACGGCCTCTTCGGCTGCAGCCTGCAGGAAGATGGCGTTCGGGTCTTGCTGCTGGCCCTTGGCTTCTGCCTCGGCCATGAGAGCCTCGATCTCCTGTTCGGTCGGCTTGACCACGCCCATGCGGATCAAGCGCTGGCGGAAGAAATCGCGCACCTCGCTGATGCCCTCGCCTTCCATGTTCATCATGGCCATGGCACCAAGCACCTGCAGGGTTTCTGGGTCTTGCGTGATCTGCATCATGCCGGTCAGGGCGCGGACGGTCGCGGCACGCTTGGAGCTGCTGGACGGTCCGACCTCGACATTCACATCGAACTTGGCCATGCTCAGGTCGTTGGCCATGCGCACCTCGCCAGTCTCCTGGTCGATGGTGGGTTGCATCAGCGTGACGGTGCCAGTGCTCTCGTCCTCGTTGATGATCTTCATCGTACGGCCTTCTTCGATGTAGATGTCTTTTGCCATCGACAGCCAGACCTCGCCGCAGCGCTTCATGGCCTTGGCAAAGTTGCTCATGTAAATGAACGTCTGCATGTCCAGGCGCTGCTGGATCATCTCCACAGCCTTGCCGCTGATGTTCGACACCAGCTTGTCAGCTCCTTGCGGGTTGCCCAGAATGTCCTGCATGTCCTGCTCGGTCACCTGCAGCAGGGCTGCCATGGCCGGAGGCACGTTCGGGGCGCGGGTGTACGCCACGGGGCCGCTGACGGTCTGGCTGCCATCCGGGCCGGTGATCGGGTTGATCAGGAGGTACGGGTAGTCCTTGAGGTTGTCCTCTGCCCACATGACTTGGTGGCCAGCGACCTGCTCAGGCGTGAGGATGGGCTTCTCGACGCTGGAGAGGGCGCTGATCTCGCCCAGCTTGGACAGCTGCATGTTCTTCAGTCGCTGCGCGTCCTTGGCCAGGCGAACATGGCCCATGCAGCGCTCGACGTTGTCCACGAACCAGCGCTTTCCGTAGAGCTGGATGTTCGGGATGCACTTGCCTGCGATATAGCCAGCGTCCTCGAGAATCTTGCCGCCGGACATGATGTACTTGTGAACCTTGCGCGACTTGATCTTGCGCTGGCGCACCTCTTGGCTGCCAATGGCGGCCAGGGTGTTTTCAAGCT
>JBKDBI010000361.1:0-4782 GCA_046314695.1 Bacteroidota bacterium | reverse complement strand
GCTTTGGCCCGGTGTGGTGCAAATATACTAAAAAACAAAGGGGGGGGGGGGGTGTAAAAAAGGCTCTAAATAGAAAAAAAAAAGGGGGGGGGGGGTATTTTTCCGCCCTTTTCGTCGTTTCGTGGCCAAACCCGCGCCAACACAGGCGTTGCCGGGTGTACGTCAAACGGGACAAAATTGCATTTCCGGGCCAAACCCGCGCCAACACAGGGGTTCCCATTTTGCTAAATTTCGGACAGCAACGGACAAAAACGGACAGCAAGGGCCACAAAAAAGGCGGCCCGGTTCACGGTTGCCGCCCTTTCTGTGGTTTGTTGCGTTTTTATTCGGCTTCGTAAAACTTGTAAGCCGGGGCGCGGGTTCCGGTTCCGGTAGCAAGTTTGGTTTGTGTGAAGGGTAAACCAAGCGCGGCGCCGGCCTGATCCATTGCGCGGTAAAAACGCTGTTTCGAATATTCCTTATCAGAAAACCCGGTGTATTCCCTGAACGCCGCGTAAACCTCGTTTTTAGTATGGGTAGCCCCGGCGTATTCGGTTTTAGCCTGCAGGATCCACTCCACGAATTCGCGCCCGTGGTTAATCCGGGCCGCCTTAATTGTGGCCGCCTCACTTGGTGGGGTTATCTCTAAACCGTCCGGGTGTCTGCGATACTGCGACACGGCGTAAAAAACGAAATTGTAAAACCTGTTGAATTCGTGTTGATCCCACCCATCAAATAACAGGTGTCCGAACCTTTGTTCCGGTGAATACTTAGGGCCGAATGTCGGCGAAAATTCGAATTGCCTAACCCGCCGGGCCGCGTGGTTTGCTTCAACTTCAACAGCGTAATTTGTCGAAACTGCGACCTTTGGCGAATCTCTGTAAGGCATGGCCGTTTGTCCTTTGTAAAGCCGGCGTATTACGAACGTATCGGATATTTGATTATTCAGGGTTTCAATTTTGAATTGTTTCCGCGCATCGTCGATGAACGCAACCCGGGTTACAAAGGGTTCCACCCGGCTAAATAGTTCCGGATCATCCGCCCGAATTGCCTTTCCGTCAATAAAGCAAACCGGGGCGGTTTGTTTTACGCCTTGCATAAATAACCCTTTGCCCGTCCCGCCGCCTTTGTTATCGTCGGCCGTTTCTTCGCTTAACACTATGCACCAAGGGCGCGCGGGGTTTTTGAAGGTGTCGCACAAGTAACCGAAAACCCTAACGGCGTATTCCGTCCGTGGCCGTGGATCGTGCCCGGGTTTATCCGCTTCGCCTGCGATGCACTCAATAAACCGGTAAAATTCGCAGTCGTTTAGGCTAAACATAAAATCCGGATCCGCGTCAAAATTGCGCGGTATTACGTGCGATTCCCAAACGTAACCCGGGGCGTCCGTGTAAGGTATTACAGTAATCCGCCCGGCCTGATCCATTGCGGCCAAACCGTTAAGAAAGGGCAAATATTTTGTGTGTTCCGTGTCCCGTACCGTTTGAATGTTCCGGCCGGCAAGTAATACGGACAAATAGTAATCCGATAAAAGCGCGGGGGCCTGTTTCCTGAATTGGTTTTCAACCTCTGCAGGCGCGCCGGCTTTCTGCAGGTAATCGAAAACCGCCGCCGCTATACCCCCCGGGGCAACCTCTCGAACGATCATTCCGACCGTTTGCAGGTAAACCGGTTTCGTAGATCCTGAATCCATCCACCGGGCGAACCCTAAGCCGGCTAATAGTTCGTAAAACCGTGTAAAGTCGATTTTTACGCCGCCCCTTTCCGTGAACTGCCAAAATTCCCCGGTTTCGTCGTTTACGCTTTGTTCGGCCTGTTGGATTATCTCCCGGGCCTTTTCTTCGTTTGGCGCGTGTCCGTCCTTTGTTAAGGCGTCCACGATTCGGGCGGCGGGTTTGTTTGCCCGGATCATTGCGGCGGCCGTGTTTACGGCTTTAAGGTGTTCCCCGTTTATGGGTTTGCCGTAACCTTGGCCGCGAAGGTGTGCCGCCGTTGCTTTCCAATCCCCACCGAAATACAGGGCGTTCAGTATTGCGGCCGGGCTGTAACCTTTGCGCGCTTCGAAGGGGTGGCCGTTCGTGGTGAACACGCCGAAAACCTTTTTTTCGTGATGGTAATCCCCGGACGTAACCGCGTCCGAATTCCCCGGGCGTTTGTAAAAATCCTTTCCGCCCTTGCTGTAAACCGGTTTCCACCCTTTGCCCGTCAATAGGTCGCAAACCTCTGCAGGCGTGGCCGCTTCGTTGTATTCCTCAAAAGGGTTGCGGGTGTCCTTTGTTCCGCCCTGTTGGTTCCGTGGCTGCAGGGGTTCCGGTTCCGGCTCTCGTTCGTGGAAACTTTGCGCAAGGGCGAATAATTCCCCGCGTTCGTGCATGGATATAACCGGGATTTTTTCGGCTGAACCCTGCAAGGGGATATAATCCGGCGTGGGTGGGGCCACAACGTAACCGCCGTCCCCCCGTGTTTCTATTAACGTAACCCGGCGCGCGGGTGTGGTGGATCGTTCGGCGTCCGTGGTGAACCGTTCCGCTAACGTGTCATTCCGGCCGGGTGTGTCGCAACGGTAATAAATATGCGCGCCCCCTGAGCGGGTTTGCACTATGTAAAGCCGGGCGAATAAATCCGGATTTGCCGCCGCTATTAGGGCTAAATATCGTCCGTGTAAAGTCCCGGACGGGTCGGCCTTGGTGTCTATGTCGATAACCTCTAAACCGTCCGAAATAGGGCCGCAAATAATGGCCTCTCCGTAGGCTTTAGGGTGTGCTTTCTGTGCTTCGAATTCGGCCGGGGTTACGCGGCGCGTTTGGAATTCCCCCCACTTAAAAACGGGCCTTTTGTTTTCGTCCGTTACTATCCTGTTAAGGTGTGGCCCTGCAGGCGGCGGCGTGGGTAGGGTCTGATCTGTGCCGGGCGTCTGTGGTGGTGTGTCCGGCGTGGGTTTTTTGTGGTTATTACTCATTTGGTTTTAGTTGGTTTGCGTTCGATGGGGCGGGGCTTTTTTGCGCCGCGTGGCTGTGTTTCGGGTGTGGTGTCTGTGTGTCGTTTCCATGTTTCGGGCTATCTTTGTAAGCAAGCGGCGGGGACGGTTAAACCTCGTTATTACTCACAAGTGAAGGGGCGCGGCGTGGTGGCTGTGCCCTTTCTTTTTTATCCGGTTTCGGTGTGGGGTAATCCTTTCATGTAGCGTATCAATTCGGCCCGGGTGATATAGACGCGGCGTCCGGTGTTATTGCCTCTGATCGTGCCGCGGTTCAGGTAAACGTAAACCGTTTGTTGCTTTACCTGCAGGAATTCGGCCGCCTCTGGCACGGTTAACAGATCGTCGAACGGCGAAGGCGGGGCCGGCGTGGTGATCGTTTTTATTTCGGCTGCTATTTCAGCGCGCAAGGTGGCTATTTCAGCGCGAAGGGTGGCACGGTATCCACGGCGCAAGGCTGCTATTTCGCGGCGCAAGGCGGCTATTTCGGCCGGCGTGGGTGGTGGGTTTGTGTCGTTCATGAATTCGCTGTATTACACTTTGTTGGCGGTTTGCATTAACAAAGTAAAGGGCCTGCAAGGGTTGATTTTTTGCAAGTCTTCCACAGAAAACGGTAAACCCTTTGCGGGGTGGCCTTTCCTACCTGTTGATAAGTCAAAAACGCGCAAACCCGCGCGGGGTGTGGTATTACCGCGGGGGGGTGTCGATCAGGCGCGCGTCAATCTTGCCGCCGGTTGTGTCGTTTCACTGTGTGTGGTAAAATAGCTGTAAAAGGCTGGTTTTGTGCCGGTTGCTGCAATCCTTTCCGCGTTTATGAATTTGCGCCCTTATATGAAAAGGGCTGCATTTCCGGCTTTTGTACATTGGTAATAAATAGGGCAAAATATGGCACTAAATGAAACGAGCTTCAAACCGGGCGAACGGCGCGGCGGACGAACCAAAGGGGCAAAAAACAAGCGGACGCAATTACGCGAAGCCGTGGGGGCTGGTTCGTGGGAACAGATCGAAACCTATTTAACCGGCGAAGGGGCGGCGCGGCTTATCGAAAGTATGCGGGAACTCAGGCCCGGGCAATTCGTTTACGCTTACGCCGGCCTGTTGGAATATTTCCGGCCGAAACTTTCCCGGCAAGCGATCACCGGCGAAGGCGAAACCGAAATAACCGTAACCATGAACCTAAACAAGTAACCGGGGCCGGGTGGTAAAACGTCCCGAATTCGGGACAAATACGGCGGCGGTTTGAGTCCGGAATTCCGGACTATATCGGTTTTTGTGGTGGTGGTGGATCCGTTGCCGTCCGACCGGGTACGGGGTCAAAAAAAGGCGGTCGGGGTCGTTGCTTAAACGCGTGGCCCGTTTCACACACGAAAGTACGAATCAGGGTCGATTTTTGTTTTTTCTTAAACAAATCCTTACAATAACGGGGTAAACCTAAACAAAAGGGCGTCCGGCGTGGAACATTGCAGGGGCAAAACGGGTATAAATACGCTGTAACCCTTGGGGGGCGTGGGTTTGCGCTCGTTTCGGGCAACTTAACATAATGGACATTATCAGACAAACGCGAAAAAACGCGGGGACGTTGCGGGGCGTGGCTTTGGCCGCGAAAAAAAAAAGGGCCTTTTTTCCCGGACGTTATCCGGCGCGGGTTTGGCCATGAAGAAAAAAAACGCGTTTTTCTGTAACCCTTGCGGGGCGTGGCTTTGGCCCGGTGTGGTGCAAAGATACTAAAAAACAAAGGGGGGGGGGGGGTTTTTTCCCCCCGTTTAGACGTGGCGTGGCCCCACCCGCGCCGACAAGGGCGTTGCCGGGTGGACGGCAACGGGGCC
>JBKDBI010000360.1:0-3693 GCA_046314695.1 Bacteroidota bacterium | reverse complement strand
TCCAGGTGCAGAGGCGTCACTCGGGCGTTCTCGAAGCAAACCTCCGTGACGATGGTCTCGGCCCACAGACAGTTGCTACCGGGGACGCGGTGCATGCCCGGGACCTGCTGCTTGACGACGCAACCGCAGTAGGCGCCCAGCTCGGAGGAGCGGGGGAAGGGAGGGGGATTGCCCGCGATCCCGGCAGACACGAACTGGTCGTACTGGAACCAGGCGTCGTCCAACGCCGCAGTGACGAAGCTGCCGCACGCGCTCGGACTTTCGATGGGGTTGAAGGCGGTGCAGTCGACAAACTCAGTCGGATTGGCGGAGTTGCGGACGTAGGAGGGGCCGGCGCTGAGGTTGACGGTGAAGCCCGCACCGCACCCGGCACACTGGTCTTCGGAGCTGGACGAGCTGCTCGACGAGGAGGAGCCGGTCTGGCCCGGACCATCGGTGCCGCCCCACGGAGGCTGACCGCCACCACCCCCGCCGATGACAGCGGTCCCGTCCGGACCGGTCGTGAAGCCGCCGGGCGTGTCGCCGCCGCCGGACGTCGCCACGCCATCGGTGTCGGGACCGTCACCCGGAGTGGATTCTTCGCCGGGACCGCCCGTGGATTCGTCACCGGGGGTCGTGCCCTCACCGGGTGTGGTCTCTTCGCCGGGACCTTCGGTGGTGCCGTCGCCTGGCGTGGTGTCTTCACCGTCGGTCGACTCGTCGCCGGGTGTGGACTCATCGCCCGGAGTGGATTCATCACCCGGCGTGGACTGGTCGCCGGGCGTCGTGTCGAGGCCGGGCGTTTCGTTGGGCGTCTCCGCGACGATGATGGCCGAAGAGGCAGGCAGCAGGACGGGGGTGAGGACGCCCTGGTCGAACGGACGGCGGAGGGTGGGCTGCTGGGAGGTGCGGGCGCGTGGCAGCGGGAATGGGAGGGGGTCTCGGATCTTTTGCTGGCCGAACCCGGTCGCGAGCCGGGTCATGACGGACGTGGAGAACCGGGGCCTGAACGTGGAGGCCCACTGGTTCATCGCGTCGCCGCCAAGATCCGACTGGATGGGGTTCGTGGAGGGCATCAGTTCTTCCCGAAGGTCATGTTCACGGCGGAGCCCGGCACGTTGCGTTCCATGTAGAAGCCGAGCGCTCGATTGATCGAGGTGACGTTGTCGAGGGCCGTCTTCATCGCGGTCTTGTACAGGGTGAGGATGCCGCCCTGCTTCGACTGGGTGGCCGAGAGGGCGACCGACAACTCGAAGGCGGTGAGCATCGCGACGGCGTGGTGCAAGGCGCCGAAGCCGGGCACGACGATCTCGTAGTTGTGCTTGTCAATGAGCTCGGGGTTGGTGGCCTCGAACTCGATCTTCCAGTCGGTGCCGTCGTGCCAGTGCCGGAGGATCTGACGCTCCTGCACGGGTGCGTTGCTGCTCGGGATGATCCGCACGTGCGAGCCCAGGTAGGCGGACTCCCGGCGGTCGACGGTCCCCAGGATGGGCGCGGTCGCCAGCGACATGACCTGGAGGTTGCCCGTCTTGGGGGCTTCGAGGTCGCCCTCGCCGTAGTGGGGATACCAGTCGCCGTTGGAGATGTAGACGATGTCGAGGAACTGGGAGGGGTCGGGCGTCGCGTCGAAGACGATGCTCAGGAAGCCCGGCGTGCCTTCGAGTCGCCAGCCCTGGCCGTTCGCGCTCCACGGGGAGAAGGGTTGGATCTCGCCCACGACGTTGCCGAGCGTGTCCGTGAACTGAAGGCGGATGACGCCCTCGATGCACGGCGGCAGCTTGTACCGGGTCTGACCCGCCACGGGCGTGATGCGGAACTTCTGGAGGATGCGGCACCCGCTGTTGTTTGAGAGGCGGGAGAGGACGTTCCGCATCGAGTGCGTGAGCGAGTAGGAGCAGATGTACGAGTCGGTGTACTTGCCCCCGTCGATCCGAGACGCGTCGAGCATCGTGCGGATGTGTTCGACGTCGGCCTGGAGGTAGGAGAAGTTGGAGTCCATCAGAGCCCTTTCGTCATTTCAAGGAGCTGCTTCGTCTGCTCGCGGGCCGCGTCCTTGCCGGTGATCGTAGTCGGCTGCCACTTGACGGCTCCGCTCTCGATGCCGGCCGCGATCTCCGTGGAGCCGCGGCGCCGGAGGCTGCGGACCATGTCGCTCTTCTCGATCGAGGCCTGCTCCGCGAGCGCCCGCTTGGCGGCCTTCTCGTCCTCCAGGGCCTTCTTGAACGGCAGCGTGCCGTCGGATGGGAGGGGTGCCAACCGGGCCAGCAGCCGGTCCGGGGGCAGAAGGTCCGAGGGCCACCACTCGCGGGGGTCCGCCTTGAACGCTTCAAGCTCCTGGAAGAGAGGCACGGTCGCCTCGGCCGGGCTGTAGACCCAGGCACAGAGGACGGTCGAGTTGGCCCAGTGGTGGCGGAGCAGGAAGAGACGGGGGTTGGCGGTCTGGCGGACGAGCCAGTCGGACCACGCGTTGTGGGCGAGGAGCGTGTGCCGGTCGGAGCTGAGCTGGCCGCAGGCGTGGAAGGCTCGGTCGTACGGGGTCGAGACGATGAGGTTCATGGATGGCGGTCCCTGAAAAGAAGAAGGACCCAAGCCACGCTGGCAAGGGTCCTTCAGGATAGGGGGCTGAAGTCAGATTAGAGGCTGTACTGACGATCTTCGGCGACGTTCTGAATCACGATGCCGGGGATCTGACGAGGCACAACCTGCATGGTGAACGTGCCGGGCATCTGGACACCTTCGGTGAGGGCCGTGTTGCCGTTCGCGTCCACCTTCTGGATCGGGATCTGGTGGCTGTCGGTGCCGTTGAGGGTGCTTCCCACGAACTGGAAGGGGACCATCGGGGGCGCCTTGTCGAAGCTCTTGCCCTTGAACGAAGCGGGCGTGTAGACGTCCCAGTTGTTCTTGGACTTGATGCCCCAGACCGTGTTGGCCTGCATGCATCCGCTCGTCTTGCCGCGGTAGGTCTCGCCTTCGTAGGTGAAGACCATGCCGCCCTCGCCTTCCGAGCCCTGACCGTTCTGCACGGTCGCGAGACGGCCGGTCCGGTCGATGATCTCGCGGGTCGCCTGAGTGGCTTCCATCGCGAGCCAGACGCCTTCGCTGGCCAGGAGCAGGTCGATGCTCTGGCCGTAGCGGACGGCTCGGGCCGAGTGCCAGCGGGCCATGATGCGACGCAGGAACTGCTGGGTGAGCGGCTGGTTGCCGGCGTCGAACAGGAGCGACTTGAACTCCGGGTGCACCGTGACGTCGATACGGCCGCTGAAGGGCGACTCGTTCGTGGCTTCCGGGCCCAGGATGATGTTGTCGTTGCCGCCCTGACCCGTCTTCAGCCAGCTGCGGACGCCCGCGATGCCCGTGAAGAACGGGCTGCTCGCGTACGGCGTCGAGGCGGTGCCGATGGTGCCGGGGACGATCACGATGTCGTTGTCCGCGACCGAGTTGGCACCGCCCGCGTTGAAGACGCTGTCGTCGAAGTTACGGAACGTCACGATCGCACGCGTCTCGTCGACGCTCTCCACGATGGTGATGACGCCGCTGTTGCGGAGTGCACCGGCCTGGCTTGCGATCTGGACCTGCTGGCCCGGAGCGAACCGGTTGATCGCGTAGTTGTCCAGCTTCAGGTCGATCGTCAGACGACGGTTCGCGCCCGTGCCGGGGTCCGACAGCGTCCACGAGCCCGCCGAGAGACGGCAGAGCCGGTACAGATCGTTCTGC
>JBKDBI010000359.1:0-10136 GCA_046314695.1 Bacteroidota bacterium | reverse complement strand
CGGCGTGCTGGTTCGAGTCCAGTACTGGGCACAAAAAATCCTTTGATTACATAAAAAAACCGACGATGCGTCGGTTTTTTTGTTTTAGGCCGGATTCAACGAGCGGCTATCGTGAGGTTGATGTTGATTTAAATTGGATCTTATCCATGCCATACGACCCGGATAACCGGGTCGGGACGCCGTTTCCATTCCGCAGCTAGGATATGCGACCCGGAAGGCCGGGTCGGGCTACATTGCAGCTATCGTTCCGGCCCTCATGAGATGATATCGAATTGCGTCATAACACATTGAATGTCAAGCGTCAATCGACCTGGCTTCCCTGCTGGATGTATGTCATCACAAACCGACTCCCAAAATAACGTACCCTGGGGCCGGATGAAATAGCTCAGCTTTTGCGCGCAATTGCCCGCCCCACAGCTGCAATGATATCCGGCGTATCGATGCCGTATTTCACCATCAATTCTTCAGGCTTGCCGCTTTCGCCGAAGCTGTCCATCACGGCAACCATCTCCACCGGCAGTGGCAGGTTCCGGGCCAACAGTTGGGCGATGCTGTCGCCAAGACCGCCATTGATCTGGTGTTCTTCGGCCGTTACCACACAACGGGTCTTGCGGGCAGAATTCAGCACCGCTTCCATATCGAGCGGTTTGATGGTGTGGATATTGATGATCTCGGCAGAAATGCCCTGTTCAGCGAGGCGAACCCCGGCTTCTATGGCTTTCCATACCATGTGACCGGTGGCGAAGATGCTTACGTCGGTGCCTTCGTTCACCATCCATGCCTTCCCTATTTCAAAAACCTGGTCTGCGGGTGTAAATACCGGCCATTTCGGACGGCCGAAGCGCAGGTAAACCGGGCCTTCGTGCGCCGCAATGGCAATCGTGGCTGCCTTGGTTTGGTTGTAATCGCAGGTATTGATTACCGTCATCCCCGGGAGCATTTTCATGAGGCCCAGGTCTTCGAGAATCTGGTGGGTGGCACCGTCTTCACCGAGCGTAAGGCCGGCATGCGATGCACAAATTTTCACATTCTTGTGGGAATAGGCAATGCTCTGGCGAATCTGATCATAAACCCTGCCGGTGGCGAAATTGGCGAATGTACCGGCAAAAGGAATGTAGCCTCCGGTTGCCAGGCCAGCTGCGGTGCCCATCATATTGGCTTCAGCAATACCGGCCTGAAAAAAACGCTGGGGGAAAGCATCGCGGAAAGCGTCCATCATCAGCGAGCCGGTAAGGTCGGCGCATAAACCCACTACCCGGGCATCGCGTTGGGCAGCTTCCAGCAATCCGGCGCCAAAACCCGAACGGGTGTCTTTGTGGGCGCTCACTTCAAATGGTTTCATGGGTATATCAGAGTGTCATATTCACCGCCGTACCGGTGGTGATTTTGAATGGTTTTTCGAAAGTGTAAACAGTGCGGGTCTCCGCCTTGTAACGGCCCATCAACTTGTATTCGCCGGGTTGCATGATGATCACCTGGCCCATTTTGTTCGGGTCGATATCGCAGACCCATTCCAACTTGTTGTTTACCGTGCGGAAGATTCCGGCCACAACTTCGCGGCTCACATTGAGCTGCAACATGCCCGGGCCCGGGATTTCAATCGTGAAGGTCTGGCTCTGCTTGATGCTGATTCCTGGCTGGAAGATGCGCGGCGTGGTCAGGATTTCGATGTCGTAGGTGCCTGTCAGGTAGCGCTTCTTCGTATTGAAGTCCTGCACATTCACCGTCTGCATTTCATTGTTGCGGCGCACGATGGCCACGAGCCGGTCGTATTTCGTAACACCGCCAATCTTGAGGTGCATATCGCCCTGTGGAGCCGGCACGCCGATGGTATTGTGGCGACCCGGAATCACTTCAATATTCTTCTTGTGCACCGGCGGCATGGTGTGAACAGTAAGGTCGTACTTGCGCACCGGATCGAGGTAAACAGTATCCGGAACACCTTTGCCATTCATCGTATGTACCCAATTCTCGACGACCATACCCGAAGCATTGTCGTAAATGGTCATGGGCACATTCGTTTCATAAGGTAGTCCGTTCACATCGAGCAGGTTCACCTGGCAGGTGGTGTTGTTGAGCACCTGGCTCATAATCACCCCGAGGATCTTGCCGAATTCCTGTTCGTTCTCGGCATTGAAGAAACGTCCCACACAGTTATAGGCAGCCCGGAACTGTTCGCTGTTGGCGCCAATGCCGACGATAAACGGCCGCAGGATGATGCCTTTCTTCTGCAGCGCTTCACTCACTGCGCAGGGATCGCCGTCGCACTCTTCCAGGCCGTCGGTAATTAGTATGACAATATTCCTGCTTTTGTCGACCGGGAAATCGTTGGCCGATTCGAGCAGCGACTTGGCGATCAGGGTATAACCCAAAGGCCGTATCGAATTGAGTTTTGTGATGAGTTCCTTGTGGTTGAAGGGTGTGAAAGGAACTTCGAGTTTGGAGTCAGAACAATCCTTCCGTGTGATGGGCACGGTGTGCCCAAATACGCGCAGACCCACTTCCAGGTTTTCAACCACGCGCAGGCTGTCGATTAGCTTGGTCATGATGCGCTTGGCGATGGTCATCCGGTCTTCCTGGTCCATCTGGGCCGACATGGAGCCGGAGCCATCGAGCACGAAGAGGATACGGGTTTTCTGGGTTTGGTTTGCCTGGGCCGAAGCCGTTGTGGCACTGAATGCGGTGAGAAGCACCAGCAGGCCTGCGGTAAGGTTTTTCAGCATAGCTTTTTCAATAATCTCCCAAAGGAGTTTCGGGAAGCTGTGCCATGGCCTTGGCAAACTGTTCATCGTTGGGTGCTTTTCCGTGCCAGGCATGCGTACCTGTCATGAAATCGACGCCCTCGCCCATTTCGGTCTTCATAATCACAACCACGGGCTTGCCGTTTCCGAGTTTTGCCTGCGCTTGCGGAATAACACGGAGGATATCCTCCATATCGTTCCCATTCATGTGCAGCACTTCCCAACCAAAAGATGCAAACTTGCTGCCAAACTCGCTGAGGCCCATCACATCAACCGTACTGCCGTCGATTTGCTGCAGGTTAAAGTCTACCGTAACCAGCAGATTGTCAGCTTTTTGGTGGGCGGCAAACATCACGGCTTCCCAAATCTGTCCTTCCTGCAATTCGCCATCACCGGTATTGCAGTAAACAATATGTGGGTCCTGATCGAGCTTCTTGGCCAGGGCGATTCCGACTGCTACCGACAAACCCTGACCGAGTGAACCGGTGGCTACCCGGATACCGGGCAGGTGTTCGTGCGTAGCCGGATGTCCTTGCAAGCGGCTGTTCAATTTGCGGAATGTCGACAATTCGGAAACCGGGAAATAACCGCTGCGGGCGAGCACCGAATAATAGACTGGCGATATATGTCCGTTGGAAAGGATGAAGACATCTTCCCCTTTTCCGTCCATCCGGAATGCCGCAGGATTGTGCCGCATAATATGGAAAAACAAGGCAGTGAACCAGTCGGCGCAGCCCAGCGAACCGCCGGGGTGACCGCTTTGCACTGCGTGAACCATCCGAATGATATCGCGGCGCACTTGCGTCGCAATGGTCTTGAGTTCCTGAACGGTGGCCATTTTTTACTTGTGCAAAGATGAGACAGGAAATATAAATACAGCTGCACAAGTTATACCCAGCGCAATGGGATAAGCCAAATTCAATAGGCACTGCTTTCTGCTTTTCCCAGCAGAAAGTTTATACGGTATTGCGCCAGCCCGAGGGGCTGGGTGTCTGTCGCATTTGGGTAAGGCAATAGCGATTTTAAGATTATCATGCGCTTGCCATGCAACTGACTTTGGCCTTCCTGCAACACATAACTGGAATCGCCCATACGCAGCTGAACCAATGCCCTGCCTGCCTGAATGCAGTTTACACCCCTTGGGCAACGGCTGTCTTCCACCACCCACTGAAACTGAAGTATTTCCTTTCGGAAGCCTTGGATCCGGTATTTTACTCCCTCCCCATAGGCCAACGTGTGTTCACGATCCAGGCGCAATGCAGGAGCGCAGGCCTGTATCAAGCCGGAGATTAAAAGCAGAAAAACGGCCGTATGAACAAGCTTCATCTGATTTCCAACATGGCTTCCTTGCGCTTGTTCGGATTTTTCCCTGTTTTGTCTTTCACCGTAGGGTAAGGACTGAGCGCCTTGCAACGCACCCGGTAATCTTTCCAGCTTACCCAAACAGAATCTGAGTCAGCAACCTTCAGCTTCAACTGTTCTCCATTGATAGATACCGCAACGATGGCCTGCCCTGCCCAGAAACACATGGCTCCCTCGGGGCAACGGCTGTCTTCCAACACCTCTTCAAACTTCACCATCAGATTGCGTTGGTTCAAGTTATCTGCGATGGCGGCCTTCTGGTTCACCTTCAACACGAAGGGAGTGCCGGTTTCACCGTCTATTTCCTTCTTGCAACCTGCTGCGAAAAACAAAATCACAGCCAACGCCATCATAAGGGTTCCTTTTTGCATGTTACAAGTATACCTCATTCCGTCAACCTGTCTGACCCCGTTTGATTACCGGAAATCACACGCGTCATTTTGTCGCAATTTCTTTCAAAAAAGCATCAACAAATGACTTTTTGTCACATAATTTGAATTGGACGAACAATTGCGCATGGAGAGCCAAAGCAAATTATGAATCTGAACAAATTCACGGTCAAAGCGCAGGAAGCGGTGGTTAAAGCCCAGCAATCGGCGCTGGAATTCGGTCAGCAGGCGATAGAACCAGCCCACCTGCTCCATGCTGTACTGGAGGAAGATGCCGAGCTGATGAACTACCTGTTCGGTAAAACAGGCGCCAACCTAAAGCGCGTAAGCGATGCCAACAGCGCCCATCTCCGCAGCCTGCCAAAGGTGAGCGGCGGACAGGTTTACCTTTCCCAAAACACCAACCAGGTGATCATGCAGGCTGAAAAGGCGATGCGTGAGATGGACGACCAGTTTATCACCAACGAACATATCCTGCTGGGCTTGCTCGAATCGAAAGACAGTACCGCCCAGCTGCTGAAGGATGCAGGTGTGAAAGCCGATGAGCTGCGCAAGGCCATCAAGGAGGTTCGGGGCGGCCAGAAGGTAAGCAGCCAGACCCAGGAAACGCAGTTCGATGCCCTGGGCAAATACGCCATTAACCTGAACCAACTCGCCAGTATCGGCAAGCTGGATCCGGTGATCGGCCGCGACGACGAAATCAGGCGTGTGCTCCAGATCCTCTCCCGCCGCACCAAGAACAATCCGGTGCTGATCGGCGAACCGGGTGTGGGTAAAACAGCCATCGCCGAAGGCCTTGCCCACCGCATTGTGCGCGGCGACGTGCCTGAAAACCTGAAAAGCAAGACCATCTTCAGCCTTGACATGGGCGCGCTCATCGCAGGTGCCAAATACAAAGGCGAATTTGAAGAGCGGCTGAAAAGTGTGGTGAAGGAAGTGATCGGCAGCGACGGCGATGTCGTGCTGTTCATTGACGAAATCCATACCCTCGTCGGAGCCGGGCGCAGCGAAGGCGCGATGGATGCAGCCAATATCCTCAAGCCGGCCCTGGCACGCGGCGAACTCCGGGCCATCGGTGCCACTACCCTGGCCGAATATCAGAAGTATATCGAAAACGACAAGGCCCTCGAACGCCGTTTCCAGAAGGTGATGGTGGAAGAGCCGGATACGCAGGACGCCATTTCCATCCTCCGCGGATTGAAAGAGCGCTACGAAATGCACCACCGCGTGCGCATCAAAGACGAAGCCATCATCAGCTCGGTGGAACTTTCCCAGCGCTATATCAGCGATCGTTTCCTTCCCGACAAGGCAATTGACTTGCTCGACGAAGCGGCATCCAAGCTCCGCCTGGAGATGGATTCGGTTCCCGAAGAACTCGACGAGCTCAACCGCCGCATCATGCAGCTGGAGATTGAACGCGAGGCCATCAAGCGCGAGAACGACGAAGCCAAGGTGAATCAGCTCAGCGAGGAAATCGCCAACCTGAATGAACAACGCACCGGCATCAACGCCCGCTGGCAGCAGGAAAAGCAAATTGTAGACGGCATCCAGGAAAAGAAGGAAGCGATCGAGCAATACAAGCTTGAAGCCGAACAAGCCGAACGCAACGGCGACTACGGCAAGGTGGCTGAAATACGCTACGGACTGGTCAAGCAGGCTGAAGACGACCTGCGGCAGCTGCAGGTGCGGCTGGCAGAGGCCCAATCTGACAAGCCCATGGTGAAGCAGGAAGTGGACAGCGAAGACATCGCCGAAGTGGTGAGCCGCTGGACAGGCATTCCCGTGCAGCGCATGTTGCAGAGCGAACGCGACAAGCTGCTCCGCCTCGAAGACGAACTGCACCGCCGTGTAGTAGGTCAGGAAGAGGCTATTGCCGCTATTTCAGACGCTGTGCGCCGCAGCCGGGCGGGCCTGCAGGATCCGAAGAAACCCATCGGCTCCTTCATCTTCCTCGGCACCACCGGTGTCGGCAAAACCGAACTGGCCAAGGCCCTGGCTGAATTCCTCTTCAACTCCGATCAGGCCATGATCCGGATCGACATGAGCGAATACCAGGAGAAGCATACCGTAAGCCGTTTGATTGGAGCGCCTCCGGGCTATGTGGGATACGATGAAGGCGGACAACTCACCGAAGCCGTTCGCCGCCGCCCTTACAGTGTGGTACTGCTCGACGAAATCGAAAAAGCCCATCCCGATGTGTTCAATATCCTGCTGCAGGTGCTCGACGATGGCCGCCTGACCGATAACAAGGGCCGCACGGCAAACTTCCGCAACACCATCATCATCATGACGTCTAACCTCGGTTCGGATGTGATCCGAGAGCAGTTCGAAACCCTCACGGAACTGAACAAGGAAGAAGTGGTGGCAAGGGCCAAGAGCCAGGTGTTTGAAATCCTTAAGCGCAGCATACGGCCTGAGTTTTTGAACCGCATCGACGAAGTCATCATGTTCGAGCCGCTGAGCCGGGAGCATGTGCGCGAAATCGTCGGTTTGCAGATGAAGCATATCACCAGACAGCTCGCCGAGTTGGGCATTGAGTTGCAGGTCGACGAGGCCGCGCTCGACTGGCTGGCACAGCTGGGATACGATCCCCAGTTCGGTGCCCGTCCGTTGAAGCGGGTTTTGCAGAAGCGCGTGGTAAATGAACTCAGCAAGCGAATCCTGGCCGGCGAAGTGCATAAAGACAGCCGCATCCTGTTGGCTTGTAATGGTCCGGAACTCGTTTTCCGCAACCAGCCCGAAGCATAAAATAAAACGGGCCGATTGGCCCGAACCGCAACAAAACCTAAATTGCCCGGCATGCAACCCATGACCGGGCAATTTCGTATGCGACCTGTCATCGCCGCCGCTTCGCTCGGCACGGTGATCGAGTGGTATGATTTCTATCTATTCGGCAGCCTGGCACCTATCCTGGCTGCGCAGTTCTTCCCGAAAGACAATCCCACCACTGCGCTTCTCGCAACGCTGGCCACCTTCGCAGCGGGTTTCATCGTCAGGCCTTTCGGCGCGCTGGTATTCGGCCGGCTTGGTGACAAAGCCGGACGCAAGCACACCTTTCTCCTCACCCTGCTCATCATGGGCGGAGCCACCTTCGCCATCGGCTGTGTGCCGTCTTTTCAAAGCATTGGATATGCGGCACCGGTTATCGTTTTGTTATTGCGCCTCCTGCAAGGCCTGGCGCTCGGAGGCGAATACGGTGGCGCGGCAACCTACGTGGCAGAACATGCGCCGGAAGGCAAACGCGGTTATTACACCAGTTGGATTCAGACGACGGCTACGCTGGGCCTGCTGCTGTCGCTGTCCGTTATCCTTCTTACACGTGTAAGCCTGGATCCGGACAAGGCGCAATCCATCCAACATTTCGAAAGCTGGGGCTGGCGTATTCCGTTTTTTATATCGGCGTTACTGGTAGCGGTTTCGGTATTCATCCGCTTGCGCATGGATGAATCGCCGGGATTTAAGAAGATCAAGGAAGAAGGAAGGATTTCGGTGAATCCGCTGCGCGAGAGTTTCACCCGTCGGCGGAATCTCAGCCTGGTATTGCTCACCCTTTTCGGCGCCGTCATGGGCCAGGGCGTGGTGTGGTATACCGGACAATTCTATGCCCAGACTTATATGGAAAACAGCTGCCTGATCGACTTCGCCCAAACCCGCACCTTGCTCATACTTGCGATTGTTCCGGCTACTCCCCTATTCATTCTTTTCGGCGCCTGGAGCGATCGCATCGGCCGCAAATGGATCATGATGGCCGGTATGTTACTGGCTGTGATTTGTTATCGGCCCATTTACCATAACATGCTCGAATTAACCAGGCCCGATGCGGTAGTTCAGGAGCAAATGGCAACCGTGGCAACGAAGCAGCTGGGGAACCAAACACTGCGCATTCAACGTTCGGAAGTACAGCACAAAAACGGCATCGTTTCCACCCGTTCACAAACCGATACGGTGCAAAGCGATGGCAGGTTACTGGCAGGCAAACCGGGTAAAGAAAGCCGTCTCTTACCAAGAAACAAAGCAATGTGGATGGTGGCATTGGTATTCATCCAATTGCTCTTTGTCGCCATGGTATATGGTCCGATTGCCGCATTCCTGGTGGAGCAATTCCCAACCCGCATCCGCTATTCGTCCATGTCTTTGCCTTACCATATCGGCAACGGCGTTTTTGGCGGCATGACACCCTTCATTGCCGTGCTGCTCACCACAGCTTTCCCGCAGGAACCATTGGCCGGCTTGTGGTATCCCATCGGTGTAGCTTTCCTTTGTTTCCTGATCGGCACTTTATACCTCACCAACCGCACGCCAATCCATGAAGACTAAACTGCAACGCTGGGCCGGATTGATCTGGATGCCTGCGGGCATCTTGCTTTTCGCTGCCCTTCTCTATACTGCTATTCTGCAAATAACAGCACATCCCCAAGCTGACACCTGGATTCAGTGGGGGATTTTCGTATTCATCTCTCTTCCCATCTGTGCCGGGCTCAGTTTATTTGGCTGGTATGCCTGGCAAGGGGATTTTGCCGAGGAAAAAACGGACGCATCCTGAGGGCTTGCTATCAGGTCATACTTTTGCGGCATGATTGCGCGCATCGAGTTCGTATTGACGCCGGAGGCAGCGGCCGATGCGGAAAAGGTGCACGCCACCGCCTGTAAGGAAGCCGGGAAAGGCACCCAATCGAAAGTCAGGTTGTTGCGCAAAAGCCTAGATGCACGGGGTAAACAACCCTTGTATCGATTCGTGGCCGAGGTGGCAGACCGGCAAGACGCTTTTCAGTTGCCGGAGAATTTCAAGGCAAACGATGTCAGCAAGGCAGAAGAAGTGCATATCATCGGGGCCGGGCCGGCAGGTTTGTTTGCTGCACTGCAATTGATCGAGCTCGGACGCAAGCCCATCCTCCTCGAACGCGGCAAGGAAGTGCGCGAACGGCGGCGCGACCTGGCCCAGCTATGCCGTAGCGGACAAGTAGACCCCGATTCGAATTATTGTTTTGGGGAAGGCGGTGCAGGAACCTATTCTGACGGGAAATTGTACACCCGTTCAGACAAACGCGGAGATGTACCCCGCATTCTGCAGGCTTTCATTGCGCATGGTGCGGCAGATGAAATTGCCTGGGAGGCCCATCCGCATATCGGAACGAATAAATTGCCCGGTATCATTGAACATATCCGCGAACATATCCGGAACTGCGGCGGTGAAATACGCTTCAACTGCAGGGTTGACGGGCTGTTGCGCGATACATCACGTATTACGCACCTTCTCCTGGGCGATGGCCACCGGATGCCGGTGAAGCAAATTATCCTCGCTACCGGGCATTCGGCAAGAGATATCTTCCGGATGCTGCACCGGGAAAACATCCTGATCGAAGCGAAACCCTTCGCCCTGGGTGTTCGGATTGAACATCCGCAGTCTGTGGTAGACGCCATGCGCTATCGCAAGGAGAAGCGCGGGGATTTTTTACCGCCTGCTTCCTACAACCTGGTAGAGCAAGCCAAGGGCAGAGGCGTGTTCAGTTTTTGCATGTGCCCGGGCGGCATCATCGCGCCAGCAGCCACGGCGCCGGGAGAAATCGTTGTCAATGGCTGGAGCCCGAGCAAGCGCAACGGATACTTCGCCAATTCGGGTTTCGTGGCAGCCGTAGACATGCCC
>JBKDBI010000358.1:0-3478 GCA_046314695.1 Bacteroidota bacterium | reverse complement strand
GCGGGCGGTCCATTCCGCTGTGCGCTGCAGGATGCGGGCTTCGTCTTCGCAATGCGTGCTGATGAGCATGGGGGTATGGGCGAAGATGCGTTCGAGTACCGCATGGTTGTCGACCAGCATGTTGCCGGTGGATGAGCCCATAAAGATCTTGATGCCGCAAACTGTTTCCGGATCTACGCGCATCAGTTCGTCGTAGTTCTCGTTGGTGGTGCCCATGTAAAAGGAGTAGTTCACCGTGGCGTTGCGGGCGGCGATGGCGTATTTCTCTTCGAGCAATTCGATACTCACACTGGGCGGTTTCACGTTGGGCATCTCCATGAAAGAAGTGACGCCTCCGGCAGCGGCGGCGCGGCTCTCGCTGGCGATATCGGCCTTGTGCGTGAGGCCCGGCTCGCGGAAATGCACCTGATCGTCGATCGCACCCGGGATGAGCCACAAGCCTGTCGCATCGATCGCATCACCGTTCCAGTTGTTTATGCCACCCTTTTCGATGCGCGTGATGCGGCCATTTTCGATGAGCACATCGGCGGTAAATTCCTGGCCTTCGTTGATGAGAAGCGCGTTGCGGATCAGGCGTGTATTCATGGTGACAAATTACGGCTGAAATCCGTCAAACTATTGCTGCCACCATGCAGGCTGTAGATTCGCACCATGTCGGAAAGGGAAACGGTTATTGAACGGATTATAGTGCGCGTCTACGGCATCTGGCAACGCGATGGAGCGGTATTGCTGATGCGGGAAGGGCCGGACGAATTGCGTTTTACGAAGTTCCCCGGCGGCGGACTCAAACCCGGCGAGGGCACAGCCGATTGCCTGCGCCGTGAGTTCAGGGAAGAGCTGGGCATCGAATTGGATGCACTCGAATTGTTTCACCTCAACGAAGACTTCGTGCGCAGCGCCTTCAATCCGGCCGACCAGCTTATTTCCATCTATTATAAGGTCACCAGTTCAGATACGCCCGATCTGTCCGCTCGCATTGTCAGCAAGTGGGGCAAGCCTTACCATCTGCAAGGTTTCTGGCAGCCCCTGGAATCGCTGACGCCGGAGATGATGAGTTTTCCGGTGGATAAGGCGGTGGTCACTAAGTAGGCGTAACGAAGTGGAGCCGGCTCGGTCATTGAGCGCGCGGAGTGCAACGGAGCGCAGTCGAAATGACGGGTTACGATTTCTATATCGTCCTGGTCACGGAGTAGGCGCATCGAAGTGGAGCCTACTCGGTCATTGAACCCAAAAAACAGACACTGCGATGATCACTTCGACTGCTCTCAGCGATGCTCTGCGTCTGCGACTTTGAGCAACGCTTCAAGGCGCTCAGTGACCTTCCTGCCAGCATAAAATTACTGCCCCAAGGGGTCAGCGGTTTCGTTCATTGCCCATTCCTACTTCGCTCCCGCACCGGTATATTTGCAGCTCGTTTCATGCAGCAAATCCGCAACTTCTGTATCATTGCCCATATTGACCACGGTAAAAGCACCCTGGCCGATCGTCTTCTCGAATACACCGGTACCGTCGACAAACGACAGCTTCAGGCACAAGTGCTTGACGATATGGACCTGGAACGCGAGCGCGGCATCACCATCAAGAGCCACGCCATCCAAATGAATTACGAGCTGGAGGGGAAGGATTATATCCTGAACCTTATCGACACGCCCGGCCACGTGGACTTCAGCTACGAAGTGAGCCGTAGCATTGCAGCCTGCGAAGGTGCCTTGCTTGTGGTAGACGCCAGCCAGGGCATCGAAGCCCAAACCATCAGCAACCTGTTCATGGCCATCGAACACGGTCTGACGATCATTCCGGTACTCAACAAAATCGACCTTCCGAGCGCCATGCCCGAGGAAGTGAGCGATCAGATCGTCGAACTGCTGGGCTGCAAACGCGAGGAAATCATGACCGCCAGCGGCAAAACCGGCCTGGGTGTGCACGAAATCCTCCGCGCCATCGTAGAGCGCGTTCCGGCTCCGGTGGGCAATCCGGACGCCCCTGCCAAAGCGCTCATCTTCGACAGCGTATTCAATTCTTTCCGGGGCATCATCGCCTATTACCGTGTAATGGACGGCAGCATCCGCAAAGGGCAGCACGTGCGCTTTATGAATACCAACCGCGATTATTACGCCGACGAAGTGGGTATCCTGAAGCTCGACATGAACCCGCGCAACGAAGTAAAAGCCGGCGATGTGGGCTATATCATTTCGGGAATTAAGGAGGCCAAGGAAGTGGAAGTGGGCGATACCATTACCGACCACGAGCACCCAACGGCCGAAGCGATCAAGGGATTTGAGCACGTGAAGCCGATGGTATTTGCGGGCATTTATCCGGTGGATACCGAAGATTTCGAAGAACTCCGCGAAGCCATGTCCAAACTGCAACTGAACGACGCGAGCCTGGTATTCGAACCGGAAAGCTCTGCAGCGCTCGGTTTCGGTTTCCGCTGCGGTTTCCTTGGCATGTTGCACATGGAAATCATCCAGGAACGCCTGGAGCGCGAATTCGGCATGACGGTGATTACAACCGTTCCGAACGTAAGCTATATCGCCTATACCGTAAAAGGCGATGTGGTGCAAGTGAATAATCCGAGCGATTTGCCACCGGTGGAACATACCGATTATGTAGAGGAGCCCTTCATACAGGCCTCGGTAATCACCAAAGGCGAATATGTGGGCAGCATCATGTCGCTCTGCATGGAAAAGCGCGGTATCCTGAAAAACCAGGTGTACCTCACGTCAGACCGTGTGGAACTAACCTTCGAAATGCCGCTGGCAGAGATTGTATTTGATTTTTACGATAAACTCAAGAGCATTTCGCGCGGCTATGCCTCGTTTGACTATTTCCCCATCGGCTACCGCGAGAGCAAGCTGGTAAAAATGGATATCCTGCTGAATGCCAAGCCGGTCGACGCATTGAGCGCGATTATCCACCGCGACAGTGCGTTCGACCTTGGCAAGAAGATCTGCAAGAAGCTGCGCGAATTGATTCCCAAGCAGCAGTTTGAAATCGCGATTCAGGCAGCCCTGGGCGCCAAGGTAATTGCCCGCGAAACCATATCCGCCCTGCGTAAAGACGTAACGGCCAAATGTTATGGTGGTGATATCAGCCGCAAGCGCAAGCTGCTCGAAAAACAGAAAGCCGGTAAAAAACGCATGCGCCAGGTCGGCAATGTGGAAATTCCACAGAGCGCCTTTATGGCGGTGCTGAAGCTGGATGAGTGATCGGCTGATGCCCTCGGAGACGGTGGTTGAGCGAAGCGTAGCGTAGTCGAAACCCGATCTTCTATTGCACACTCCCGGTGCATTTCGATACGCCTTCACTGCGTTACGGCTACTCAATGACCGGGCCGCAGAGCCGGTGGTTGAGCCGCCTGCCCCGACAGTTTTCGTCGGGGAAACCTGTTCTTTCATTGCACACTCCCGGTACATTTCCCCAACGCTTCCCCTACCTGCGATAGGGGCACGGCGCTACAGTCGGGGCACGGCGACTG
>JBKDBI010000357.1:0-5133 GCA_046314695.1 Bacteroidota bacterium | reverse complement strand
TTCCTGGGTCATGCCCGCTTGCCTGCGCCTTTTCTTTACAAATTCCGAAAGAGATTCCATGTTATATGCTTTCGCATACAAACATAGGGTTTTTCTTTGATTTATATGCAAATGGATATAATGCAGCGCGGTGGTTGAGCTCCGTCGAAACCTCCCTCACATTTCGATACCCCTACCTCCGGTAGGGGCGTCTACTCAATGACCGGGAGGCGTGGAATTCCGTGTCCCGATTTTCCCGACTGAAAAAGACTGGACTGCTGCGGTGGGCTGGGCAGCAAGGCTACTCAATTCCTGGGCGGCGGTGGTTGAGCCGCCTGCCCCGACAGGTTTCGTCGGGGAAACCAATCCCATCATCACCTCCCTTACATTTCGATACCCCTACCTCCGGTAGGGGCGGCTACTCAATGACCGGGAGGCGTGGACTTCCGTGTCCCGAGTTCCCCGACGAAAACTGTCGGGGCAGGCATGCCCTCCGCGTTGCTTCGGGCGCTCAATCACCGATTTACAAGGTCTTCACCTCATTCACCAACTTGGTGAGCGTGGCCTTGGCGTCGCCGAAAAGCATGCCGGTCTTGGGCTGGTAGAAGAGCTCGTTCTCGATGCCAGCATAGCCGGCCTTCATGCTGCGCTTCATCACGATTACCTGGCGGGCGTTTTCAACCTCCAGAATGGGCATGCCGTAAATCGGACTCGAAGGGTCGCTCTTGGCAGCCGGATTCACTACGTCGTTGGCGCCGACTACCAACACCACGTCGCAGGTATTGAATTCCGGATTGATATGCTCCATCTCCACCAGCTTGTCGTAGCTCACATTGCTCTCGGCCAGCAACACGTTCATGTGCCCGGGCATGCGGCCCGCTACCGGATGGATCGCGTATTTCACTTCCACGCCTTCCTTCTCCAGCAACTCCTCCAGCTCGTGGCAAACGTGCTGGGCCTGGGCCACCGCCAAACCGTAACCGGGTACGATGATCACCTTCTGGCCGTATTTCATCATGATGGCCACATCGGTTGCGCTCACTTCGCGGATGGTACCACCGCCGCCGCTTTTCGCTGCCGCTGCACCGCCCTTGTTGCCACCGAAATTGCCAATCAATACATTCGTTAAGCTGCGGTTCATGGCATTGCACATCACCACGGTAAGGATCGTGCCGGCACTGCCCACGAGCACACCGCCCATCAGCATCACATTGTTGTCGTACAGGAATCCGCCGCAGGCCGCAGCCACGCCGGTAAAGCTGTTCAGGAGGCTGATCACCACGGGCATATCGGCTCCGCCAATCGGCAATACGAACAGGATGCCATAGACCAGTGCCAAACCAAGGGTGATATACAACCAAAGTGTGCCTTCCAGCTGACCTCCCACCATCAATCCGGCAATCGCCAAAGCGCCGCCGAAAACGAGCAGGTTCACCAATTGCTGCATCGGCAACACGCGGTCTTTGATCTTGTCTTCCAGCTTGCCGTAAGCGATGATACTGCCCGAGAACGATACCGCCCCGATGATCAGCCCGGCAAAGATGATGAGCAGTTTCATGGCGCTGCCGCCGTCGGCTGCACCGGTTGCCAGTTCAATGGCATGCTCCACACCGCCGGCATGTTGCATTTCACGGAATTCCAAAATGGAAATCAAGGCTGCACAGGCTCCGCCCATGCCATTGAAGAACGACACCATCTGGGGCATGCCGGTCATTTTTACGCGGCGGGCCATCATCGTGCCGATGCCGGTGCCGATCACCAGGCCGAGCAAAATGATGCCTTTGTTCGACATGCCGCTGCCGCCGTCTCCGGCCAGGAAAATGGTTCCGAACACAGCCAGTGTCATGCCAACAGCCGCCAGCAGGTTGCCGCGGCGCGCGCTGTCGGGATGGTTCATCCACTTCAGCCCGAGTACAAATGATACCGAGGCCAGCAGGTAAAGCAATTCGAGGATCTGCGTCTGCATCATTTTTTCTTCTTTTTAAACATGTCCAGCATGCGGTCGGTCACTACAAAACCGCCGACCACGTTGAGGGTTCCGAGCACTACACCGACGAAACCGAGTCCCAGGCTCAGATAATCGTCTTCCGGTGCCTTGCCGAGCACGATGATCGCGCCGATCAGCACCACGCCGTGGATGGCATTCGCACCGCTCATCAAGGGCGTATGCAGCACCGATGGCACATGCGATATGAGTTCGATACCTACGAAAATCATCAAAACGATGAGGTAGATATAGGTAATGTGTTCGTGTATGAATTCGAGGATTTGCATCGTTTTCAGGGTTTAAGGTTATGCCTGGTGGCGGATTTCACCTGCATGGCATATCAGGCAGGCATTCAGGATTTCGTCTTCGAGGTTGATTTCGGCCTCTGCTTTCGGAACCAGTAACTTCATGAATTCCGAAAGGTTGCGGGCAAACAGGTCGGATGCGTTCGTGGCCAGGGTAGAAGGGAGGTTTTCCAATCCGACCAAAGTCACGCCGTTTACTTCCTTCACACAGCCGTTTTCGCTCAGTGGGCAGTTGCCGCCTTGCTCCACAGCCATATCCACCAGCACCGAGCCGGGTTTCATCAGGGCGAGCTGGGATTCGTCTACCAAAACCGGGGCTTTACGGCCCGGAACCAACGCCGTGGTAATGACCAGATCGGCCTGTGCCAGGCTTTTATTCACAGCTTCGCGCTGCAGGCGACGGTATTCTTCGCTGGCTTCTCCCGCATAACCGCCCGAGCTGGCTACTTCGGCACCTTTCACTTCAATGAATTTGCCGCCCAGGCTTTCGACTTGTTCCTTCGTTTCCGGACGCACATCGGTGGCTTCCACAATCGCACCCAGGCGCTTCGCCGTGGCAATGGCCTGCAAACCGGCTACGCCCACACCGAAAATCAGCACCCTGGAAGGCGTGATGGTTCCGGCGGCGGTCATCATCAGCGGAAATACTTTTTTCATGTGGTGCGAACCCAGGATCACGGCGCGGTAGCCCGCCAGGTTGCTCTGACTGCTCAGCACGTCCATGCTCTGTGCCCGCGAAATACGCGGAATCGCATCGAGCGACCAGGCGGAGCAACCCTTGGCATTCAGTGCAGCAATTACTTCCGGACGGCTGCGGTGGTACAGCAGGCTCACCCAATGCTTGCCCTGCGGAATCTGTTGCAGCGTCGCCTCATCGGGCACATTGATCTGCATCAGCACATCGGCTTGCGCCATCACATCGGCGCGCGGAGCTGTTTTCGCTCCCGCCGCCGCATAGGTCTCGTCGTTATAGGCGGAGGCCAGGCCTGCGCCGCTTTCCACCCAGACTTCAAATCCGCGTTTTACCCATTCGCCTGCGATGGCGGGGTTCACTGCCACCCGTGCCTCTCCGGCGCGGGTTTCCTTCAATATCCCGATTTTCACCTGTATTGCTTTCCTGCAAGTATAGAGTTTTTACCACAAGCCCCGACCGCGCCTGTCCTTTTTATGGGATGTTTTGGGCGCCTGATCCTCGCCTTCCGGGTTCCGTGCTGCGCACCAAGGTCGCTGCGCGCCCTTGCCTCCAGTCTCGGGGCGCAGCCGCATAGAAAGGGTGAACATCAGGAATGGGTGTGAAATTTATATCCTGGGAATTCAGGTCGCCCACAAGGGACGACCTTACGGAAAAAGGGGGCCTCCCACCAGAAGCGACACCACCAGCATCAATTCTTCCGAACCCAAAGAACTGCACAGCAGCGTAATATCCACGAACCGCTGAATTCACCCGAACCCAATGAGCTGCACCGCAGCGCCATATCCCTGGCTGCACCGCAGCGTCATATCCACGAACCGCTGAATTCACCCGAACCCAATGAGCTGCACCGCAGCGCCATATCACTAGCTGCATCGCAGCGTCATGTTCCTAGCTGCATCGCAGCGTCATGTTAATGGCATTCGGAGACGGATATCCAGACGCCACATCCTCATTCCAGCACCAGGCGCCAGCGCTGGGCGGCGCCGTTCACCACCGCCTCCAGGAGGTAGTTTCCGGCAGGCAGCGCGTCGATCCACAAGGTCTGGCCATCGCGGCGCAACATGGCCGAACAATCGCGGCCCTGCATATCCCACATCTTCACAGCTCCGGTGACATGCGGATGCAGGTAAATCCGGTCATGCGCCGGAATAGGGAAGGGGGCATAGGTTTCGGTTTCTGCATCGGCTGTATTCGTGCCCCAGGCGATGGTGATGGCGTTGTTGACGGTTGTATCGTCTGCTCCAAAGAAATTGTTGGCGGTAAGCTTCAGGTTCCAGCTGCCGCGGTCGTTGAACACCACGCGCGGATTGCGGCTGGTGGCGGTGGTTCCTCCCACAAAACGCACACCTGTGGAAGGGGTGAACTGCCAGTTCCAGCCGGTAGGAACATTGGTGCTGGCATCGGTGATATTGAAGGTATCGCCCACGAAGCCGCTGCTTTTGCTTACGCGGAAGCTGGCGCGGGGACGCAAAGCGCTTTGCAGACCGCGGTACTGGTCGCGGTAGCGAAGGAACTGTGGCGTGAAGTTGCCGCCCACCTCGGTACCCGAAGCTTCAAAAATCGGCATGCGCTCGCTGGTGCTGAGAAACTTGTACTGCACCTGATTCCTTGGAACCGGAATACGGCCGAAGCTGGTGATCACGGTATCCACTTCCACGATGCGCGTTTTCACCTGCAGGCAGTTGAAGTCGCCATACGGCGTGCGAACCGTTCCCCATCCGGTCACTTCGTTGATGCGGTAGCCTTCCTGCACCAACGTAAAGAAGGTAGAAAGCTGGAAGCGCACCTTGAAGCGCGAGCTGTCGCGGTCGCCGAATTCCAGCGGAAACTGGTAGATCTCATCCGGATCGCTGTAATCGCTCGGAATGGGGAAACCGCTGAACGTCAGTCCGCGGCCTTCGGCGGTGAATTTGGAGCTGGAATTCCTGTAAAAATCGTACACATTTCGGATCTGGAAGGTGCCGAATCCGATAGAGTCGGCTATCTTCAGTCCATAGGTGGTGAGTCCCCAGAAAAGGTAGGCCGGGTTCACCTGTACGGCCGATTTGTATTCGTACAAACCTTGTCCGTTCGGCTGCAGGCTGCGGAAATCCCAGGTCTGCGAAGCGCCGCTTTTCCGGTAGTCGACCGAGCTCGTGAGCGCAGCCTCTGAATAGCGGAGGGTATCG